>NZ_JBIRFA010000015.1:0-227623 GCF_044327205.1 Kitasatospora sp. NPDC018058 | reverse complement strand
GGTTACATTCCGAACCCGGAAGCTAAGCCTCACAGCGCCGATGGTACTGCAGGGGGGACCCTGTGGGAGAGTAGGACGCCGCCGAACAATTCTTCGGAAAAGCCCCTGATCCATTCGGATCAGGGGCTTTTCGCATTTCCGTTGACGTATCGTCAGTGCATGGACGATCAGACAGCGGTCATTGCGGACAACGTGCTCCGCCCCGAGCAGCGCGACGGCGCCCTGCGTGTTCTGGCGGAGGCCCAGGCGGTCGACGGCCGGGCCGCCGTGTCCGAGCAGGGCCGGCTCCGGCTGCGTAACGCCGAGACGCCCCGCCCGGGCATCACCCACCTCATCCGGAACGAAGGCGAAGCCGTCGTCGGCTACGGCCAGCTCGAAGTCCCCGAGAGTCCGACCGCCAACCCCGCCGCCGAGCTGGTCATCGACCCGGCGGCCCGCAGCCGCGGGCTAGCCCGCCCGCTGGTGGAGGCCGTGCTCGCGGAGGCCCACCGGGCGGGCCGCGACGCGGTGGACTTCTGGGTGCACGGCGGCCACCCGGCGGCCCGGCACCTGGCCGAGGCGTACGGTGCCGAGCTGGTCCGCGAGCTGCGGCAGATGCGCCGGACCGGTCCTCAGACCGAGGCCGTCGCCCTCCCCGAGGGCATCGAGCTCCACACCTTCCGCCCGGGCGAGGACGATGCCGAGTGGCTGCGGCTGAACGCCCTGGCCTTCTCCCACCACCCCGAGCAGGGTTCCTGGACCGAGCAGGACCTGGCCGAGCGCCTCGCCGAGCCCTGGTTCGACCCGGCCGGCTTCTTCCTGGCCACCCGTGGCGGCACGGTGGTCGGCTTCCACTGGACCAAGGTGCACCCGGCCACCGCCACCGAGCCGGAGCTCGGTGAGGTGTACGTGGTCGGGGTGGACCCGGCCGAGCAAGGCAGTGGACTCGGCCGTGCGCTGACTGCGGCCGGCCTGCGCCACCTGACCGGCTCCGGGGTCGGCGAGCGTGGACTGGAGACGGTCCTTCTCTACGTCGACGCCGACAATCCGGCCGCCGTCCGGGTATATGAACGACTGGGATTCACCGTTCACGAGGTGGACCTCATGTACCGAGCCCAGTACCAGGCGAACCGGTCGGCCTGACCCTCGCCGTTCGGCCGGACCGTCCAGGACGGGCGTCCCGGCCGTACCGGAGGAACAATCCGGCCGCCCCGAGCGGTCGGGCGAAGGGTGGAAAACGGCACCGCCCCTTGCTCCGACCGACTCAGCTTTCCTCCTGGCCATGCGGTGTTTACCGTGGATTCAATTGCTGCCGCGAAGATCACAGGATGAAGTCCGTAGTGTCTCGCTCGTGCAGAGTCGACCGCCATTCGTCGGCCGGTCCTGTACGGACCGCGCCTGGTGGGTGGGCGCTGTCCCCGGGGGTGACCCGGGGCGAGGACGACGGCCCGCAGAGCCATTCGCGTCCGGACGCCGTCCTGCTGCTGGAGGAGCTGGAGCCCATGAGCATCCCCCGCCCTGTCTCTGCCCCGCTGTCGCCGACGGCCCGGATGTCCGGTGCACTGGGGATCCCGCCGGAGTTGCCGACCACGGACGAGCGGGAGTTCGAAGCCTTGCCGCAGGGCCGCTTCCTGGACCGCGAGCGGAGCTGGCTCGCGTTCAACGAGCGAGTCCTGGAACTCGCCGAGGACTCGGGGATCCCGCTCCTCGAACGGGCGAAGTTCCTGGCGATCTTCGCGAGCAACCTGGACGAGTTCTTCATGGTCCGGGTCGCCGGGCTGAAGCGCCGGATCGCCACCGGTGTCGCCCAGCGCAGCGCGTCCGGCCTCCAGCCGCGTGAGGTGCTGGACCTGATCTGGACCCGCTCGCGCGAGCTGATGGCCCGGCACGCCGCCGCCTTCCAGCAGGAGGTGCTGCCGGACCTCGCCGCCGAGGGCATCGAGGTGGTCCGCTGGCCCGAGCTGGCGGAGAAGGAGCAGGCCCGGCTGCACACCCTGTTCCGGCAGAAGATCTTCCCGGTGCTGACCCCGCTGGCCGTCGACCCGGCGCACCCCTTCCCGTACATATCGGGGCTCTCGCTCAACCTGGCCGTGGTCGTCCGCAACCCGGTGTCCGGGCACAAGCACTTCGCGCGCGTCAAGGTGCCCCAGTCGCTGGCCCGCTTCCTGGAGGCCTCGCCCCAGCGGTACGTCCCGCTGGAGGACGTCATGGGCGCGCACCTGGAGGAGCTCTTCCCGGGGATGGAGGTGCTGGCCCACCACGCCTTCCGCGTCACCCGCAACGAGGACCTGGAGGTGGAGGAGGACGACACCGAGAACATCCTCAAGGCCCTGGAGAAGGAGCTGATGCGGCGGCGCTTCGGCCCGCCGGTCCGGTTGGAGGTCGAGGAGTCGATCGACCCCTACATCCTGGACCTGTTGGTGCGGGAGCTGAACATCACCGAGGCGGAGGTCTTCCCGCTGCCCGGGCCGCTGGACCTGACCGGCCTGTTCGGGATCGCCGAGCTGGACCGCCCGGAGCTGAAGTACCCGAAGTTCGTCGCCGGTACGGCCCGCGGGCTGACCGACGTCGAGTCGGCCTCCCAGCCGGACATCTTCGCCGCGATGCGCGAGCGCGACGTCCTGCTGCACCACCCGTACGACAGCTTCTCCACCTCGGTGCAGGCCTTCCTGGAGCAGGCCGCCGCCGACCCGGACGTGCTGGCGATCAAGCAGACCCTGTACCGCACCTCGGGCGACTCGCCGATCGTGGACGCGCTGATCGACGCGGCCGAGTCCGGCAAGCAGGTGCTGGTCCTGGTCGAGATCAAGGCGCGCTTCGACGAGCAGGCCAACATCAAGTGGGCCCGCAAGCTGGAGGAGGCCGGCTGCCACGTGGTCTACGGCCTGGTCGGGCTGAAGACCCACTGCAAGCTGTCGCTGGTGGTCCGGCAGGAGGGCGACACCCTGCGCCGCTACTCGCACGTGGGCACCGGCAACTACCACCCGAAGACGGCCCGGCTGTACGAGGACCTCGGCCTGCTCACCTCCGACCCGCAGGTCGGCGCGGACCTCTCGGACCTGTTCAACCGGCTGTCCGGCTACTCGCGCCGCGAGTCCTACCGCCGCCTGCTGACCGCCCCGCGCGGCCTGCGCGACGGGCTGGTCTCGCGGATCCACAACGAGATCGCCCACCACGGGGCGGGCCGGCCCGCGTACGTGAAGATCAAGGTCAACTCGATCGTCGACGAGGCCGTGATCGACGCGCTGTACCGGGCCTCGCAGGCCGGGGTGCCCGTGGACGTCTGGGTGCGCGGCATCTGCGCGATCCGGCCGGGCGTGCCCGGGCTGAGCGAGAACATCCGGGTCCGCAGCGTACTGGGCCGCTTCCTGGAGCACTCCCGGGTCTTCGTGTTCGGCAACAACGGCGATCCCGAGGTCTGGATCGGCAGTGCCGACATGATGCACCGCAACCTGGACCGCCGGATCGAGGCGCTGCTGCGGATCACCGATCCGGCGCACCGGGCCGAGCTGTCCGGGCTGATCGACCTCGGGGTGTCGGACGAGACCGAGTCCTGGCACCTGGAGCCGGACGGCGCGTGGACCCGCCACTCGCAGGACGCCGAGGGCCGGCCGCTGCGGCACGTCCAGGACCTGCTCATCGATTCGCGCCAGCGCCGCCGGGCCGCCACCTCGCGCTGACGCGTCCACTGATGCGAGCCGCCGGAGCAGTCCGGGCCTTGGGGCCCCGAGGGGAACCTGCTCCGGCGGTCGGCCACCAGCCCCGGGGGACGGCCCCGGGGGAACGGGGATCTACCACGCCATGACCGATGCGCCGATGACGGCCCAGGCGGCCTCCACCGCGACCGCCGGGGACATCCTTTCCCGCCAGCTCACCGCCCAGGCCGGAGCGTTCCTGCGTGCCCTGCCGCTCGCGGTGGGCGAGGTCGGCGCCAGACCCGGTTCGGCCGCGGCCGTCCCGGCGGCCGGTACCGCCGACCTGCTGCGGGCCGTCCGGCGGATAGGCGGGCTGCTGCACTCCTTCGGCGCCGTCTTCGAGCAGACCTGGGCGCAGGAGTCGCGCACCGAGCTGCGCTGGCTGCTCAACCTGTTGGCGCTGGAGCCCGGTTACGTCCGCCGCTCGGCCCGGCTGCTGGGCGCGCTGGACTCGCTGAGCGGCAGCGACCCGGAGGGGACGGGCATGCTGGCCGGGCACGCGGGCGCGCCCAAGGCGCGGGCGCTGCTGGACCGGCAGCTGACCCTGGCCCGGACCCGGGCGCACTCCACGGTGCTCCAGGAGCTCCGCTCGGCCCGGCTGCACGCGCTGGCGGACCGGATGACCCTGCTGGTCGGCGAGGCGCCGCTGCTGGAGGCGGCCGGCGGCCGGGCCTCGGCGGTACTGCTGCCGCAGGCGGCGGCCGCGTTCACCGCGATGTCCGCGAGCGCCCAGCAGCTGCCGCTGCAGCGGGCCGCGACGCCGTACGGCGGGGACGGGCTGCGCCGGTTGGGCGCGGTGCCGACGGCCCGCGGCGCGACGGACGCGGACACGGCGCTGGCGGCCGACGACGCGCCCTGGTCCCGGCTGCGGATCCTGGTGAAGCGGGCCCGGTACGCGCTGGAGGTGTGCGGCCGCCCGTCCTCCGAACTGGACGAGCTGGACGCGGTGCTGGGCCGGCACCAGGAGGCGGCGGACGCCGCGGTGACCGCCGCGACCGCAGCGCGCACCCCGCGGATCACCCCCGCGACCGCGTACGTGCTGGGCGTGGTGCATGCTGATCAGCGACTGGAGGTGGAGGCGGCGCGGTACGCCTTCGGCCGCCGGTGGCCCGACCTCCCGCTCGGCCTGGACGGCTGGCTGGAGATCCCCCCTGCCGAGGGCTGGGGGCATTCCCCCGCACCACGGACGGCCTGAATTGCGTGATCGCCTGAGCATTGGGCAGCCCCGCCCGGGCACCGGGCAGAGCCTGAACCCCGGGCAGGCAGAGGACACCCCCACCACCGGGGCGGGCCGCGCCCCGGTGATCATGGCGGCGGGCGCGGTGCTGTGGCTGCCGGGCCGGCCGAAGCCGAGCGGCAAGCTGGGCCGCCCGCGGATCGCGGTGATCCACCGTCCGAAGTACGACGACTGGAGCCTGCCGAAGGGCAAGCTCGACCCGGGCGAGGGGGTGGTCGGGGCGGCGCTGCGCGAGGTGTGGGAGGAGACCGGCTTCCACTGCCTGCTCGGTCCGGAGCTGCCCACCCAGCACTACCTGGCGCAGGGCCGTCCGAAGGAGGTCCGGTACTGGGCGGCGGTGCCGACCAGCGGTGCCTTCCGTGCGAACCGCGAGGTGGACCGGCTGGAGTGGCTGCCGGCCGGGAAGGCCCGGGCCCGGCTGACGCACGACCGCGACCGGTTGCTGATCGACGCCCTGCTGGTGATCCTGGGGGTCAGGGCCTGGCCGGCGGATCCTCGCCGGACAGGCCCTGGGCCGGTGCGTCCGAGCGGGGAGCCGCCGGTGAAGGAACGATGGAAGTGATCTCCCCGCGCCCCTGCCGTGACGCAACCGTTACTACGTGACGTAGTTTCCTGCCATCCGTTCGAGGTTCACTCCCCGTTCACTTGCGACCTTCTGTCGTGTCACCTGCCCGGCCTACTTTCGGGACTACCGGAGGGCCGCACGGGCCCCGGACCACAGCAAAACCCGCGCTCGGCCGTATCCGTAGGGTCTGCGCGACGGGCAATGCCACAGAAAGGGACACCCCTGTGAAGCTCCAGCGGAACGGCCGCTCCAAGGCCCTCGCCATCGGTGCCATGGCGCTCGTCAGCTCGCTGTCGCTCGCCGCCTGCGGTTCGGACGACAACAACACCAACACGGCGTCCGGCAGCTCCGGCGGCTCCGCTGCGGCCAGCGCCGCGGTCAACTGTGGCAAGGCCGGCACGCTCCTGGGCGCCGGTTCGACCGCTCAGGCCAACGCGATCGACGTGTGGAAGGCCAGCTTCGGCGCCGCCTGCTCCGGCATCACCGTCAACTACAGCGGTGGCGGCTCCGGCGCCGGTGTCCAGCAGTTCAACCAGGGCAAGGTCGCCTTCGCCGGCACCGACTCCGCGCTGAAGCCCGCCGACGTCGACGCCTCCAAGGCGGTCTGCACCGGTGGCAAGGCCGTCGACCTGCCGATGGTCGCCGGCCTGGTCTCCCTGGTCTACAACGTCGACGGCGTCGACAACCTGGTCCTGGACGGCCCGACCGCCGCCAAGATCTTCGACTCGCAGATCACCAAGTGGAACGACCCGGCCATCGCCGCCCTGAACCCGGGCGCCAAGCTGCCGGACGCGGAGATCCAGTCGTTCCACCGCTCGGACGACTCCGGCACCACCTTCAACCTGACCTCCTACTTCGCCAAGACCTCCGGCGGCGCCTGGAGCGCGGAGCCGAACAAGGCGTGGAAGGGCAAGGGCGGCCAGTCCGCCAACGGCAGCGCCGGTGTCTCCGCCCAGATCAAGCAGGTCAAGAACTCGATCGGCTACGCCGAGCTGTCCTTCGCCCAGATCAACAACCTGAAGAGCGCCAAGATCTCCACCGGTGCCGCCCAGCCCGTCGAGGCGACCGCCGCCAACGCGGCGCTCACCCTGGCCTCCTCCACCGTCACGGGCACCGACGGCGACCTCGCCCTCTCCCTGGACTACGGCACCAAGGCCGACAACGCGTACCCGATCGTCCTGGTGACCTACGAAATAGCCTGCGACAAGGGCAACAAGGCCGAGACCCTCGACACCCTGAAGTCCTTCCTGGCCTACACCATCAGCGACGGCGCCCAGAAGGCCATCGGCGAGAAGGGCTACGTCCCGATGCCGGCCGCCGTCGGCGACAAGGTCAAGACCGCCGTCGCCGCCCTCGCCTGACCTGACAGGACCACCGGTGGGACGGCCCCGTGAGCGAGGGGGGCCGGGGCCGTCCCACCGGAACGCACCAACGACTCAGCACCAACGTCCGGGGCACCGCCGCCATGGTGCCGTCCCCCTTCCGGGGCGGCGCCACCAGACCGGAGTAGACCAATGACCTCATCCTCCCCTGCCGCCCCGCGAGGCAGGGAACGCCGACAGCGCGACAGCCGCGTCGGCGACAAGATCTTCATGAACCTCGCCCGCGGTGCGGGCATCCTGCTGCTGGTCATCATGGCCGCGATCGCCGGCTTCCTGGCCTGGCGCTCGGGCATGGCCCTCAGCAAGAACGACGGCAACTTCTTCACCACCTTCGAGTGGACGCCGGATGCCCCGAAGCCGGTCTTCGGCATCGCCGTCCTGGCCTTCGGCACCATCGTCAGCGCCGTCATCGCGATGGCGATCGCCGTCCCGGTGGCCATCGGGATCGCGCTGTTCATCTCGCACTACGCGCCGCGGCGGATCGCCCAGCCGTTCGCCTACCTGGTCGACCTGCTCGCCGCCGTCCCCAGCATCGTCTACGGACTCTGGGGCGCGCTGTTCCTGGTCCCGCACCTGGACGGGCTGACCAGCTGGCTGAACCAGTACCTGGGCTGGACGTACATCTTCGACCAGACCAAGACCGGCACCCCGCGCAACCTGTTCACCGTCGGCATCCTGCTGGCGATCATGGTCCTGCCGATCATCACCGCGGTCTCCCGCGAGGTGTTCCGCCAGGTGCCGCGGATGCACGAGGAGGCGGCGCTCGCGCTCGGCGCGACCCGCTGGGAGATGATCCGCACCGCGGTGCTGCCGTTCGGCCGCCCCGGCATCATCTCGGCCTCGATGCTCGGCCTCGGCCGCGCGCTCGGCGAGACCATCGCGGTCGCGGTGGTGCTCTCCGCCAACAGCGTCCTGTCGCTGCACATCCTGGACGCGGGCGGCGGCACCTTCGCGCAGAACATCGCGCTGAAGTTCGCGGAGGCCGGCGACAACGGCCGTAACGCGCTGATGGCCTCCGGCCTCGTCCTGTTCGTGATCACCCTGCTGGTGAACGGTGCCGCGCGACTGATCATCGCCCGCCGCAAGGAGTACTCGGGGGCCAACGCATGACCGCCGCCACGACCGTCCCGTCGGACACCCGGCCGATCGGCCGGACGCTGACCGCCAACCGGCTGCCCAAGTGGACGCCGCCCGTCGTCGCCGTCGGCTCGATCGCGGTCGGCTGCGGAATCGGCGCCGTCGGCGGGCTGAAGAGCCACCTGCAGTGGGGGCTGATCTCGGCCCTGCTGTTCGTCGTGGCCGGCTACCTGGTCTCGGCCCAGGTCGAGGGCCGCCGCCAGGCCAAGGACCGGCTCGCCACCTCGGTGGTCTGGGTCGCCTTCATCCTGGCCGTCGTCCCGCTGGTCTCGCTGACGGTCTACACGATCCAGCAGGGCATCGGCGCGGTCAACGGGAACTTCCTGAGCCACTCGATGAAGGGCGTGATCCAGTCCGGCCCGGGCGGCGGCATCTACCACGCGCTGATCGGCACCCTGCAGCAGGTCGCCCTGGCCACCGCGATGGCCGCCCCGCTGGGTCTGCTGACCGCCGTCTACCTGGTGGAGTACGGCCGTGGCGGGCTCGCCAAGGCCGTCACCTTCTTCGTCGACGTCATGACGGGCATCCCGTCGATCGTCGCCGGTCTGTTCATCCTCTCGCTCTGGAACCTCGCCCTGGGCTTCAACTACTCCGGCTTCTCGGGCAGCCTCGCGCTGGCGATCCTGATGATCCCGGTCGTGGTGCGGTCCACCGAGGAGATGCTCAAGCTCGTCCCGAACGAGCTGCGTGAGGCCTCGTACGCACTCGGCGTGCCGAAGTGGAAGACCATCCTGCGGATCGTCCTCCCCACCGCGATCGGCGGCATCACCACCGGTGTGATGCTCGCGGTCGCCCGCATCACGGGCGAGACCGCCCCGGTGATGATGCTGGTGTTCGGCGCCGACGCCATCAACACCAACCCGTTCGACGGACCGCAGCAGTCCCTGCCGATGTACATCTGGCAGCAGTACTCGGTGGTCAACAACGACAACGGCTACGCCCGTGCCTGGGGCGCCGCGCTGGTGCTGATCGCCTTCGTGATGGGGCTCAACCTCATCGCCCGGGGCATCGCACGCTGGCGCTCGCCCAAGGGCGGACACTGAGCGATCCACTGACGTACGAAGACAGACGAGAGAAGCAACGATCATGGCCAAGCGCATCGACGTCAGCGGACTGTCGGCCTACTACGGCACCACCAAGGCCATCGAGGACATCTCGATGAGCATCGAACCCCGCTCGGTGACCGCCTTCATCGGTCCCTCCGGCTGCGGCAAGTCCACCTTCCTGCGCACCCTCAACCGGATGCACGAGGTGATCCCCGGCGCCCGGGTCGAGGGCAAGGTCCTCCTGGACGACGAGAACCTCTACGGCGCCAACGTCGACCCGGTCGCCGTGCGCCGCTCGGTCGGCATGGTCTTCCAGCGTCCGAACCCGTTCCCCACCATGTCGATCTACGACAACGTGGTCGCCGGGCTCAAGCTCGCGGGTGTGAAGAAGAAGGCCGTCCTGGACGAGGTGGTGGAGCGCTCGCTGAAGGGCGCCAACCTCTGGAAGGAGGTCCACACCCGGCTGAACAAGCCGGGCGCCGGCCTCTCCGGTGGTCAGCAGCAGCGTCTGTGCATCGCCCGCGCCATCGCGGTCGAGCCGCAGGTCCTGCTGATGGACGAGCCCTGCTCCGCGCTCGACCCGATCTCCACCCTCGCCATCGAGGACCTGATCGGCGAGCTGAAGTCGCAGTTCACCATCGTCATCGTGACCCACAACATGCAGCAGGCGGCCCGCGTCAGCGACCGCACCGCCTTCTTCAACCTGGCCGGCGTGGGCCAGCCGGGCAAACTGATCGAGCTGGACGACACCCAGCGGATCTTCTCCAACCCGTCGGTCCAGGCGACCGAGGACTACATCTCCGGCCGCTTCGGCTAAGCCGGACCCCAGCTGTCCCGCGGTGCTGCATGGCGGTGCCGCCGCGGGACATGAAGAAGGGCCCGCCCCCGAGATGTGGGGGCGGGCCCTGCTGTGTCGTCCGCCCGTTCGCCACCGGCCGGCGGCGGCGTCCGGGCCGTCCGGGTCTCAGCCCCAGAACAGGTGGACGAACCAGTACATCAGCGCTGCGACGATGGCGGCCGCCGGCATCGTGATGAACCAGCCGAGCACGATGTTCTTCGCGACACCCCAACGCACCGCGCGGATCCGCTTGGTGGCCCCCACACCCATGATCGCCGCGGTGATGACGTGGGTGGTGGAGATCGGCGCCTTGAAGACGAACGACGTGATGTACATGATCGCCGAGGAGGTGGCCTCGGCCGCGAAGCCCTGCGGCGGGTCCAGCTCGATGATCTTGCGGCCGAGCGTCCGCATGATCCGCCAGCCGCCCGCGTAGGTGCCCAGCGAGAGCATGGTCGCGCAGGAGATCTTCACCCAGACCGGGATGTCGCCGGTGGTCTGGTGGCCGGAGATGGTGAGCGCCATCACCACGATGCCCATGGTCTTCTGCGCGTCCTGCAGACCGTGCGCCAGCGCCATCGCGGCGGCCGAGGCGGTCTGGGCGACCCGGAAGTTGCGCTTGGCGCGGTGCGGGTTGGCCCGGCGGAAGATCCACAGGATCGCCAGCATCACCAGGAAGCCGCCGATCAGGCCGATCACCGGCGAGACGATCATCGGAATGACGATCTTGTCGAGGACCCCGCTCCAGATCACCTCGGTGCCGCCGGCCAGCGCCGCGCCCACCATGCCGCCGAACAGCGCGTGCGAGGAGGAGGACGGCAGACCGAAGTACCAGGTGATCAGGTTCCAGGTGATCGCGCCGACCAGGGCGGCGAACAGGATCGCCATCCCCTGGTTGCCGGTGGGGGTCTCGATGATCCCACTGGAGACGGTGTGCGCCACCCCGCTGCCCAGGAAGGCGCCGGCCAGGTTCATCACCGCGGCCATCGCGAGCGCGGCCCTGGGGGTGAGCGCCCGGGTGGAGACCGACGTGGCGATCGCGTTGGCCGAGTCGTGGAAGCCGTTGGTGTAGGTGAAGAAGAAGGCAACGCCGATGACGGCGATGAGTGCTGCCATGTCCACGGGGGTCAGGACTCCTTGACCGCGATGGTCTCCACCGTGTTGGCGACGTGTTCGAACGCGTCCGCCGCCTCCTCAAGGACGTCCACGACCTGCTTGAGCTTCAGCACCTCGATGGCGTCGTACTGGCCGGAGAACAGGTGGGCGAGCAGCTTGCGGTGGATCTGGTCGGCCTGGTTCTCCAGCCGGTTGACCTCGATCCAGTACTCGGTGAGGTTCGACATGCTGCGCAGGTTCGGCATCGCCTCGGCGGTCAGCTCGGCGGCCCGGGCCAGCACCTCGATCTGCTGCTCGATCCCCTTCGGCAGCGTCTGGATGTCATAGAGGACGACCAGGTCGACGGCCTCCTCCATGAAGTCCATGATGTCGTCCAGCGACGAGGCGAGGCTGTAGATGTCCTCGCGGTCGAAGGGCGTGATGAAGGAGGAGTTCAGCTGGTGGAAGACGGCATGGGTGGTGTCGTCCCCGGCGTGCTCGGCGGCGCGCATGCGCTCGACGATCTCCGCGCGGGCTGACACGTCTGATCCCAGCAGTTCCAGCAGGAGCTTCGATCCGACGACGAGGTTCTCCGCGGCGGCGGCGAACATGTCGTAGAAGCTCGTCTCCTTCGGGGTCAGGCTAAAACGCACGGAAATCTCCGATGTGCGGGGTAGGGACTGAACGATGCTAGGTGCAACCAAGCGCAATCGCGCAAACGGGGTGGCGAGGAGGGAGGCGGATCCTCCCCTTCCGTTCGGCCGCCGCGCCGGTCGGCCCGGACCGCACAGCCACGCGCGGACATCAGCCACAGTCTGACGGAACCTCGACCGGATTGTCCCGGTCGTGCGCGCGCGGGACCGGGCGCCGCTCAGACGGGTGAACCGCGCGGGGCCCCTACCAGGCCCTTCGGCACATGCCGGGTGGGCCGTCGGAACACCACGGAAGGCCCCGGTGTTGGACACTGGTGGCCGACGCAGCCACCAGGCACTCAGACGAAGGCGGGCCGATGACCACGACGCAAGCGCGCACCGAGCCGGACCACGCGCACGGGACCGACCCGCAGGCCGGCACCCCCGCCGTACCCGCGGCCGCCGCAGGACATCAGGGCGGGCACGGCCCGCACGGGTACAGCGCCCAGAAGGACGCCCACCTGAAGCGGCTGCGCCGGATCGAGGGCCAGATCCGCGGCCTCCAGCGCATGGTCGACGAGGACGTCTACTGCATCGATGTGCTCACCCAGGTCTCGGCCAGCACCAAGGCCCTGCAGTCCTTCGCGCTCTCGCTGCTGGAGGAGCACCTGCGGCACTGCGTCGCCGCGGCCGCCGAGCAGGGCGGCGTCGAGCTGGACGCCAAGGTCGCGGAGGCCTCGGCCGCGATCGGCCGACTGCTGCGCAGCTGAGCTCCCGGGCCGTCCGCTAGTCGCCCTCCCGCTGACCCTGGCCCGGGTCCGCCCGGTCCAGCAGCACCTCGTCGATCCGCTCGGTCGGCAGCCGGTCACCGCTGCTGGCCGTCGCGGCGATCATCAGCTCGCCGGCCAGCTCGATCTCGTCGAGGGCCGCGTCGTCGTGGCCGCCGCTGCGGCCGCCCGTGGACGACACCACCTGCACCACCCCTTCAGTGCCTCGCCAGCCCGGGCGGCAGCCACCCGACCTCCAGCCTAGGCACTCCGGGGCCCGTCCACATGGCACGGACGGGCCATCTCGGCGCCGCCGAAACGGGTGGCCGTCGCTCCCCGGACGGTCACCCGCTCCGGCGGCGCCCCGTCTCGCCCCGGCGCCGGAGCACTGCCCAGGCGGACCCGGGGCGTGTCCGACGATTCCCGCCGGGCGCGCGGCGTCGGGGCACGCGTCTCGCCGCGTTGTCGTCAGTCGCCGTGGCCCCAGCCCTCGGCCGGGAGGTGCCCCATCCTCCGCCTTGCGATACACACACCCCAACGCCGCACGCCGATCCGGCGCGAATCATCGGAATTGCCCTATTTCGGGCTCTCCGAGGGCTTCATCTGGTAGATGTCCGAGGCCGACGGCTCGGCGGCCTCGACCGGCTTGCCGAAGTCCGACAGCGAGGTCGTCGAGGTCACCTTCACCTGGTCCTTGGCCTCCTTCGACCCGGCGACCCCGGCGAAGGTGAACACCTCGACCACCTTGTGCAGCCGGCCCTGGTCGTCCAGCCAGGCGTCGTACGGGACCTCCTTCACGGTGAAGGTCTGACCGCCCATCCGCAGGCCGTCCCCGCCCCGACCGCCGGTCGCCTCGGCCGCCTTGGCCAGGTCCAGGGTGCCGCGGTAGTGGTGCAGCGAGGCGCCGCCGACGGTCTCGGTGCCGACCAGCTCGGCCTTCTGAACCCCGCGCAGCGCGCCCGCCGCCGAGGCCGGGTCGGTGGCGCCGCTGCTGACCAGGTTGCCGTCCGGCAGCTGACGCACGTCCACCTTGACCCACTTGCCCGCGGGCACCTTCGCGCCGCTGTTCTGCAGGTAGACGGTGCCCGGCAGGACCACCTCGACGATCTTCCCGGTGGTCGCCGCCCCCGGCGGCACCTGGACCTCCAGCCGGCCGATCCGTTTCACGTAGTCGTAGCCGCCGGTCCCGGTGAAGGATGCCTTCTTCTCCGCGGACTCGGTGACCAACTCGGTGGCGGTGTGCGCGGCGCCGGTGCGGCCGGTGATGTCGGCGGCGTTGCGCACCGCCGTCAGCGGGTCGCCGGCCAGCTGGTCCGGCGCCCCCTGGTCGGAGGAACCGCCGCCGGAGTGGCCCGAACACCCGGCGGCCCCCACGGCCAGGACGGCGGCGAGCAGGGCGGCCCCGGCCGCCGAGCGCAGGTGCGGCCCCGGACGGCGCGCTGGCCGCCCGGTTCGCTGCTGGTCGGTCATCTTCATCCTCGCGACAACCCCCTCGGGCCCGACTGCCCTGCCGGGACACCACCGGGTGGGCAGATGCTCTTTCCGGGCAAACGAGTTGAGCGGCGAAGGGTTACGGGTCCGGGAAGCCGGGGCGCGTCGCGCGCGGGGCATCCGGCGCGTTACGGTGAACGGCGTGCGCAGTGAGCTGCCGGTGGCCCCCGGCACCACCCGGATGCCCGAGCACCGTGTCGCGGTCAGCGAACGCGGTTCCTTTGCTTTCGCGACCTGCAGCTGCGGCTGGTACTCCGCAGCCCGCCGCTCGCGCGACCTGGCCCGCCGCGAGGGAGCCGGGCACCTCGCCCAGTACGGCGCCGGCGAGCCGGACTAGACCTCTCCCCGGAACCGGTTCCTGCGGCCCTCAGGCCGCCAGGTCGGACTCCGGCGGCTGCTCCTCGGAACGCACCGCCCCCCGCCCGCGCCGACGGCCGCGCGGGGCCGCGCCGCGGGCCGTGCCGCCGCGCTCCGGCGCCCGGATCAGTGGGGCGACGGCCGTCCGGCTCAGCGCGTGGCAGAACGGGACCAGCACCGCCATCGCGATCGGCGCCAGCAGCAGCACCACGGCGACGGCCAGCGCGAAGCCGCCGATCACGTCGGTCGGGTAGTGGACGCCCATGAACATCCGACAGAAGCCCTGCAGCAGGGCCAGGCCCCCGGCGATCCAGCCCAGCTTCCGGTTCACCAGGAACAGCGCCACCGCGACGGCCATCGTCATGGTCGAGTGGTCGCTGACGAAGGAGTGGGTGCCGGCCTTGCCGTCCACCAGCACCAGCAGCCCGGGGTGGTCGACGAAGGGCCGCGGCCGGTCCACGATCGCGGCGATCGGCAGGTTGGCCAACTCGGCGACGGCGGTCGAGAGCGGCACCCAGAGCAGTCCGGCGATCGCCACCGGCGCGTCCGGCCGGCGTCTCGCCTGCAGCCAGGCCACCAGCCCGAGCATGGCGAGGCCGATCAGGATGCCGTACTCGCCCACCCAGGAGACCAGGTGGTCGAGCCACCGCGGGGAGCTCTTGGCCAGGCCGTTGACGGCGTACAGCAGACCGAGGTCGGGGTTGGTCGTGTCGGCAAGCGGCGTCGACACGCCGCACCTCCTTCTGATCCGCAGCACCTGTTCGTTCCGGCCGGGGCCCGCCCGGCGCGGAAAGCTGACGAGGGGCCACCGGACCCAACGTCATCGCCGGGGCACAGCGTTCCACGGAAACGCGCGGTTATGGAAACTTGACTCAGCGTCCACAGGGCACACACAGGTCGACGGCCGGCTCAGCCGCCCCCGACCGGGAGGCCGGGCCCGGCCGGAGCGGGCGGGGCGGCCACGGCGGGACGGACGGGGGAGGGCTGGCCCGTGGCGTCCGCCGGGGCGGCCGTGGGCACGGCGATGGGCGCGACGGGGGTCGTGCTGCCCGGACGGCTCGGGGCGTTGACCGCGCCGTTGCCGTTGCGGGTCGGCAGCGCCTGGGCGCCGTCCGAGGTGACCCGGGTCGCACCGATGTACTCCCGGGTGTCGATCTTGTCGTAGCGGATCACCGCCCCGGTGTGCGGCGCGTTGATCATGTAGCCGCCGCCCACGTAGATCCCGACGTGGTGGATGCTGCGCGGATCGCTCAGGTCGGTCGCGAAGAACACCAGGTCCCCCGGCCGCAGCTGATCGCGCGACGGGTGCGGGCCGGCGTACCACTGGTCGTTGGCCACCCGCGGCAGGTTGATGCCCACGGTCTCGTACGCGGCATGGGTGAGCCCGGAGCAGTCGAACTGCCCGTTCTGCGAGGGCAGTCCCTCACCGCCCCACAGGTACGGCGTGCCGAGCTTGGTCTGCGCGAAGTAGATCGCGGCGGCCGACTGCGCGGACACCTCCAGCGGGGCGGTCGGCGCGGTGAAACTGCGTGCCATCGCCTGGATGTTCCGCACGTAGCCCTGGGTCTCCTTGTACGGCGGGACGCCCCTGTTCTTCGTCACCGCGTACGGCCCGGCGTTGTAGGCGGCCAGCATGTTGGCCTGCGGGTCACCCGGTACGCCGACGACGTCCTTGGCGAGCGCACAGTCGTAGACCGCCGCCGAGGCGATCGCGTCGTACGGGTTCCAGACGTCCTTCTTGCCGTCCCCGTCACCGTCCGTGGCGTACATCGGCCAGGTGTCCGGCATGAACTGCGCCATTCCCTGCGCCCCGACGCCGGATTGGGCCTTCGGGTCGAAACCGCTTTCCTGGTACAGCTGCGCCGCGAGCATCGGCGGGGAGATCTCCGGGCAGAGCGATCCCCACTTCTGGATCGCGTCCTGGTAAGCGGCCGGAACGGTTCCCGGAGAGAGGGCGGAACGATTCGCCGACTGCTGCGGCGTCCCACTTGCCGCATACGTCCCCATCGTCACCAGGCCGATGAATCCGAACGCGACAACTCCCGCAGCGACGGCGGCCGTACCGGCCTTCCGGAGTACCATCAGCACCATCCCGACGAATCGTCAGTCGAAGTGTCCCGGAAGGCGTTGCTCACCGCAATCATCAGAGATACAAGGAGTGAGCGCTATCCTTCGTACGGTGGACATCCTCGCGTACGTGTCCGATGCCTCACGACCAATCCGCGAGAAGTAGCCAAGTCGACATCAGATCTGGCCAAGAATAGGTACCGACCCTTCGCGCGGGCGGGGTCCGGGCCCTTGAATTTGCCTGATCGGGCGGTGAGATGGAAATGAACCTGAGCAGCGTGCACACCTATGCGGTCGGCCACCTGGCCGATGACCCACCCAAGAAGCCGAACATCGACACCATCATCGGCGGAATCGCCCCGGACTGGGGGCCGTTCGCGAGCCTCGGCTCGGAGGCCCGGGTGATGGTCGAGGTCATCATGGCCGTCGCCATCCTCGTCTGCCTCGGCCTCGCGGTCTGGGGTGCCGCCAAACAGCGGATCGGTGCGACCGCGATGCGCGACAGCTTCGGCGCCGAACAGGGCAAGGGGCTGATCATTGCCGGGCTGACCGGCGTGTTCATCATTGGATCACTCGGCACTCTGTTCACCATTGTCTACGGCATGGCGATCTGACGATCGGACAGCAGTGACCCGGCCCACCTGAGGACAGGTCCCCGCCCGTACCTCCCCAGTGGCCGACCCGCCCAGGAGTCCACCCCCGTTCCCACCCTCCGTCCGCGCCCGCCCCCGGGCGGAGGGCCCCCGGAGCCGCCCGCGGCTCCCCGCACCAGGAGGGCCGCCGTGCCGTTGTCCGACGACCAGCCGCACACCCGTACGCGGCTGCCGATCGGCGAACAGCCCTCCTCCCCGCCGACCCTCGGTCAGTCGCGCCCACTGCGCGCCCTGCTGACCGTCCTCGTAGTCGTCACCCTGCTCGTGGTCGCCATCTCCATCGCCAACCGCGGCAGACCCGACCCCGGCAGCGGCGGCAGCTCCGCCGACCGCGCCGCCCCCAGTGCCTCCTCGGGTGCCGGCCCGGCCGCCAGCGGCGACCAGCCCGTCGGCACCACCGTCAACGGCATCGCGTCCGGCTTCCCGCACACCGAACAGGGCGCCCAGTCCGCCGCCACCAACTACGCGGTGGCGATCGGCTCCGCGGACATGTTCCGCGCCGACAGCCGCCACACCATCGTCGCCGCCATCGCCGACCCGGGCGCGGTGGGCGCGCTGCAGGGGCGGCTGGACCAGGGCTTCGGCGGCGACACCGCCGCCCGCTACGGCCTCGACGCCCAGGGCCGCGCCCCCAAGGGCCTCACCTTCGTCAGCCGCACCGTCCCGGTCGGCACCAAGTCGACGGGTTACAACGGCGGGGACGCCAAGGTCGAGGTGTGGTGCACCGGCCTCACCGGCCTCACCGGCGAACGTTCCGTCCATCCGGTGACCGCGAACTGGTTCACCCTCACGCTCTCGCTCCACTGGGCGGGCAGCGACTGGAAGCTCACCGACTTCACCACCAGGCAGGGCCCCGCGCCGATGCCCGGGGACCAGCAGGCCGCCACCGCCGAGGAGATCACCGGCGCCGTCCAGCAGTTCGGGGGGTTCCGCTATGCCCGTTGACCAGACCTCACGCCGATCCACCGCACGCCGCGCCGGCACTGTGGCCGGTGCGGTGGCCACGCTTCAGGTGGCGGCGATGCTGGCGGCCCAGCGGGTGTTCGCCGAGCCGTCGCCGACCGCCACGCCCACCTGTCAGAAGGTCGATCTCCCGATCCCGGGCAGCGACGCCGGCTGCGCCCCCAACGGAGCGGTCGTCATCCCCGGCGGCGGCACCGTCAACAACGTGACCGATCCGCTCGGCTCGCTCGCCAAGGGTTGTGCCCAGGCGGCGGCGTGGGTGGTGCGGAAGCTGTCGGGGGCGATCGACGGGACGACGCAGGTGGACTTCACCAATGCGTCGTTCCTGCAGCAGTACGCCGTGGTGTTCGCGGTGTCGACGGTGATCACGCTGGTGCTGTGGCTGCTGGCGGTGACCAAGCGGGCGGTGCGCGGGGCGCCGTTGACGACGGCGATCTCGGAGGCGATCGGCTTCCTGTGGCTGACCGTGGTGGCCTCCGCGTTCACGCCGCTGATCCTGTACACCGTGGTGAGCGTGACGGACGGGTTGACCAAGGCGATCGCGGTCGGCACGAAGTCGGACACCGGGACGTACCTGGGCGGGTTCGCCGACACCCTGGAGAAGGGGGACGTCGGCGGCGGCCCGCTGATCCTGGTGATCGTGTCGCTGATCGCGGTGCTGGCGGCGGCGGTGCTCTGGATCGAGCTGGTGATCCGGGCGGCGATGCTGTACGTGGGCGCGCTGCTGGGGACGGCGGTGTACGCGGGGCTGGTGGACCGGCAGCTGTGGAAGCACGTGCGCCGGTGGGCGGGGATGATGCTGGCGGTGGATCTGGCGAAGCCGATCATCGTGATCATCCTGGGTCTGGCGGGTGCGGTGGCGACCGGCGCCGGGGCCAACGACGACTTCTCCCGGGTGCTGTCCGGGCTGGCGATCCTGTTCCTGTCGATCTTCGCGAGTGCCGCGGTGTACCGCTTCGTCCCGACCTTCGGCGACGAGATGCTGAACATGCGTCGGGCCCGGGCCAGTGCCGTGCAGGCCGGCTCGGCGATGATCAACGGCACCGCGAACCTGATGAAGCAGGGCATCACCACCCACGGCGACCGCGGTCCGCAGGCGGCCGGCGCGGGTGGCGGCGGTTCGGTCGCGCCGGGCATCGCCGCGCACGCCGGCCGGACGCCGGCGCCACCCGCGCAGGCCGGGCCGCCGCAGGCCCCGGTTCCGATCCGCGACAGCAATCCAGCGAAGGGAGGGTGACGGGTAAGTGAGCAGCGAACCGCTCGGCCAGTACGGTGCCCAGTACGCCCAGCCGTACGTGCACCAGCGCCGCACCTACCTGATCGGCAAGGCCCGCCCGAACGCGCCGATCGGCCGGAACCGGGAGTCCGGCGAGATCCTGCTGATCATCTTCGGGGCGTTCCTCGGCATGCTCTGGGGTCTGCTGATGCCGATCCTGGGCCTGCGGATCGCCGGTCTGATCGGCCTGCCCACGCTGGCCATCGCGGCGGTCTACGTGCCGTACCGCAAGCGGACGTTCTACAAGTGGATGGAGATCAACCGCACCTACCGCCGGACGGTCCGCAGCGGGCGCGCGGTGTGGCGGTCGGACGCCATGGACGCGGGCACCCGGATGGACGGCCGTGAGGTGGAGATCGGCCCGCCGCCCGGAGTGGGGCGGCTGCGCTGGCTGACCGCGCCGTTCGGGCCGGACGAGGTCGGGGTGCTGATGCACCTGGAGCGGCGGACGGTGACGGCCGCGATCGAGATCGAGGGCCCGGGTGTGGGCCTGCGCGACTCGGAGGACCAGGAGGCGCTGGTCGACCGCTTCGGCACGCTGCTGAAGCACGTCGCCAACGGCGACGGCTTCGTGACCCGGCTGCAGATCCTGGCCCGCACCCTGCCGGCCGACCCGGACGCGCACGCCAAGGACGTCGAGCGGCGCGGCGACCACGACGCCCCGCGCTGGCTGAAGGAGTCGTACGACCAGCTGCAGTCGATGGTGTCGACCTCCTCGGAGCAGCACCGGGCGTACCTGGTGGCCTGCATGCACTACACCCGGGACCTGGCCGCCGAGGCGCACGCGATGGGCCGCACCGCCACCGGCGGGCGGGCCCGGGACGACGACGGGCTGGCGGCCGTGATGGCCCGCGAGCTGACCGACATCTGCGCCCGGCTGGCCGAGGCGGACATCCGGGTGCGCCAGCCGCTGGGCCAGGCCCGGCTCTCCTCGTTGCTGCACTCGATGTACGACCCGGACCACCCGATCGACCACATCCAGGCGATGTCCCGGCGCAACGCCTGGCCGGCCGAGCTGGACGCGACCCACCCGCAGTACCTGAGCGCGAAGACCCGCGAGTCGGCGACCCGGGAGCCGTGGTGCCACGCCACCGCGTGGATCAAGGAGTGGCCGCTCACCCCGGTGGGCGTCAACTTCCTGGCGCCGCTGCTGGTGCACACCCCGGACGTGATCCGCACGGTCGCGGTGACGATGGACCTGGAGCCCACCGACGTCGCGATCGAGCGGATGCTGACCGAGAAGACCAACGACGAGGCGGAGGCCAGCCGTGCGGCCAAGATGAACCGCACGGTCGACCCGCGCGACCTGGCCCACACCGGCCGGGTGGACCAGCGCGGTGACGACCTGGCCTCCGGTGCGGCCGGGGTGAACCTGGTCGGCTACATCACGGTCTCCTCGCGCAACCCGGACGCGCTGGCCCGCGACAAGCGGACCATCCGGGCCTCGGCCGGCAAGAGCTACCTCAAGCTGGAGTGGTGCGACCGCGAGCACCACCGGGCCTTCGTCAACACCCTGCCGTTCGCCACCGGCATCCGCCGCTGACCGCCGCGCTCGTCCACCCGCTGCGCCCTTCCACCCACTGCGCTCGTCCACCCCTATCGCTGGCACCAGGAGGCCGCCCATGGCGCTCGGCAACCTCACCGACGCGTTCACCAGCCTGATGTTCGGCAAGGTGGAGACCACCCGCCTGCCGGTGCGCACCTCCACCGGTCAGGCGCAGGCCGTCTACCTGCCCACGGCCGCACCGGGGTTGGGCGATTCGGGTGTGATCATCGGGCGTGAGGTGTACAGCGGCAAGGGGTACGTGTACGACCCCTTCCAGCTGTACGGGCAGCAGCTGCCGGCCCCGCACTGGCTGGTGCTGGGCGAGTCCGGCAACGGCAAGTCGGCGCTGGAGAAGACGTACGTGCTGCGGCAGTTGAGGTTCCGCGACCGCCAGGTCGTGGTGCTCGACGCGCAGGGCGAGGACGGCGTCGGCGAGTGGAACCTGATCGCCGACGCGCTGGGCATAAAGCCGATCCGGCTGGACCCGATGGCGGCCCGGGACGGCGGGGTGAAGCTCAACCCGCTGGACCCGGCGATCACCCAGACCGGCCAGCTGTCGCTGCTGCGCACCATCGTCGAGGTGGCGATGGGGCGCGGCCTGGGGGAGCGGGCCGGTTTCGCGCTGAAGGCCGCGCACGCCCATGTGGTGGCCTCGGTGAAGGATCGTCAGCCGGTGCTGGACGACATCATCGACACCCTGCGCAACCCCGACCTGTCCTCGGTGGAGTCGCTGGGCGTGGCGGTGGGCGAGGTGCAGACCTGGGGCCTGGACGTGGCGCTGGTGCTGGACCGGCTGGTCGACGGCGACCTGCGCGGCATGTTCGACGGGTCGACCACCGAGGGCATCGACCTGGACGCGCCACTGATCGTCTTCGACCTCTCGCACATCGACCGCAACTCGATCGCGATGCCGATCCTGATGGCGATCGTCGGGGTGTGGCTGGAACACACCTGGATCCGGCCGGACCGGAAGAAGCGCATCTTCCTGGTCGAGGAGGCCTGGCACATCATCAACAGCCCCTTTGTGGCGCAGCTGTTCCAGCGGCTGCTGAAGTTCGGCCGACGGCTCGGGCTCTCCTTCGTCGCGGTGGTGCACCACCTGTCGGACGTGGTGGACGGCGCGGCGGCCAAGGAGGCCTCAGCGATCCTGAAGATGGCCTCCACCCGGACGATCTACATGCAGAAGGCCGAGGAGGCGCGGGCCACCGGCCGGGTGCTGGGCCTGCCGCGCTGGGCGGTGGAGATCATCCCGACTCTGTCGCCGGGCATCGCGGTCTGGGACGTCAACGGCAACGTCCAGGTGGTCAAACACATCGTCACCGATACCGAGCGGCCGCTGGTGTACACCGACCGCGCGATGACCGAGGACGCGGTGGCCGAACGGGTGCGGGCCGAACGGCAGTTGGCGGCCGAGCCGGGGGTCTGACCGGCGGTCCGGACGGGATCGGGGCGGTTCCTCCGCCGTCCGCGCACCGCTCGGACGGCGACGGTTCGTCAGGAGGTAATCCTCTTGTTATGTCCGACGCCCTGACAGCTACGCGCGTTGACCCTAGGCTGCACACGCACAACACATGACCGAACGCCCGGTGCTGTCCGCCGCCGGTGCTCCTCGAAGGTGCAGGGGATCCCTCATGCTCACCGTCAGATCACGACGGACGGCGCTCGCCGTCGTCGCCGCCGCAGGTCTGTTCGGCACGGTGGCCGTGCCGACGGCCGCCCAGGCCGCCGACGCCAACGCCAAGCGTCACAAGACCGTCAACCTCCAGCTGCTGGCGATCAACGACTTCCACGGCAACCTGGAGCCCCCGGCCGGGTCCTCCGGCACGATCAAGGAGACCGACCCGGCCACCGGTCAGGTCGTCTCGACCCCGGCCGGCGGCATCGAGTACCTGGCCACCGAGCTGCGCCAGGCCCGGATCCCGGCCGACGACTCGATCACCGTCGCGGCCGGCGACATCGTCGGGGCCAGCCCGCTGACCTCGGCGCTGTTCCACGACGAGCCGACCATCGAGGCGATGGACAAGCTCGGCCTGGACGTCACCTCGGTGGGCAACCACGAGTTCGACCAAGGCGCGGCCGAGCTGCTGCGCAAGCAGGAGGGCGGCTGCCACCCGACCGACGGCTGCTACGAGCCCGGTCGCACCTTCAAGGGCGCCAACTTCAACTACCTGTCGGCCAACGTCACCGACGAGCAGACCGGCAAGCCGCTGCTGCCCCCGTACTGGGTGACCAAGTCGCAGGGCGTGAAGATCGGCTTCATCGGCGTCACCCTGGAGGGAACGCCGAACATCGTGACCGCCGAGGGCGTCAAGGGCCTGAAGTTCGCCAACGAGGTCACCACGATCAACAAGTACGCCGCGGAGCTGAAGTCCAAGGGCGTCAACTCGATCGTCGCGCTGATCCACGAGGGCGGTTACCCGGCCAGCAGCGTCTACAACTACGACTGCGGCCCGGCCGGTCAGGGCGTCTCCGGGCCGATCGTCGACATCGCCAAGAAGATCGACCCGTCGGTCGGCGCGATCGTCACCGGCCACACCCACAACTCGTACGCCTGCACCATCCCCGACCCCAACGGCGTGCCGCGCTCGGTGACCAGTGCCGCCTCCTTCGGCCGGCTGTTCACCGAGATCGACATGAAGCTGGACAAGACCACCGGCGAGATCGTGCGCCCCTCGGTCAAGGCCGAGAACCACGTGGTGCGCCGCACGGTCGAGAAGGCTCCGGACATGACGGAGCTGATCAACCACTACGCCAAGCTGGCCGCCCCGATCGCCAACCGGCCGATCGGCTACATCTCCTCGGACATCAACGGCCGCGGCAGCAGCGACCTGGAGAAGCCGCTCGGCGACCTGATCGCCGACGCGCAGCTGGAGGGGCTCGCCCCGGCGGCCAAGGGCGGGGCGCAGGTCGCCTTCATGAACCCCGGCGGCATCCGCTCCGACCTCGTCCACAAGGCCTCGGGCGGCGAGGGCGACGGCGTGGTGACCTACGGCGAGGCGTTCACCGTCCAGCCGTTCACCAACATGATGCAGGTCAAGACGCTGACCGGCGCCCAGCTCGTCCAGCTGCTCCAGCAGCAGGTGAGCGGCCTCAACGACGCCGCGCCGAAGGTCCTCCAGGTCTCCTCGAACCTGCACTACACCCTGGACATGCGCAAGGCCGGCGCGGACCGGGTCGTCGTCGACTCGATCCGGCTGAACGGCGCGCCGGTCGACCCGGCCGGCAAGTACCGGGTCGCGGCCAACGAGTTCCTGGCCGGCGGCGGCGACGGCTTCCCGGCCTTCGCGGCCGGCACCGACAAGCTCGTCGGTGTCTCCGACCTGGACGTCTTCACGGCCTACCTGGCGGGCCACAGCTCGGCGGCCTCGCCGCTGAAGCCGCCGGCGCAGGACCGGATCAAGGTCCTCGGCCCGGGCAGCGACATCGACTGACCGTGAGCCGATCCTGAGGGGCGGGCGGGGCGCTGTCGGGGCGCCCCGCCCGCCCTGTTCCCGCTATTCGGGCGCCGGCCCGCCGGGCAGCCGCACGGCGGCCAGCGCGCCGGGGCCGCCGTCCTCGGCCGGGCCCAGGGTGACCTCGCCGCCCGCCTCCCGGACGCTCTGCGCGACGATCGACAACCCGAGTCCGGAGCCCGGCAGTTGGCGTGAGGAGGGGGAGCGCCAGAACCGGTCGAAGACGTACTGCAGCTCGTCCGGCGGGATGCCGGGGCCGTGGTCGCGGACGGTCAACACGCCCTGCTGGAGCCGCACGTCGATGGTGCCGCCGGGCGGGCTGTACTTGACCGCGTTGTCCAGCAGGTTGATCACGGCCCGCTCCAGCCCGGCCGCGTCGCCGTGCACGTACCAGGGCTCGGTGCTCGTCTCGAAGACCAGCCCCGGTCCGCGCAGCTCGGCCCGCTCGATGGCCCGCCCGACGATCTCGTGCAGCGCGACGACGGTCAGGTTCGGGCCGGTCTTGGGCGAGTCGGGGCGGGAGAGCTGGAGCAGGTCGCCGATCAGGAGGGTGAGTTCCTGCATCTGCGCCTTCATGTTGCCGAGCAGCTTGGTCTTGGTCGCCGGGGGCAGCGGGCGGCCGGTGTCGTTGCTGCGGATCAGCAGGTCCACGTTGGTGCGCAGCGAGGTGAGCGGTGTCCGGAGCTCGTGGCCCGCGTCGGCGATCAGCCGGGTCTGCCGCTCGCGGGAGTTGGCGAGGGCGGTGCTCATCGAGTTGAAGGAGGTGGACAGGCGGGCGATCTCGTCGTCCCCGTGCACGGGGATGGTGGTGCCGACCTCCTCGGTCCGGGCGATGTGCTCGACGGCGTCGGTGAGTTGGTCGACGGGCTTGAGGGAGGAGTGGGCCACCAGGCGCCCGGCGACGGCGGCCAGGAGGATGCCGCCGAGGGAGACGGCGCCGAGGAGGATGGCGAGGCCCCGGAGGGAGTCCTCGATGGGCTGGGTGGGGGTGGCGATCATCACGACGACAGGTGTCGTGAAGTTGTGGCTGGCGGTCAGCCGAATCATCGCGGGTTCACCATTGGTGTATTTCCCGTTCCGGATGATCGACTGTCCGGACTTGAGCCGGAGGGCGGCGAGGTCGTCCGGCTCGGACACGATCGCCTTGGCCGCCCCTGGCGGCAGGCAGATTCCTGCGGCCGAGAGGAACTGGGTGTCCCTGGGGACGGCCCCGCTGATCTCCGGCATGCTGCTGACGCGCTGGTGTTCCAGCGCGTCCTCCGGGGTGGGGTAGCAGGTGAGGCTACGTACGCCGCCCGCAGCCAGGGGCGCGGACGCCAGGTCCGTCCGTACCTGGCCGTACAACTGCTTGTCCACGATGAACCAGCACGCCAGCGCCGACATCGCGATCGCGACCGCCACCGCGGCCGCGCTGAGGAAGGTGAGGCGGCCGCGCAGCGAGCGTGAGCGGAGCCAGTGGACGACGCGCTTGCGGCGGCCGGGCGCGCGCGGCGGTGCCAGCGGCGGAGGCGGGACAGTGCTCACGCGCCGGCGCCGGCGGCCGGGCGCAGGGCGTAGCCGACGCCTCGTACGGTCTGGATGAGGCGCGGCATGCCGCCCTGCTCGGTCTTGCGACGCAGGTACATCACGTACACGTCCAGGGAGTTGGAGGAGGGCTCGAAGTCGAAGCCCCAGACCGCCTTGAGGATCTGCTCGCGGGTGAGGACCTGACGGGGGTGGGAGAGGAACATCTCGAGCAGCATGAACTCGGTGCGGGTGAGTTCGACCGGCTTGCCGGCGCGGGTGACCTCGCGGGTGGCGGTGTTCATCCGCAGGTCGGCGAAGGCGAGCACCTCGCTCTCGTCCTCGGCGGCGGCGCGGGCGGCGGCCTCGGTGGCGAGGGCGTTGCGGCGCAGCAGGGCGCGGACGCGGGCGAGCAGTTCGTCGAGTTCGAAGGGCTTGGCGAGGTAGTCGTCGGCGCCGACGTCGAGGCCGGTGACGCGGTCGCCGACGGCGTCGCGGGCGGTGAGCATCAGCACCGGGACGGTGTCGCCGCGGGAGCGCATCCGGCGGACGGCGGTGAGGCCGTCCATCCGGGGCATCATGATGTCCAGCAGGACGAGGTCGGGCTTGTCGCGCTCGACGGACTCCAGCGCCTCGTAGCCGTCGGTGGCGGTGGTGACCTCGTAGCCCTCGAAGGCGAGGCTGCTCTCCAGGGCGTCCCGGAGGGCGGGTTCGTCGTCGACCACGAGGAGCCGGGCGGAGGGGTTGGCGGCCTCGGCGGGGGTGCGGTCGTCGGCGGACGGGGTCATGGGCTGGTGCCCTTTCTCGTCGGGGTGGAGGGCCTGCTGGGAGCAATTGTCCGTCGTGCGGACTCTTACCGGCTCTTACGGATTGTGGCTCACAGACTGTGACTCACAGGTTGTGGCCGGCTTCGAGCTTCGGCAGGACCTGCTTGATGTCGTTGATCGGGATGGCGAAGCCGAGACCGATGCTGCCGGCCGTGCTGCTGCCGCCGCCGGCGGTGGAGTTGGCGCCGTTGGGGGCGTACATGGCCGAGTTGATGGCGATGACCTGGCCGTTGGCGTTGATCAGCGGGCCGCCGGAGTTGCCCGGGTTGAGGGCGGCGTCGGTCTGGAAGGCCTTGTAGGTGGTGGTGTCGCCGCTGTTCTGCTGCTGCGGGGGGTTGCCCCGAAGGCCGGGCAGGTTGGGGAAGCCGAAGCCGCCGTTGCCGCTGGTGCTGCCCTCGTCGAGCTGGACGGTGACGTCGCGGTTCTCGGCGCTGATGATGCCGGAGGTGACGGTGCCGGTGAGGCCGTCGGGGTTGCCGATGGCGACGACGGGGTCGCCGACGGCCATGGTGGAGGAGTCGCCGAGGACGGCGGGGGTGAGGTTCTTGGCGCCGGTGGCGGTGATCACGGCGGCGTCGAGCTTCTTGTCGGTGCCGGTGACGGTGGCGGGGGCGGTGGAGCCGTTCTTGAAGGTGACGGTGATCCGGCCGCCGTCGGCCGCGGTGTCGATCACGTGGAAGTTGGTGAGGATCTGGCCGCCGGTGTTCAGGAGGACGCCGGTGCCGGTGGCGGTGCCGTTGCCGTTCTTGACGGTGATCTGGACGACGCTGGGCGAGACGGCGGCGGCGATGGCGGGCACGTTGGCGCTGCCGTCGGAGCGGGCGGCGACCGGGCTGGCGACGGTGCCGACGTGGTTGCCGGAGGACTGCCGGTCGGCGGCGATGACCCCGCCGGTGACCCCGCCGATGACGGCGGCGACCGCGGCGACGGCGGTCACCAGGGCGAGGCGTCCGCGCAGCAGACCGCGCCGGGCCCGGCTGCCGTGGCTGTGGCCTTCGGGGCCTTCGGGGCCTTCGGAGCCTTCGGGGCCCGTGGGGTGGCCGAGGACGGTGGGCGGCTCGGGCGGGATGGGCGGCGGAGGGGGCGGTCCGTCGAAGCTTCCGCCGGAGTGGTCCTCGCGGTAGGCGTACCCGGCGCGCGGGTCGGTGCCGCCGGTGCCCGCGGTGCCGCCGCCGAGCACGGTGCCCTCGATCACGCGGGGCCGGTACGGGTCGTCGTGGTGCTCGCCGGGGTGCTGCTGCTGTTCGCTCATGCCGACCAAGCTCCGCCCGGTGGATGAGGACCGGATGAGAAGCGGCTCAGAAGGACCCGAGAAGCCCGTTGGCTTCTCATAAACCCTGGTCAGGCAGCCTGCGGAACGGAATCGGCTATTCCGCCGCGGCCCGGCCGGGCGCGGCCCCGTCGCAGCCGCAGGAACGGCGGATGACCAGGCGGGCCGGGAACTTGCGGACCCGCTCGGTGTCCGAGCCGGGCACCATCAGCGAGTCGTCCAGCACCAGTTCGACGGCGGCCCGGGCCATCGCGTCGCGGTCGGAGGCGACGGTGGTCAGCGGCGGGTCGGCGAGCGCGGCCTCGGGCACGTCGTCGAAGCCGGCCACCGCGAGGTCCTCGGGGACGCGCAGGCCGACCTCACGGGCGGCCCGCAGCACACCGATGGCCTGGTCGTCGGTGGAGCAGAAGATCGCCCGGGGCCGGTCCGGCGAGCTCAGCAGGCCGAGCGCGACGTCGTACGCGCCGTAGCGGTGGAAGGGCGCGTCGATCAGGTACGGCTCGGTGGGGATGCCGTGGGCGTCCATGGCGCGCTGCCAGCCCTCGACGTGGTCGATGACCGGGTCGCCGGGGGCGGGGGACTCGACCGGGCCGCCGAAGCAGGCCACGTACGGGTGCCCGTGCTCCTCCAGCAGGTGGCGGACGACGGCCTCGGCGCCGCCTACGTCGTCGGTGACCACCGCGACGTCGTCGATCGCCTCGGGGCGGCGGTGCAGCAGCACCACCTTGGCGCCCTCCATCGCGGCGAACTCCTCGGCGGCGCGCTGCGAGGGGCCCTGGCTGACCAGGATCAGGCCGGAGACCCGCATGCCGAGGAAGGCGCGGACGTAGTGGACCTCGCGGTCGTCCACGTAGTCGGAGTTGCCGATCAGTACGAGCTTGCCGCGCTCGGAGGCGGCCCGTTCCACGGCGTGCGCCATCTCGGCGAAGAAGGGCTGGCGGGCGTCCGGGACGACCATGCCGATCAGGTTGGTGCGGCGGGAGGCCATCGCCTGGGCGACGCTGTTCGGCCGGTAGCCGAGCTGCTCGATCGCCGCGAGGACCTTCTCCCGGGTCGCGGGCGCGACCGGGCGCGGCCCGTTGTTGATCACGTAGCTGACGACCGCGGTCGAGGTCCCAGCCAGTCGGGCTACATCGTCGCGCGTCACCTTGGCCACAGATGGAGTCTACGCGTGTGGCCTCCGGGACGGCAGTGGGACCTGTGGCCGCCCCGGGGCGCATCGGGCGCAATCCGGACGAGCCGGGCGGGGGACGGCCCGCCCGGCGACCGGGTCAGGCCTCCAGTGGTGCGGAGGGGCGCTGGGCGAGCTCGGGACGCTCGCCCTTCTCGGACTTCTCCGGGACGACGAAGCGGTAGCCGACGTTGCGCACGGTGCCGATCAGCTGCTCGTGCTCGACGCCGAGCTTGGCGCGCAGCCGCCGGACGTGGACGTCCACCGTCCGGGTGCCGCCGAAGTAGTCGTAGCCCCAGACCTCCTGCAGCAGCTGCGCCCGGGTGAAGACCCGGCCGGGGTGCTGGGCGAGGTACTTGAGCAGCTCGAACTCCTTGAAGGTGAGGTCGAGCGCCCGGCCCTTGAGCTTGGCGGAGTAGGTGGCCTCGTCGACCGAGAGGTCGCCGTTGCGGATCTCCATCGGGCTGTCGTCGACGGCCACCTGGAGTCGGCCGAGCGCCAGCCGCAGCCGGGCCTCGACCTCGGCGGGGCCGGCGGTGTCCAGCAGGACGTCGTCGATGCCCCACTCGGCGGTCACGGCGGCCAGGCCGCCCTCGGTGACCACCAGGATCAGCGGGCAGCCGATGCCGGTGGAGCGCAGCAGCTGGCAGAGGCTGCGGACCTGCGGCAGGTCACGTCGCCCGTCGACCAGGATGACGTCCGCGCTGGGGGTGTCCACCAGAGCCGATCCCTCGGCGGGGGCCACCCGGACGTTGTGCAGCAGCAGGCCGAGCGCCGGCAGCACCTCTGCTGACGGCTGCAGCGCGTTGGTGAGGAGGAGGAGAGAACTCATACCCGGTGGTCCCCTTTCCGGGTCGTCGCGGTCGCATGACGGCTGCCGCCACAGCCGGATGGCGCACGATCGTGAAAGTGTCGCGCGCGGCGCGTCCCGGCAGGGGCGGCGGTGGGCGACAGGAGGGTGAGGGGGAAGGGCGCCCAGGGCGTACGGGGGGACCAGGAGGCGCGACGGCGCTCGCGCCGGGGGGCCCGCAACCCCTGGCACACCGTTTCTGCCCTGCTCATCCCGCGAACCCTCCGGTCTGGTCCGGTACCGGGTGGCGGCCCGGCGCCGGGTGAACGACACCCCGCCGGCCCGGCACGTCCTTGTGCCGCGAGAAGCGGGGCGGTTCCTGCGGCGCGCCGGGGGTGGGCCGACGAATCGCAAGAATGTCCGTACTGGCGTCCTGAAAGCACAAAAGGACCCGGGGGCGACTCTGCCCGGATCCCTCTTGGTGGTCGAGGATAGCCGACCCGCTCCCGCGTCGGGAGTGCGCGAATCCGGCGGTTCGCCCAATCCGGGCGCGCGCCGGGTGAGTCTGGACACAGCTTCGAGCGCCGCCGCACGCCCGTCCGGCCAGGGCGATTGCCGGTCGCGACGGCGGACACGCCATCATGGGACGCACATCGGCGGCGCTGCGCGGGTCCATCGTTCGGGTGGTCGGGCGGCGGCCCCGATGGCGAGCCGGACCGGGCCACCGGGGCCGGGCGAGGACGAACGGAAGGGGTGGCCCGATGGGCGCGACCACCGAGCCCGCGAGCGGCGCCCGGGTGCGCGGGACGATCCGCTACTGGGCGGCGGCGAAGTCCGAGGCCGGGCTGGCCGAGGAGCCGTACGAGGCGCAGACCCTGGCGGAGGCACTGGCGGCGGCCAAGGAACGGCACGCGGACCGGCCGAAGCTCGTCCAGCTGCTCGGGCACTGCTCGTACCTGGTCGACGGCGCCCAGGTGGGCGGCCGGGACCACACGACCGTCGCCCTGACCGAGGGCGGGACGGTCGAGGTCCTCCCGCCGTTCGCGGGAGGCTGAGCGGCGTGACGGACATGAACAACCCGAACTACGGCGGCTACGGCAACTGGCCGCAGCAGCCCCAGCAGCCCCAGCAGCCCCATCCGCACCCGCAGCAGCACCTGCGGCAGCACCCGTACGGCTATCCGGTGGACGACGAGGCGGCGACCACGCTGCTGCCGCCGGTGCCTCCGCTGGACGACGCCGCGACCACGCTGCTCCCGCCCGTCCCGCCGCTGGACGACGCCGCGACCACGCTGCTCCCGCCCGTCCCGCCGCTGGACGACGCGGCGGCCACCACACTGCTGCCGCCGGTCACGGCCTCCGGCGCGATGCCGGTCGCCCCGCCGCAGCACTTCGGACAGCCCCCGGCGCAGCCGCAGCCGCAGCTGCCGCAGCAGCAGCAGCCGTCCCGGGCCCGGCACCGGGCCCCGACGCCGCAGCCCGCTCCGCAGCAGGCCGCGCCCGTGCCGCCCGCTGCGCCCATGCCGCCCGCCGGGCCCGGCTTCGACCCGCCGACCATGACGCTCAAGCGCCCGACCGTCCCGGTGCCCGGCCAGGTGCCCGGCGCCCCCGGCGTCCAGCCGTACGCGGCCGTCCCGCCGCAGCCGCTGCCGGTGACGCCGCCGCCCGCCGCCCCACGCGGTCGGACCGGTTCGCCGATCATCGACCCGGGCCTGCAGCCCGCCCTGATCACCGCCGGCGCGGCCGCGCTGCTGGCCGGCGGCGCCGCGCTGGGGCAGGTGGCGCTGGCCCTGGTGGTCGCGCTGCTGCAGCTGCTGACGGCGGCCGGCTGGTTCCGGCTGAACGGCATGTGGCCGGCCCGTCAGGGCATCCTGCTCGCCGCGCTGGCCGGGTTCACCGCCGACGTGGCCGTGCTGCTGGCGGACTCCCACGGCGGCGTGGCGGCCGTGGTGGGCACCCTGGGCGGGTTCTTCCTGCTGGTCCTGGTGCTGCAGACGTTCCGCCCCTCGGACCCCAAGGAGCGGTTCTACGCGCTGACCGTGCTCGGCTCGGCCACCGTGGTGACGACGCTGTGCACCATGCTGCTGCTGGCCGACTGGGTGCCGGCCGGGGTGGGCGCGGTCGCGTTGGCCACCCTGCTGGCGGCGGCGCCGCTGCCCGGCCCGAAGCAGCTGGGCCCGGTGCTGGGCCTGGTCGCGGCGGTGCTGCTGGGCTTCCTGGTGGGTGCGCCGATGGCCCTGGGTGCGCTGGCCGGGCTGGGGGCGCTGGTCGGCCGCCGGGTCGCGGCGTACGACTTCCCGTCCCGCTTCGTGCACATGACGGCGGGCGTGGCGCTGCCGCTGGCGGTGTCCGCGCCGCTGATCTGGATCGCCACCGACCTGCTGGCCGGCTGAGCCGGGTACGTCACACCGCCCCGGAACCACGTTCCGGGGCGGGACGTCGTACGGTCGTGCGGGAGCGGTCGCATCAGGGCGGCCGCCATGGAACAGCGACATTCCACAGCGGACGACGACGGCGACCGGCGACGACGGGGGACACGATGCGCGGATGGCTGAAGGCGACGATCGGCCTGGTGGTGCTCTCCGGGCTGCTGGTGGGCGCCGACCGGATCGCGGTCGGAGTGGCCGAGGACGAGGCCGCCGACCGGATGGTGAAGAGCGGCCAGATGAGCCAGCGGCCGGACGTGACGATCGAGGGCTTCCCGTTCCTGACCCAGGTGCTCTCGCGGCGACTGGACGACGTCCGGATCTCCTCGGACGGCCTGACCGTCCAGAACAACGGCCACCAGGTGGCGCTGCACTCCTTCAAGGCCAAGCTCTCCGGCGTCTCGGTGGGCGACGACCTGGACAGCGCCACCGTGGACGACGGCACCGGCAGCGGCGTGATCTCCTACCAGGACCTCGCCCAGCTGCTGCCGCCGGCCGCCGAGCTGCTGGGCGGCGCCCCGATGCCGGTCGGCGGGAACTCCCGGCTGAGCCTGTCGTACGGCGGGCCGGGCAAGATCAAGGCCTCGCTGGGGCCGGTGTCGGTCGGTGAGGCGACCGTGCACAACCAGGGCAACACCATCACGGTGGACGGCCTCAAGCTGAGCTCGCTGGCGGAGATGTTCGCCGGGCTCTCCAACCGGAAGATCCAGCCGGCCAGCTTCACCCTCGACTCGATGCCGGCCGGGCTGAAGCTGGCCGAGCAGGACGGTGCGACGCCGCTGCCGGAGGGTCTCCAGCTGTCCTTCGAGGGCAAGGGCGTCAAGCTCTTGGGCTAGGGCGTGTCCCTTGGATCCTTGCCGGGTCCGCGACGCCTCCGTTCCGCTCCGCGAGACGCGCTGTCCAGCGCGGACCGCGGAGCGGTGTCGTTTCCGCCCGTTGTGTGCCGCCGCCGGGGCTCTCCCCGGTGCGCTCCCGGCCCCGCTCGGGCGAATCCCACCATTCGATCGTTTTAATCTCGCTATTCGATACGCTAATGACAGCGGGCCGCCGGTGTCCCTAGCATCGTCGGCATGAAGCGACAGACGGATCTCACGAAGCGGCGGGCGGTCGACCTGTGCCGCGTGTCCGCCTGTCTGTGTCGAATGCGCTAAGTCGGCGTCCTGGCAGGGCAGTTGACGCCCGCCGCCGATCTCTCCGGTGACCTCGCCCGGCCGCTCCGGTCGGCGGTCGCCGCCGCACCCCGCAGTTTCCCGCCCGGCCGTCCCGGTTCACCTCCTCCATCCCATCATTCGGACAGGAATTCGGGCCGCATCCGCCCGGGCACCCCTGCAGCCCCTCCTGAGCAGCACCTTCCGCCAACCGCCCTCGGATGGAGAACACCACCATGAGCCGCAGCGACGTCCTGGTCGACGCCGACTGGGTCCAGGCCCGCCTGGACGACCCGAAGGTCGTCATCGTCGAGGTCGACGAGGACACCTCCGCGTACGACAAGAACCACATCCGCAACGCCGTCCGGATCGACTGGAAGAAGGACCTCCAGGACCCGGTCCGCCGCGACTTCATCGACCAGGCTGGCTTCGAGGCGCTGCTCAGCGCCAAGGGCATCGCCAACGACGACACCGTCGTGCTCTACGGCGGCAACAACAACTGGTTCGCCTCGTACGCCTACTGGTACTTCAAGCTGTACGGCCACGGCGATGTCCGCTTGCTGGACGGCGGCCGCAAGAAGTGGGAGCTGGACTCCCGCGACCTGGTCCCCGAGGTCCCGGCCCGCCCGGCCACCGAGTACTCGGCGCAGGCCGCCGACTCCTCGATCCGCGCCTTCCGTGACGACGTGATCGCCGCCATCGGCAGCCTCAACCTGGTCGACGTCCGCTCGCCCGACGAGTTCTCCGGCAAGCTGCTCGCCCCGGCCCACCTCCCGCAGGAGCAGTCGCAGCGCCCTGGCCACGTGCCGAGCGCCCGCAACATCCCGTGGGCGAAGAACGCCAACGACGACGGCACCTTCAAGAGCGACGAGGAGCTCAAGGCCCTGTACGAGGCCGAGGGCATCGACCTGGCGAAGGACACCATCGCCTACTGCCGGATCGGCGAGCGCTCCGCGCTCACCTGGTTCGTCCTGCACGAGCTGCTGGACCAGGAGAACGTGAAGAACTACGACGGTTCGTGGACAGAGTACGGCAGCCTGGTCGGCGTGCCGATCGAGCTCGGCAGCAACTGAGCCCCCGGCTCGACCCGTAAGTCAGAAGGGAAGACAGACATGTGCGGTGCGAAGGCCGGCGGCCCGGACCTGGCAGGAGTTGACGTGGCGAACGAGACGATCATCCAGGGTTCGGTGACCCGCGACGGTGAGCCGGTCAACGGCTACGTCCGGCTGCTGGACGAGGGCGGCGAGTTCACGGCCGAGGTGCCCACCTCGGCGACCGGCCAGTTCCGGTTCTTCGCCCGCCCGGGCAAGTGGACCCTGCGGGCACTGGTCCCGGGCCAGACCGTGGACCGTCAGGTGGTGGCCTCCCAGGGCGCCGCCGTCGAGGTCGCGATCGCGGTCTGACCGAGTCGGACGATCACACCGAGGGCCCTGCCGTGGCAGGGCCCTCGGTCGTACCGTGGAGACGTGCAGGCAAGGCGTCGGCGGCGCTTCTACTACGCCATGATGGGCGTGTGCCTGGGCCTGTTCGTCATGGCCTGGGGCGTGGTGCGGTTCTTCTCGGTGGGTGCCGCGGTCGCCCTGTGCGTGGTCGCGATGGTCATCCCGCCCGCCGCCGCGGTGTTCGCCAACAAGCGGGACCCGGACGACGACTGGTGGAACGATCCGCGCTGGGACGATCCGAAGTGGGACGACCCCGGTCACGACCGGGACCGCCCCGACCACGAGCCGCGCGACTCCTCGGGAGGACGGCCCTGAGACGTGTCCGAGGCCCTGGGCGTCAGTACACGAGCGCCTGGACGCCGTCCGACATGATCTCGCTGACGAAGACCTGCGCGCCCGCGATCCGGACGCCCTCGACGGTGTCCTTCTGCTCGATCCCGCGCCGGGCCGCGCACTGGGTGCACAGCGTCACCGAGCCGGCCGCCAGGATCGACTCCAGCAGGTCCGGCAGCGGCGCCGCGTGCGGCAGCTCGAACTCCGCCGCCTTCCCCGGCAGGGCGAACCAGGAGGACTCCCCGGTCAGCCAGAGCGAGACCTCGATCCCGCTGGCGACGGCGACGGCCGCCACCGTGAACGCCTGCGAGCACCGCTCCGGCGCGTCCGCCCCGGCGGTGACCTTGATGACGAGCTTCTTCGACATGGCGCCACCTTAGAGGGCCCGCCACCCCCGTCCGTCGTCATCTCGGAATCCCTTGGGGAAACCTTGGGCGGCGCCGGGGCGCGCGGGCGCGAACCGCGACGTGGCGGGGCTCACCGCGACCCGTCGGAGCCCGGCGGATAGAGTGAGCGCCAGCAAAATCCACCACACTGTCGCCGCCTGGGAGCCCCCCGTGTCCGGTCTGGAAATGTTCTTCGACGGTCTGCTGGCCTTCATGGCCGTGCTGATCACCTGGTTCGCCATCTTCTCGGTGATGAAGCTGTACCAGGGCCAGCGCTGAGCCTGCCGTACGGTTGAGGCAGACCGCACCGACCACGACAGCGACCAGGAACATGATCGAGATCCCCTCTGACCTCCACAAGGACGTCGTCCCGCTCGCCTTCCTCCTCGGCACCTGGGAGGGCGCGGGCGTCTATGCCCCTCTGCCTAATGAGGGGGGCCCGGGCGCGGAGAAGTGCAACTTCGGCCAGGAGATCGTGATCCGTCACGACGGCCGGCCCTTCCTGGAGTTCCGCTCCCGCACCTGGGTGCTGGACAACGACGGCGAGAAGGTCCGCCCGCTGGAGAACGAGCACGCGTTCTGGCGCATCACCAGCAACCAGGACGGCACCAGCGGCGCCCGGGGGATCGAGATCTCCTCCGTCCGTGACGACGGCACGGTCGAGATCTGGTACGGCGAACTGGCCGACGGCAAGCCGCAGGTCGACGTCTCCACCGACGCGGTGGCCCGGATCGAGGGTTCCCCGGAGTACTCCGGCGGCAAGCGGCTGTACGGCTTCGTCAACGGCGAGCTGCTCTGGGTCGGCGAGAAGGCCGCCCCGAACGTGCCGCTGCGCCCGTACATGTCCGCGCAGCTGAAGAAGGTGCTCAGCCCGGCCCAGCTGATCAAGGACATCAACGACCTGCCGGACGACGGCATCGCCTTCTTCAAGTAGGCACAGCTCGAGTAGGCACGGCTCAAGTAAGGCCTGTGCACGAGGTAGGGACCGGCCTGCAGCCGGTCCCTACACTTGCATCAGGACCCCCGACCTTGGCAGGGACAGCACCGTGGCGGACACCGGCACCACCGACTGGCAGCTCTCCGGCGACTGGAAGGCCGACCTGCGCGAGCGCGGCTACCGGCTGACCCCGCAGCGGCAGCTCGTGCTGGAGGCCGTCGACGTCCTGGACCACGCCACCCCCGACGACATCCTCTGTCACGTCCGCAAGACCGCCAGCGGCGTCAACATCTCCACCGTCTACCGGACCCTGGAGCTGCTGGAGGAGCTGGGCCTGGTCTCGCACGCCCACCTCGGCCACGGCGCCCCGACCTACCACCTGGCCGGCCGCCACCACCATCTGCACCTGGTCTGCCGGGACTGCGGGAAGGTCGCCGAGACCGGCACCGAGATCGCCCAGCCGCTGATCGACCGGCTGCGCGAGCAGCACGGCTTCGACACCGACCTCAAGCATTTCGCCATCTTCGGCCGCTGCGCCGACTGCACCGCCGAGCACGCGGACGGCCGGTCGTAAGCTGGCCGGTATGACCGGTGTGAAGAGCCCGCTGCTTGCCCTGCCCGGAGCCGTCCCCGCCGAGGGGGCCGACGAGGGCGTCGCCGCCCACTACGGCGACATCTTCCGCGAGCAACGGAACCTGTCCGAGGGCAGCGGCTTCGTGGACCTCTCGCACCGCGGCGTGGTCACCGTCACCGGCGACGACCGCCTCTCCTGGCTGCACCTGCTGCTCACCCAGCACGTCAGCGAGCTGCGGCCGCAGCACGCCACCGAGGCGCTGGTGCTCTCCCCGCACGGGCACGTCGAGCACGCGCTCTACCTGGTCGACGACGGCACCACCACCTGGGCGCACGTCGAGCCGGGCACCCAGGGCGCGCTGGTCGCCTACCTGGAGAGCATGAAGTTCTTCTACCGGGTGGAGGTCGCCGACGCCACCGCCGACTACGCCGTGGTCCACCTGCCGGCCGGCTCCACCGCCGCCGTGGAGGGCGCCGCCGCCGTGCGCGAACTGCCCTACGGGCGCGACCTGTTCGTTCCGCGCGCCGAGCTGGAGAAGCTCACCGCCGGGTGCGGCCCGGCGGCCGGGGTCTGGGCGTACGAGGCGCTGCGGATCGAGGGCCACCGGCCCCGGCTGGGCTTCGAGACCGACCACCGGACCATCCCGCACGAGGTGGACTGGCTGCGCACCGCCGTCCACCTGCAGAAGGGCTGCTACCGCGGCCAGGAGACCGTCGCCCGGGTGCACAACCTGGGCCGTCCGCCGCGCCGGCTGGTCTTCCTGCACCTGGACGGCACCGAGGAGACCCTGCCCCCGCACGGCACCGAGGTGCGGCTGGCCTCCGACCCGGACGGGCGGGCGCTGGGCTTCGTGACCTCCTCGGCCCGGCACCACGAGCTGGGGCCGATCGCGCTGGCGATCGTCAAGCGGAACGTCCCGGTGGACGCGGTGCTGCTGGCCGGGACGGTGCCGGGCACCCAGGACGTGGTCGTCCCGCAGTAGCTCCGGGGCTCAGACCTCGACGAGGACGGTGAACGGGCCGTCGTTCACCAGCGCCACCTGCATGTCGGCGCCGAACCGGCCCGTCTCCACCTTGGCGCCCAGCGCGCGCAGTTGGGCGACCACCTCGTCCACCAGCGGCTCGGCGACCGGCCCCGGGGCGGCGGCGGTCCAGGTGGGGCGGCGGCCCTTGCGGGCGTCGCCGTAGAGGGTGAACTGGCTGATCACCAGCAGCGGGCCGCCGATGTCCGAGCAACTCCGCTCCACGCCCTCGCGGCGACTTCCCTGCTCGCCTTCGGCCGCTCCGGATCCGACGCCGACGGTCGTCGCTCCGGCGTTCCCTCCTCCGTCGGTCGCTCGTCGCTCCCCGCTTTCGGCGTCGGCGCGGCCCTCGGCTCGGGGGGAAGGCGGCAGGATCCGCAGGGTCCAGAGCTTGCGGGCCAGTTGGGCCGCCTTCGCCGGGGTGTCCTCGTGGGTGACGCCGACCAGGACGCACAGCCCCGGCCCCTCGATCGCGCCGACGGTCTCTCCGGCCACGGTCACCCGGGCCTCGGTCACTCGCTGCACCACTGCTCGCATGCGGCCATTGTGCCGGAGCGCCGCACCGCCCCCCTTAGCACCTCTGGGTGCACCTCTGGGGCGCGCACAACGTGGCGCACGCCGTGCGGCGCGCGCCTGCGCAGGGTCGGGCGCCGTTCTTCCTGCGGAAAGGGCTGGTCGTATCAGCCACCCCCGTTCGCCAGGGGGCCGTTCGGGTGCACGGGCGGTGCGCGCGCGCCGGGTGGGGTGGCACGCTGGGGGACCGTACGAAGGGCCCGGCGTGCCTGAAGGTCCGCCGCACCGGGCCGAGGTTCGGCCGGGCGGTCGAGCCGGTAGGCCAGGCGTTCTGGCCGGGTCGCCCCGGCGAGTGGTTCCGGCCGGGGAACGGAACCCTTCGGGGTCCCCGGGCGTGCCAACGGTCGGGACGCGCGAGCCCGTCGGGGGACGGGCCGGGCCGGCGGCAGGGACGGGGTGCCGCGAGCGGGCGGGATCGGACGACGGCAGGTGGGCTGGATGATGGACGCGAGCAGCGCGGCACGGAACCGCTCCGGGCAGGTGGCGCAGGCACCCGGGGACCCCTCCTGGGCGGCCGACCCGGACGGCGAGCCCGATCTGGAGCGGCTGGGCCTGGAGCAGCTGCGGGTGCTGCGCCGGGAGACCCTGGAGCAGGAGGCCGACCTGTCCTACCTGCGGCGGCTGCTGCACGGGCGGATGGACATCCTGCGCGCCGAGCTGGACCGACGCCCCGGCGGCGGCCCCGCTCACCCCGCCCGAACGGGCGGCGAGGGGAGCGACGCCCTGACGGCCGGCGAGGGGCTCGGCGGCGACCTGCTGGACCGGCTGCCGGCCATCCTGACCGACGCGCCCTCCAGCGTCCGGCGCTCGGCCCGGCACGTCACCCTGGGCCCGCCGCGCACCCAGGAGTCCCAGCTGGAGGCGGACGCCCTGATGGGCGACGTCCAGCTCGCCGACCTCGCGGCGCACCCGGCCGAGGATCTGGTGGCCGCCCTGGAGCGGCTGCGCGCGCACGAGCGCGAGGTCTCCGGCCGGCGCCAGCGGCTGCTGCGGACGGCCGACGGTTGCAATGCCGAGATCACCCGCAGGTACCGTGATGGGGAAGCACGGGTCGACGACCTGCTCTCGGAGAGGCCGCTCTGACCGGGTGAGTCGTCGCGGGTGGGCGGGGTCCGGCTTCCTCCCGGCCCACCCTTGCCCCCGGAAGGCTCCCGATGTCCCAGTCCGCCACCCCGCCCGTGCTCGCCGAGGTCATACGTTCGGGCTTCACCGAGGGCCGCCACCACGGCTCCCTGGTCCTGCTCGCCGCCGACGGCTCGGTCGAGTTCGCACTGGGCGACCCCGACGCGCCGGTCTTCCCCCGCTCGACGGCCAAGCCGTTCCAGGCGGTGGCCACCCTGCGGGCCGGGCTCGCGATCGAGGGCGAGCTGCTGGCGCTGGCGGCCTCCAGCCACTCTGCGGAATCGTTTCACCTCGACGGTGTCCGGGCCATCCTCGACTCCGCCGGACTCGACGAATCGGCCCTGCGCACCCCGGCCGACCTGCCGCTGGACGAGACCGAGGCGGAGCTGCTGCTCGGCGCCGGCGGCCGGCGCGCCCCGATCCTGATGGACTGCTCCGGCAAGCACGCCGGCTGGCTGGCCGCCTGTGTCGCCAACGGCTGGGACACCGAGAGCTACCTCGACCCGGCCCACCCGATCCAGCTGCTGGCCGGCGAGGCCCTGGAGGAGGGCACCGGCGAGGCCCCCGTGCACGTCGGGGTGGACGGCTGCGGCGCCCCGCTGCTGGCCGTCACGCTGACCGGCCTGGCCCGCGGCTACCGCGGCCTGGTGCTGGCCGCCGAGGGCACCGCGCAGCGCCGGGTGGCCGACGCGATGCGCGCCCACCCCGAGTACGTGGCCGGCACCCGCCGGGCCGACACCTGGCTGATGCGGGCCGTCCCGGGCGCGCTGTCCAAGATGGGCGCCGAGGCCGTCCAGGTGGTCGCGCTGCCGGACGGACGGGCGCTCGCCTTCAAGATCGACGACGGCGGCGAGCGGGCCCGCGGCCCGGTGTTGGCCGCCGCGCTGCGCCGGCTCGGGGTGACCGGCGCGGCGGACACCGTCGAGCGGATCGGCGCGGCCCCGCTGCTCGGCGGCGGCGTTCCGGTCGGGGAGGTCCGGGCGGCGTTCTGACGGCCGGGGACCGCCCGTCGGAGGCGGTCGGGGTGCGGGCCGGGCGGGGGCGGTGCACGGTGGACCGGGGGCCGTCGCACAGCTGAGGGAGTCCGCCATGACCGACCATGTGTACCGGGTGACCGAGATCGTCGGGTCTTCGACCGAGAGCGTCGACGCAGCCATCCGCAACGGGGTGGAACGGGCCGCCCGGACCCTGCGCAACCTCGACTGGTTCGAGGTCTCGCAGGTCCGGGGCCACTTGGAGGACGGCCGGATCAAGCACTACCAGGTGTGCATGAAGGTCGGCTTCCGGCTGGAGGACTGAGCCCCCGGAAGCGCCGGACCCGGAACACACCGGACCCGGGACGCGTCAGGCCGGGACACGACAGGGGCCGGGGCCGCGGACGGATCCGCGGGCCCCGGCCCCAGGCTGTCCCGACCTACCTCGAACTGTCCTGGTCGAGTGGGATCGGAACGACGGTTCAGTGACCGCCCTGCTCCGCCAGGCGCTTGATCGAAGCGGTGACCTCGGCCTCGGCCTCGGCGCGGCCGACCCAGTTGGCGCCCTCGACGGACTTGCCCGGCTCCAGGTCCTTGTAGACCTCGAAGAAGTGCTGGATCTCCAGGCGGTCGAACTCCGACACGTGGTGGATGTCCCGCAGGTGCTCCCAGCGCGGGTCGGTCGCCGGGACGCAGAGCAGCTTGTCGTCGCCGCCGGCCTCGTCGGTCATGTGGAACATGCCGATGGCGCGGCACTTGATCAGGCAGCCCGGGAAGGTCGGCTCGTCCAGGATGACCAGGGCGTCCAGCGGGTCGCCGTCCTCGCCGAGCGTGCCCTCGACGTAGCCGTAGTCGGCCGGGTAGCGGGTCGAGGTGAAGAGCATCCGGTCGAGCCGCAGACGGCCGGTCTCGTGGTCGACCTCGTACTTGTTACGAGAGCCCTTCGGGATTTCGATAAGGACGTCGAACTCCAACGGTTCCTCCAAGGTAGGGACTGACAGAATCCAAGTGTCTCCTACGGGAGTGAGTGCTCAGGAAAGGGGCCGGTCGGTGGGAGCTGGGGTGGGGGCGGCGCGCCGCCGCAGGGGGACGGCCGCGGGACTGTTCGGGGCGGCCCTGTTGGTCGCCGTAACGGTCCTGACCGCAAGCGGTGCGTATGCGCAGTCGTCGCCGACCCCCGGCGGGCACAGCGCGGGGCAGGGCGAGGGCGACGACGACCAGGGCGACCAGGGCGGCAAGCAGGGCGACCAGGGCGGCAGAAAGGGCGACCACGGGAAGGGCACGCCCCGTACGGGCGAGAGCCCGAACGCCGGCCCCACCCGTCGGGCCGAGCCGCCCGCCGGCTCCACGCCGGGCAGTAACGATTCGGCGGTCGCGCGCCCGGCGCCCGCGACGGGCGCCGTCCTGGCCACCGCCGAGAACGGCCCGGAGGCCGCCGTCCCCACCGCGCAGGGCCTGCAGCAGGTGCTCGCCCCCGCCCTCGCGGACAAGAACCTCGGCACCGTGACCGTAGCCGTCGCGGACGCCGCCGGCGGCCGACTCCTCTACGGCTCCGGGGAGAACACCCCGGCCACCCCCGCCTCCACCACCAAGCTGGCCACCTCGGTCGCGGCCCTGTCCCTCATACCCGGCGACACCCGGCTGACCACCTGGGTGGTCAGCGGCGCCGACCCGGGCGCCATCACCCTGGTCGGCGGCGGGGACCCGACGCTCACCGCGCTGCCCGCCGACCAGGTGCAGATCGGCGGCCAGCCCGCCGACGCCGACACCGCCCCAGCCTCGCTGGAGGCCCTCGCCCGGCAGACCGCCACCGCCCTCAAGGCGGCCGGCACCACCACGGTCAAGCTGGACTACGACCTGTCGATGTACGCGGGCAACCCGCAGCACAAGAACCACGACGCGCAGAACATCGCCCTGGTCGTCCCGCTGATGGTGGACGAGGCCAAGGTCGACCCCAAGAGCAGGGAGGAGGCCCCGGCCCGGGTCGCCGACCCGGCCGGCGCGGCCGCCGAGGCCTTCGCCGCGCTGCTCGCCGCCCAGGGCGTCACCGTCGAGGGCAGGGCCAGGCCGGCCGCCGCCCCGGTCGCCGCCGACGCCACGGTCCTCGGCAAGGTGGACTCGCCGACCGTCGCCAGGCTGGTCGAGCGGCTGCTGACCACCTCCGACAACCAGCTCGCCGAGGCGATCGCCCGTCAGGTCGCCCTGGCCGCCCGCCAACCGGCCAGCTTCGAGGGCGCGGCGACCGCCGTCACCCAGGAGCTCACCAAGCTCGGCGTGCCGATGACCGGCGTGGTCCTCAACGACGGCAGCGGCCTGCACCCGGGCAACGCGATACCGCCCGCCGTGCTGGTCCAACTCCTCGCCCTGGCCGCCTCCGAGCAGCACCCCGCCCTGCGCCCGGTCCTCACCGGCCTCCCGGTCGCCGGTTTCACCGGCACCCTCAACAAGCGCTACGGCTCCGGCTCCGGCGCCGCCGACGCGGCCGGCCTGATCCGCGCCAAGACCGGCACCCTCAGCGGCGTCAACACCCTCGCCGGCACCGTCGTCGACGCCGACGGCCGCCTCCTCGCCTTCGCCGTCATGACCCGCACCTCCGCCCCCGCCGACACCGCCCGCGCCGCCATGGACCGCATCGTCGCCCACCTCACCACCTGCGGCTGCCACTGATCGGCGTCGACCACCCCGGGCCGCTGCCGTCACCTCGACGGCGGCGGTGCCCGACGCCGGGGATCCACCGTGCCGGTGGCCGGATTCGGATGGGTTCGGGTGGGTGCGGGGACGGGCAGGGTGGGTGGAGGCCGGGCGTTTCCGGCCGCCGGTCGTGCCCGTGAACCGACGCCTCCAGCCGACGGCGGCGGGCTCGGCCCGGGCGGTGCGGCTGTTGGGGACAGGTGGCTGCCGTTGGTGGTGGGGAGCACGTACGGTGAGGGCATGACGAGCGCGAGTGGCGGGGCTGACATGGTCGACTGGAATCTCGCGGTCGCAACCGCGACCAGGCTGGTGCGGCCGGGGCCGGAGGTGAGCCGGGCGGAGGCGGCGGCGGTGGTCGCCGAGCTGCGCCGGCACGCCCTGGAGGCGGAGGAGCACGTACGGGCGTTCACCGGGATGCGGTCGAGCAGTCTGACCGCGGCCGCCGCGACCCCCGTCCTGGTGGTGGACCGTCCGGGGTGGGTGCGGGCGAACGTGGCGGGCTTCCGGACGGTGGTCCAGCCGCTGGTGGAGAAGCTGCAGGCGCGGCGGGCTAACAGCGCGAGCGCTGGTGTGCTCGGCGCGGTGGGGGAGAAGGCGACCGGGATCGAGGTCGGGGCGCTGCTGGCGTTCCTGGCGACCAAGGTGCTGGGCCAGTACGAGACCTTCGCCCCGGCCGAGCCCTCGCTGGAGGCGCCGGACAGCCCGGCGGCGCTGTTCGACAAGCCGCGGCTGGGCCCGGAGGGCCCCGGGCCGGGCCGATTGCTGCTGGTGGCGCCGAACATCGTGCACGTCGAGCGTGAGCTGGACGTCGACCCGTCCGACTTCCGGCTCTGGGTCTGCCTGCACGAGGAGACGCACCGCACGCAGTTCACCGCGGTGCCGTGGCTGCGCGACCACATCCAGTCCGAGGTGCAGTCCTTCCTGGCCGAGACGGACGTCGACCCGGGCGCGCTGCTGGACCGGCTGCGGGACGCGGCGGGTTCGCTGGGCGGCTCCCTGCCGGGGGCGGGCGGCCGGGAGGGGCGGGAGAGCGCCTCCTCGGCGAACCTGCTGGAGATCGTCCAGTCGCCCGCGCAGCGGGAGATCCTGGGGCGGCTGACGGCGGTGATGTCGCTGCTGGAGGGCCACGCGGACGTGGTGATGGACGGCGTCGGCCCGGCCGTGGTGCCGACCGTCGCGGAGATCCGGGAGAAGTTCCAGCAGCGTCGCGACCGCGGGGCGAACCGACTGGACCTGATGCTGCGCCGGCTGCTCGGCATGGACGCCAAGCTGCGCCAGTACCAGGACGGGGCGGTGTTCGTCCGCGCGGTGGTGGAGCAGGTGGGCATGGAGGGGTTCAACCGGGTGTGGACCTCCCCGAACACCCTGCCGACCAAGGACGAGATCCACGACCCGGCCGCCTGGGTCGCCCGGGTCGCCCGCTGAGCGACCCGGGAGGCCCGAAAGCCCCGGGAACCGCGACAAGCCGGGACCGCCGGCGGTCGGCGGCGGTCAAACCCGCTCGTACGAGTGGTCCAATCGGGCAGATGGCGGGTGAAGATACGTTTCTCCATTCACCCGAACGTGGGACGGTGGTCGTACCGGTGGCGCGGGTGGCGTAGCGGGTCGCTCCTTTCTGCCACCATCTGTGAGCGCCCGGTAACGCGGCGCTATGGAGGTGCGCGGTCCCGCCGTGCCCACCGCAGTCCTGTCCCCCTCCGTCGAGGAGTCGTCCGCCGTGGGCCCTCACCCCGCCGTCGCCGCGATACGCCTGGCCGTTCGCCGCACGCTCACCGACCTCGCCGCCGAGGCCGGTACCACCTTCACCGCGCCCGTGCGCGAACCCCGCGAGCGCCCGGCCGGGGCGCCGCTGGTGGGTGCCGCCGTCGGCACCACCCTGATCGGCAACGCCGCGCGCCACCCCTCCGGGCTGCCCCGCACCCCGGCCGCACCCGGCTCGCCGCTGGTCCTGGTCGCGGTCAGCGGCGGCGCGGACTCGATGGCGCTGGCCATCGCCGCCGCCTTCGAGGCCCCCAAGATCGGCCTGCGGGTCGGCGCCGTCACGGTCGACCACGGCCTGCAGGACGGTTCGGCCGACCGCGCCGCCCAGGTCGCCGAGCGGCTGCGCTCGCTGGGTCTGGACCCGGTCGAGGCGATCCCGGTGCAGGTCGGCCGCACCGGCGGCCCCGAGGCCGCCGCCCGGGACGCCCGCTACGCAGCCCTGGACGAGGCCGCCGAGCGCCACGGCGCGATCGCGGTGCTGCTCGGCCACACCCGGGACGACCAGGCCGAGACCGTCCTGTTGGGCCTGGCCCGCGGTTCGGGCGCCCGCTCGCTGGCCGGGATGCCGGCCCAGAAGGGCCGCTACCGCCGTCCGCTGCTGGAGCTGGACCGGGCGGCCACCCGGCAGGCCTGTTCCGCCCAGGCGATCCCGGTCTGGGACGACCCGCACAACTGTGATCCCGCCTACACCCGCTCCCGGGTCCGCCACGAGGTGCTGCCGGTGCTGGAGAAGCACCTGGGCGGCGGAGTGGTGGAGGCGCTGGCCCGTACCGCCCGGCTGTTCCGCGACGACGCCGACGCCCTCGACCAGTGGGCCGCTTTGGCCGAGCGCGACCTCCGTACGGGCGAAGGCGCCCTGGACGCCGTGAAACTGGCCGAACTGCCGCCCGCCGTGCGGCGCCGGGTGCTGCGCCGGGCCGCGCTGCGCGCGGGCTGTCCGGCCGGGGATCTGTTCGCGCGGCACCTGGAGGCGGTGGACCTCCTGGTCACCGGATGGCGTGGTCAGGGGCCGCTGCACCTACCCGGGGGCGTCGAGGCCACCCGCAGGTGTGGCACGCTGGTCTTTCGGCGGCAGGGCGACTGAGGGCGAGGCATGTCCCGGGGGAGCCGGCCGCCGGCCACACAGACCCCGAACGTTTGAGGACGTATCCCCGGTGGACCAGAACGACATGGGCGCTGACCTCGCGAAGGTGCTCATCAGCAAGGACGAGATCGACGCTAAGCTCCTTGAGCTGGCCGAGCGGATCGACCGGGACTACGCAGGCAAGGACCTGCTGATCGTCGGTGTCCTCAAGGGTGCCGTGATGGTCATGGCCGACCTCGCCCGGGCCCTGCACTCGCAGGTCACCATGGACTGGATGGCGGTCTCCTCGTACGGCATGGGCACCAAGTCCTCGGGCGTGGTGCGCATCCTGAAGGACCTGGACACCGACATCGCCGGCCGTGACGTCCTGATCGTCGAGGACATCATCGACTCCGGCCTGACGCTGTCCTGGCTGCTGGGCAACCTGGGTTCGCGCGGCCCGGCCTCGCTCGAGGTCTGCACCCTGCTGCGCAAGCCGGACGCCGCCAAGGTCGAGATCGACGTGAAGTACGTCGGCTTCGACATCCCGAACGAGTTCGTGGTCGGCTACGGGCTGGACTACGCGGAGAAGCTGCGTAACCTCCCCTTCATCGGTACCCTCGCCCCGCACGTCTACGGCGGCTGAGGGCCCGTTCGGGCTACGGGCGGGAACAGTAGGTTGTTCCCGCCCGTTGGACCGGGGGGACAAAGAACCACAGCCGTGTCGCTACGCTCCCGCCATGGGCGGGTCCGACTGCGGTACGGTCCAATAAACCGCTCTTCACATGAGCACCAACCGGATGCGCCGCGGCCCTACAGCCTCCCGGCGCCGTTGAGTGGCAGGAGGGACGGGGCGGCAACGCCCCGCATGGATGGACGTCAAGCGATACTTCCGTGCGCCGATCATGTGGATCGTGCTGGCCGTCCTCGCCGTCATCGTACTGATGCAGGTCGTTTCGGACTCGAACGGCTACAAGACGGTGGACACCGGTCAGGTGGTCGCGGCGATCGACGCGCACAATGTCAAGTCCGCGCAGATCACCACCGGTGACTCGAACACGATCAAGATCCAGCTGAAGGACGGCGCCACGCTGTCCCCCGCCGGTACGGGCAAGACCCCGTCCGGCAGCAAGTTCCAGGCCTCGTACATCGGCGACCAGGGTGTCGCGATCGCCGACAAGCTGCAGGCCCAGATCAACGACAAGGACCCGAACACACTCGCCGAGGGCTACACCGTCAGCCCGGAGAAGCAGAGCACCTTCGTCAGCCTGCTGCTGTCGATGCTGCCGATCGTGATCATCGTCCTGGTCTTCCTGTTCCTGATGAACCAGATGCAGGGCGGCGGCTCGCGCGTCATGCAGTTCGGCAAGTCCAAGGCCAAGCTGCTCACCAAGGACACCCCGAAGACCACCTTCGCCGACGTCGCCGGCACGGACGAGGCGGTCGAGGAGCTCCACGAGATCAAGGAGTTCCTGCAGGAGCCGGCCAAGTTCCAGGCCGTCGGCGCCAAGATCCCCAAGGGCGTGCTGCTCTACGGCCCGCCCGGTACCGGTAAGACCCTGCTGGCGCGTGCCGTCGCGGGTGAGGCCGGGGTGCCGTTCTACTCCATCTCCGGCTCGGACTTCGTCGAGATGTTCGTCGGTGTCGGCGCCAGCCGTGTCCGCGACCTGTTCGAGCAGGCCAAGGCGAACGCCCCGGCGATCGTCTTCGTCGACGAGATCGACGCCGTCGGCCGGCACCGCGGCGCGGGCCTCGGCGGCGGCCACGACGAGCGCGAGCAGACCCTCAACCAGCTGCTCGTCGAGATGGACGGCTTCGACGTCAAGGGCGGCGTGATCCTGATCGCCGCGACCAACCGTCCGGACATCCTGGACCCGGCGCTGCTGCGCCCGGGCCGTTTCGACCGTCAGATCGCGGTGGAGCGCCCCGACCTCCAGGGCCGTCTGGACATCCTCAAGGTGCACCAGAAGGGCAAGCCGATCGCGCCCGACGTCGACCTGTCGGCCGTCGCCAAGCGCACCCCCGGCTTCACCGGCGCCGACCTCTCGAACGTGCTCAACGAGGCCGCGCTGCTGACCGCCCGCTCGGACAAGAAGCTGATCGACAACGGCATCCTGGACGAGGCGATCGACCGCGTCGTGGCGGGTCCGCAGAAGCGCACGCGGATCATGTCCGACAAGGAGAAGAAGATCACCGCGTACCACGAGGGCGGTCACGCCCTGGTCGCGGCGGCCTGCCAGTACAGCGACCCGGTGCACAAGATCACCATCCTGTCCCGCGGCCGGGCCCTCGGCTACACCATGGTGCTGCCGGACGAGGACAAGTACTCCACCACCCGCAACGAGATGCTCGACCAGCTGGCCTACATGCTGGGCGGGCGCGCGGCGGAGGAGCTGGTCTTCCACGACCCGACCACCGGCGCCTCGAACGACATCGAGAAGGCCACCGCCACCGCGCGGGCCATGGTCACCCAGTACGGCATGACCGAGCGCCTCGGTGCGATCAAGTTCGGCACCGACAACTCGGAGCCGTTCCTGGGCCGCGAGATGGGGCACCAGCGCGACTACTCGGAAGAGGTCGCCGCGCTGGTCGACGAAGAGGTCAAGAAGCTCATCGAGAGCGCGCACAACGAGGCCTGGGAGATCCTGGTCGAGAACCGCGACGTGCTCGACAACCTGGTTCTGGAGCTCCTGGAGAAGGAGACCCTGAACAAGGAGCAGATCGCCGAGATCTTCGCCCCCGTGGTCAAGCGCCCGGCCCGGCCGGCCTGGACGGGTTCCACCCGTCGCACGCCGTCCACCCGGCCGCCGGTGCAGTCGCCGAAGGAGCTGGCGCTCACCAACGGCGCCGCCGCCACCGACGCCGCTCCGGTCGACATCGTGAAGCTCCCGCCGATGCCGGCCGCCGAGCCGCCGAGCGAGAGCTGAGCAGGGCACCTGCTGGAATGGATGCCGCGTCACCGGGGTTTGTACCCTGGAGGCGCGGCATCCGTGCTGTTCAGCCAGAGTCTTCCCACACCTAAGCGAGGCCCGCATGATCGACCCGGTGACGCTCGACGGTCCGCCCGCCGTCGGAACCTTCGACCAGAAGCGGGCCGAGAACGCCATCCGCGAGCTGCTCCTCGCCGTGGGGGAGGACCCGGACCGCGAGGGCCTGCTGGAGACCCCGGCCCGGGTCGCGCGGGCCTACAAGGAGATATTCGCGGGCCTGTGGCAGGAGCCGGAGGAGGTCCTGACCACCACCTTCGACCTCGGCCACGACGAGATGGTGCTGGTCAAGGACATCGAGCTGACCTCGGTCTGCGAGCACCACCTGGTGCCGTTCCGCGGTGTGGCGCACGTCGGGTACATCCCGTCCACCAGCGGCAAGATCACCGGCCTGTCCAAGCTGGCCCGGCTGGTCGACGTCTACGCCCGCCGCCCGCAGGTGCAGGAGCGGCTGACCAGCCAGGTGGCCGACGCGCTGATGCGGATCCTGGAGCCGCGCGGGGCGATCGTCGTGGTCGAGTGCGAGCACATGTGCATGTCGATGCGCGGCATCCGCAAGCCCGGCGCCAAGACCATCACCTCCTGCGTGCGCGGCCAGCTGCGCGACCCGGCCACCCGGGCCGAGGCGATGAGCCTCATCATCGGTCGGTAGGGGCATCGGCCGCTGAGGCGGTGGCAGAGCGGCTCAGGGCACCTCGTGCTCCGCGTGCGGCGGAGCCGGGGTGCCCAGCGCGTTGCGGCGCTCGGGCATCCGCAGCGTGACCATCCGGCGCCAGCCGAAGGCGCGGTCGTACAGGTACAGCACGCGCACCCCGAGGGTGACCACGGCGAGCTGCCAGCGCGGCCAGCGCAGGATCCGTGCCATCCGGGTGGTGACCGCCAGCCCGACGTCCCGGTGGGTGCGGATCTCGCCGCGGGCGCCGGTCTCCAGGACGTGCCGGATGTACGGGCCGTGGCCCTCGGCCGTCAGCCGCAGCAGCTCCTCGTGGCAGTACGCGAGGTGGTCGTCCTCGTCGGCCGAGATCATCCGCATCGCCCGCCCGAGTTCCGGGTCGTCGCCGTACACCTTCACCAGCCGGCGCATCTGCTCGGCGGCGCGCTGCTCGGTGACCCGGCTGTGCGCGAGGTAGGTGATGATCTCGCGGTCGGTCAGCGGGACGTCGCTGTTCAGCCGCTCGTGCGCGAGGCCGACGCCCCGGCGCTCCAGCAGCATGCAGTAGGCGGCCTCGTCCGGGACGGGCACCTTGGGCAGGCCGCGCTTGTTCAGCAGCTGGGTGAAGATCCGGCCGTGCTTGCGTTCGTCCGCGCCGTGCCGGGCCACCTTCGGGGCGAGGACCGGATCCCGGGTGAGGGCGGTGATCCGCTCGTTCTCCCAGCCGCCCTGGTCCTCGCCGCCGGCCGCGATGCTACAGAACAGCTGGTATGCCTGGTCGTTCCGGTAGATCTCGTTGAAGAGCGAACGGGTGCTCAGCACGGCGCCTCCTGCGTGGATCCGGGGCGGCGCCCGCCGGGGTGCCGGTCGGGCGGTCGCGATACGTTCCCCCGAGCCGTCGGCCGGCCGGGCCGACCGGCGGGTAGTCACTCACACGTGCTAGCCCCGGCTACCCGAGGTGCGTGCCCAGCCATTCGAGCGAGGCGGGCAGCTCCCGGGTCCAGCTGTCGAAGTTGTGCCCGCCGTCGTCCAGGTAGAGCGACTCGACCTTGAACTGCGGGTTGGCCGTCGCGACCTGGGTGGCCTGGTCGACGAACTGGACGGTCTGCGGGTAGTCCGATTCCTTGCGGGTGGAGACCACCAGCAGGTTGAGCGGCGGGGCCGGGAGGTTCTGCAACCGCCAGCCGAGGTCGTGCTGCTGCGTGAGCGATGTGTCGCCGTTGAAGAGGTCGCCACCGGTGTACTGGTCCTGGCGCACCGAGAAGTCGCCGTGCAGGCCGGCCGCGCTGCCGTAGACGTTCGGGAAGCGCATCGACAGCCGCATCGAGCAGCTGCCGCCGGTGGAGTAGCCGAACAGGCCCCAGGAGCCCGCCGAGCGGCCGAGCCGGTAGGTGCTGTGCAGCGCCTCGGGCAGGTCCTTGACGAACCAGGTCTCGGTGCGCGGCCCGCCGGGGACGTCCACGCACTCGGTGTCCCGGGACGGGACGACCGACGGACGGGCCATCACCAGGACGGTCGGCGGCATCTTGCCGGAGCGCTGCAGTTCGACCGCCGTCTGCACCAGCGGCAGCTCCTTCAGCAGGTTCAGGGTGGTGCCCGGGTAGCCGGCCAGGGCCACCACGACCGGGAAGCGGACCAGGGCGAACTTCGGGTCGAAGTACTCGGGCGGCAGGTAGACGAACATCTGGTCGGAGAGGCCGCTCTCCCTGCCGTTGACCCGCACCGACTCGACCCGGCCGACCTCCTCGGGCGTGCCCTTCGGCAGGTTGCCGACGCTCTCCAGGCCGCCCTCGTCGGTCGGCTGGACCAGCTGGTCGGAGACCGGGGTGCCGCCCCTGTGGTTCTCGTGGCTGGTCAGCGCGAGCTTGGCGCCGCCGGGGTCGAGCAGGTCGCCCCAGGAGGTGTAGAAGCCGAAGGAGTTGTTCACCGACAGCGCCAGCACCGCGAGGGTCGACACTTGAACCACTGTCAGCAGGCCGATCCGGCCGAGCACCGGCAGCGGGCGCTGCCGGGCCAGCCGGGGCCAGATCCACAGGGTGGTGACGAGAGCCGCAGCGCCGAGTGCGAGCAGCGAGTTCACCAGCGCGTCGCTGGTCAGTTCCATACCGCCGGCCTTCCGGTGGGACACTGTCGGTGCAGGCTTCATCGTCTGGCGGTCCGTCAGGCCGGACCACCGCTGCTAGGCCGACCGGGCGCCTGTCGGTTCGGGAGGCCGGGGGGAGACCGGGGGCAACCGGCGCCCTAGAATGCGGCGTCCACCGTACGTAACGCGTACCGGACGGTCCTGCCCCGCCATGCGGCGGCGGGCCCCCGGCTCCCGCCCCCGGCTCAACCGCAGCGCGCCCACGGCACCGGTTTTACCTACCGTTTCCGGATCCTTGGTATGCGCATGGCCTGATGAAGGAATAGGCATGAAGGTCCATCACACGTGCTCCCCCGGAGTGACCGGACACCGCCCCGCAGCCTCTACCCTGAGCTTCCATGAGCGTTCCCGTGTCCGTTGAGCCGAGCCCCGAGCAGCCGCCGCGCCGTCGGCGTGGTCTGCAGACGCTGCGCAACCAGGCGGCCGCCGTCCCGAGGGCCTGGCTCCCCGGCGCGGTCGGCTACGCCTGTCTGCTGATCGGGCTGGTGGACATCGCCAGCGCGGTGTTCCCCAAGCTCCGGCACACCAAGATGCACACCTTCGCCGGGCAGCTGCCGGGCGGCACCACCAGCCTGGCCGCGGTCGGCACGCTGATGGTCGGCATCCTGCTGGTCCCGCTGGCGCACGCGCTGCGCCGGCGCAAGCGGCGGGCCTGGCGCGCGGTCTGCGTGCTGCTGCCGGTCAGCGCCTCGCTGCACATCGTGCGCTGGCACCAGATCGGCCCGGCGGTCGTCTCGCTGGTGGTCCTCGCCGTGATGCTGGTGCACCGGCGCGAGTTCTACGCCAAGGCCGACCCGCGCACCCGCTGGGGCGCGGTGGTCAACCTGGTCGTCATGGGCACCCTCAGCGTGCTGCTCGGCCTGCTGATCGTGAGCACCCGCACCAAGTACGAAATGGGCCACCCCGCCCTCGTGGAGCGGCTGCAGCACGTCGGGTACGGGCTGTTCGGCTTCGAGGGCCCGATCCGCTACACCAACATGCGGATGTCCGACCTGGTCGCCTACCTGCTCGGCGGGCTCGGCCTGCTGACCGCCTTCACCACCGCCTACCTGGCGCTGCGCCCGGGCAAGCCGAAGCCGGAGCTCACCGCCGAGGACGAGGACAAGGTCCGCGAGCTGCTCAAGCGGCACGGTGAGCGCGACTCGCTGGGCTACTTCGCGCTGCGCCGCGACAAGAGCGTGCTGTTCTCGCCCACCGGCAAGGCCGCGATCTCCTACCGGGTGGTCTCCGGCGTGATGCTGGCCTCCGGTGACCCGGTCGGCGACGTCGAGGCCTGGCCGGGCGCGATCAAGGTGTTCATGGCCGAGGCCCGCGAGCACGCCTGGGTGCCGGCCGTGATGGGCTGCAGCGAGGTCGGCGGCGAGGTCTGGACCCGTGAGGCGGGCCTGGACGCGCTGGAGCTGGGCGACGAGGCGATCGTCGACACCTCGGCCTTCTCGCTCTCCGGCCGCGCCATGCGCAACGTCCGCCAGATGGTCAAGCGGATCGAGCGCAACGGCTACTCCTGCAAGGTGCGCCGGGTCTCCGAGCTCACCGTGGAGGAGAAGTACCGGATCGCCGACGCCGCCGCCCGCTGGCGCGGCACCGACACCGAGCGCGGCTTCTCGATGGCCCTGGGCCGCTTCGGCGACCCGCTGGACGACGACTGCGTGGTGGTCACCGCCCACAAGGAGCCGGAGGAGGGCGAGAGCGGCGACGACCTGAAGGCCGTGCTGCACTTCGTCCCCTGGGGGCCGGACGGCATCTCGCTGGAGCTGATGCGCCGCGACCGCGCCGCCGACCCGGGCCTGAACGAGCTGCTGATCGTCGCCGCCCTGCAGGCTGTGCCCGCCCTGGGCGTCCGCCGGGTGTCGCTCAACTTCGCGATGTTCCGCTCGGCCCTGGCCCGCGGCGAGCGGATCGGCGCCGGCCCGGTGCTGCGCGCCTGGCGCGGACTGCTGGTCTTCCTGTCCCGCTGGTTCCAGATCGAGTCGCTGTACAAGTTCAACGCCAAGTTCCAGCCCGAGTGGGAGCCGCGCTTCCTGGTCTTCCCGAACACCCGGGACCTGCCGCGGATCGGCTTCGCCGCGATGCAGGCGGAGGCGTTCATCACCCTGGGCATGCCGCGCTTCGGCCGCAAGCGCCAGCGCGAGGGCCTGATGCCGGTCCCGTCGAGCAGGGAGGTCACCGAGGCCGCCTGAGGCACCTCGACACCGCCCGGGGCCCCCGCCGAGAACGCTCGGCGGGGGCCCCGTTCGATAATGGGAGGCATGAGCAACTCGCCGTCCTCCTCGCTGCCGGCCGGACTGCCGCGGCTCGACCGCTGCTCCGTGATGGGCGTGGTCAACGTCACGCCCGACTCCTTCTCGGACGGCGGGCTCTGGTTCGACCCCGCCAAGGCGATCGCGCACGGGCTGGCCCTGCGCGCCCGTGGCGCGGACCTGGTGGACGTCGGCGGCGAGTCCACCCGCCCGGGCTCGCAGCGGGTACCCGAGGAGGAGGAGCTGCGCCGGGTGCTGCCGGTGGTGCGCGAGCTCGCCGCCGCCGGGGTGGTGGTGTCCGTCGACACCATGCGGGCCTCCGTCGCCGAGCGGGCCGTCGAGGCCGGCGCCGCGATCGTCAACGACGTCTCCGGCGGGCTCGCCGACCCGGCGATGGCCCGGGTGGTCGCCGAGAACGGCGCGCCCTTCGTGGTGATGCACTGGCGCGGGCAGTCCGCCGACATGGACAGGCTGGCCCGCTACGACGACGTCGTGACGGACGTGGTCGCCGAGCTGACCGACCGGATGGACGCCCTGCTGGCCGCCGGGGTCAAGGAGGACCAGTTGATCCTCGACCCGGGGCTCGGCTTCGCCAAGACCACCGAGCACAACTGGGCGCTGCTCGGCCGACTGGACGCGCTCACCGCGCTCGGCCGTCCCGTGCTCGTGGCCGCTTCGCGCAAGCGGTTCCTGGGTACGCTGCTCGCCGACCCGGAAACCGGGGAACTGCGCCCGGCCCGCGAGCGGGACGCCGCGACCGCCGCGGTCTCGGTGCTGTCGGCCCAGGCCGGAGCCTGGGCGGTACGGGTGCACGACGTGTCCGGTACGGCGGACGCCGTCCGCGTGGTCGCGGCCTGGCAGCGCGCGGCGCGGCTGGGGTGAGGGAGGGTCTGTGACAGGTGACGGCAGGTTGAGCGGCGGTACGGCGGGAAAGGCCCACGAGGTGGACCTGGAGGCGGTGCTCGCGGCGAACCGGGGGTTCTACGAGGCGCTGGAGCGGGGGGACGTCGAAGCGGTCGAGGACGCCTGGCTGGGCCCCGAGTACGCCGACGACAAGGGCGGCGTGGTGTGCGTGCACCCCGGCTGGCCGGTGCTGCGCGGGCGGGCGCAGGTGACCCGCTCGTACATGCTGATCATGATGAACACGGAGTACATCCAGTTCTTCCTGACCGATGTCGAGGCCGAGGTCCACGGCGATGTGGCCCTTGTCACGTGCACCGAGAACATCCTCTCCGGCGGTGAGGCGGAGGAGGAGGGGGAACTCGGGCCGCTGGTCGGCGGAAAGGTCGTCTCCAGCAATCTGTTCCGTCGCACCCCGGCCGGATGGAAGCTCTGGTCGCACCATGGTTCACCCGTCCTGACCAGCGGGGACGAGGACGACGAGGACTGATTTCGGCGGTCGTGGGAAATCGGCACCGGACCGGCGCCGGGGAATTTCCGAGTGGTCACCGAACGTTCACGTCAATCGCCGATCCGGTGCGCGTGGCGACGGTTCGTGCCGGGTAGGACGGTCAGGCGTTGTCCGCGCTCGCGGGTAGATTCGAAACGGAGTGGCGGGCGTGCTGCCCGCCTTCGCCCTGCCCGTCCATGCCTTTCTCCGGGTGGGGCCCGTCCGACTGGGAGCAGTGATTCGTTTGCTGGACCGCGTCACCCTGCGGGGGCTGCGAGCCCGGGGCCACCACGGCGTCTTCGAGCGCGAGCGCATCGAGGGCCAGACCTTCGTGGTCGATCTCGTGCTGTACCTGGACACCCGCCCCGCCGCGTCCGGAGACGACCTCACCCGCACGGCGCACTACGGCATCGTGGCCGAGGAGGTCACCGCGATCATCGCCGGGGAACCGGTCGACCTGATCGAGACCCTGGCCCAGCGCATTGCCGACCAGTGCCTGAAGCACGACGCGGTCGAGGAGGTCGAGGTCACCGTGCACAAGCCGGACGCCCCGATCACCGTGCCGTTCGACGACGTGACCGTGACCATCCACCGGGGCCGCGCATGACCCCCACCGCGCGCCTGGTTTCCGATGCAGAGGGATTTCTTCGATGAACAGCAGTGACCCGATCACCGAGCCGAACGCGTTCGACCTGGAGAGCCGGGTGGACTCCGCCGACACCACGCTGCACAGCCAGCGCTGTGCTGTGGTCGCGCTCGGCAGCAACCTGGGCAACCGGCTGGACACCCTGCAGGGTGCCGTGGACGCGCTCGCCGACACCCCCGGGCTGAAGATCAAGGCCGTCTCCGCGGTCTACGAGACCGAGGCCGTCGGCGGCCCGGAGGAACAGCCCAACTACTACAACGCGGTCGTCGTGCTGCGCACCTCGCTGCCCCCGCAGGACCTGCTGGAGCGCGGCAACGCGATCGAGGACGCCTTCGGGCGGGTCCGGGAGGTCCGCTGGGGTCCGCGCACCCTGGACGTCGACATCCTGGCCTACGAGGGCGTGGTCAGTGACGACCCGCAGCTGGTGCTGCCGCACCCGCGCTCGCACGAGCGGGCCTTCGTGCTCGCCCCCTGGCTGGACGCCCAGCCCGAGGCCGAGGTGCCCGGGCACGGCCAGGTCGCCGCGCTGCTGGAGGCGCTCGGCGGTCCGGACGCGCAGGGCGTGAAGCGGCGCGACGACATCCGGCTGACGCTGCCGGAATAGCACCGAGAGAGCCGGCCCGGCGACCGGCCGGCCGGGAGGCCGGGGAACTCGGCCAGGGGGCCCGGCCGTACGAGTAGATGTCCGCCCGGCCGGGCCCGGTACGGTGGCCTGGCGCCGCCGTGCCGGGCCACCGGGCGGCCGGCCGGCTCTGGTACCCCGGGAAGGACCTCCTCCGAGTGAAGCTGCTTCGCCTCCGCCTGCTGATCGGCATCACCGCCGCGACGACGGCGCTGTCCTGGGCCGGCTCCAAGCTGTGGGCGTCCCTGGACACGCTGCCGGCCGTGCCGGCCGCGGCGCCGGTGGTGCTGGCGGCGGTGGCGGTGATCCTGCTGGCGACCGCGCTCTCGCTGCGGTCCCGGTTGAAGGCGGTGCGCGAGCGGCAGCCCGGCGCGAAGCGGGTCGACCCGCTGCTGGCGGCCCGGGCGGTGGTGCTGGGGCAGGCCAGCGCGCTGGTCTCCTCGGTGGTCACCGGGATCTACGCCGGGGCCGGGATCTACCTGCTCGGCGAGCTGGACGTGTCGGCCCGCAAGGGCCAGGCCGTGACCGCCGGGCTCGCGGTGCTCGCCGGGGCCGCGGTGATCGCCGCGGCGCTCTGGGTCCAGCACGTGTGCAAGCTGCCGGAGAACCACGACGACCCGAGCGGGCCGGCGGCCTCGCACCGCTGAGACCTCCGCGGGTCGGCGGCGGGTCATCGGCCGGTCATCGGGCCGCCACCGCGCCGGGACATCGCTGAGCAGGCCCTTTTTCGTGATCTTGAGTGAAAAGCCGGGCACGTGCGGTAAAAACGGCACCCTGTCAAGGGCGGAAGGGGACCCTGGGCTGACACGGCCCCAATTCGCACGCTAGTTTCTTGGCATGTCTCGCGGACGCCATCGTCATTCCTCCGTCCTCAGCCGGGTCTTTCCCCCCACCGCTGCCGGCGTGCTGCTGGTCGCCGCACTCGCCGCTCTGCTTTTCAGTCAGGACACCATCCTGGTGCGCTCGGTGGGCATCGCGGCGCTGATCGCGGTGCTCGGCTTCGCACTGCTGCTGCGTCAGCGGGACAAGGCGGCCCGGGCGGCCGCCGAGGTGTCCGCCGCGCAGCGGATGCGGGCCGAGGAGCGCTTCGAGGAGCAACTGGCCGAGGCCGAGTACGCGGCCGAGGTCGCCGAGGAGCGGGCCACCCGCTTCGGGCGGCGGCTGACGGCGGAGAAGTCGCGGCTGGCCAAGGCCGAGACCGAGATCGCCCGGCTGCTGCGGGAGCGGGCCGTGACGGTGGCCGAGCAGGCGCTCAAGGAGGCCGAGGCGGCCCAGCGGGCGCTCGCCGCGAGCCGTCCGAAGCACCCGGCCAGTCCGGCCGCGTTCGTCCGCGCCGCGTCAGTGCTGCGGCTGCTGCAGCGCCGGGCGGCGGAGCAGGAGGCACGGCGGGCCCGTACGGCGGGCGCGGAGGTCGCGCTGCGGACGCCCGCGGCGGAGTCGCAGGTCGTCCCGGCGGCCCCGGCCCCGGCCCCGACCTCGGCCGTGCCGGCGCCCAAGCCGGTGTCCGTGCCCGCCCCGGTCGCGCCCTCGGTGCCCACCCCGGCGCAGGCGCCGGGCGTCCAGGCGCCGGCGCGGCCCACGGCGGTGCAGCCCACTCCGCTGCGCCCGGCGCTGACCGCGACGGTCGGTCAGCTCGGCGGGGCGCCGAGCGCTCCGGCCGCGGCGCCGGCTCCGGTGGAGCGGCAGCGGACCCGCCCGGCGCAGTCCGGGCAGGCGCGCGGGCAGGGCTTCAGCTTCTTCGGTCGCAACGCGGGTTCGGCGGTACGGGCGGCCGCTCCGGCGCCGGCGGTGGGCAGCATCGCCGAGCTGGGGGACCGGACCGACCTGGCGGACGTGGTGGGCGACGAGGCGGTCGCCGCGAAGGCGAAGGCCGAGGCGGCGGAGTCGGCCGCGCCGAAGGGCGCGCAGCCGTCGCAGCCGTCGCAGCCGTCGCAGCCGGTGCACGCGGCCCGGCCGGAGCGGTCGGGCGACGAGCCGGGACAGGGCGAGCCGACCGTGGTGGACCTGACGCCGGAGGACGAGACCGAGCTGATCGAGCTGCCGCAGCTGCGCGCGTCGCGCTGAGCGGCCTGGACGGAAAGCCCGCGGCGCGGGAAGTCGGACGGACCGACTTCCCGCGCCGCGGGCTTCTGGTGGCAGGTCGGATCTGTGACGGGGTGCGTCAGATCTGGACGCCGAAGTCCTGGGCGATACCGGCCAGGCCGGAGGCGTAGCCCTGGCCGACCGCGCGGAACTTCCACTCGCCGTTGTTGCGGTAGAGCTCGCCGAAGATCATCGCGGTCTCGGTGGCGGCGTCCTCGGAGAGGTCGTAGCGGGCGATCTCGGCGCCGCCGGCGGCGTTCACCACGCGGATGTAGGCGTTGCGGACCTGGCCGAAGTTCTGGCCGCGGGCGACACCGTCGTAGATGGTGACCGGGAAGGTGATCTTGACGGCCTCGGCGGGCAGGCCGGCCAGGTTGACGTTGATCGACTCGTCGTCCCCCGCGCCCTCGCCGGTGCGGTTGTCACCGGTGTGCACGACGGTGGCGTCCGGCGTGCTGGTGTTGTTGAAGAACACGAAGTGCGCGTTGGACAGCACCTTGCCGTCCGCGTTCAGGACGATCGCGCTGGCGTCGAGGTCGAATTCGGCGCCGGTCGTGGTGCGGACGTCCCAGCCCAGGCCGACGCTCACCGCGGACAGGCCGGGGGCCTCCTTGGTCAGCGAGACGTTGCCACCCTTGGAGAGGCTCACTGGCATGGCGATTGCAGTCCCTTCGTTCGCTTTTCCCGGGACAACGCGATACTCCGGGGGCTTGGTTCCACGGAGTCCGTGAATTCTTCGTCCGGCGTCAAACCCCGGCAAAGGGCGGGCAATGCACTGGTCGGGCGCGGGAGCGCGGAGCCGGTCTCAGACCCGGGGGAACCGGCCCTGGAGCGTCCAGATGTTCGGGTTGTCGGCCAGGTCGGGGTGCATGTCGAACAGGTCGGCGAGGGTGTCCTGGAGGAAGTCCCGGGCCTCGCGGCGCAGCTCGCTGTGGCGCACCACGGCGGGCGGTTCGTCCCGCAGCCAGGTGGCGGTGACCTCGACCCAGTTGAAGCGGCGGGCGAAGCGCAGCAGCTCGGTGTTCTGGGTGAAGTCGAGGTCGGCGGTCTGCACCCGGGCGGCCCGGGAGCCGTCCGGGTCGCGGTCGAGCTGCTCGACGATGTCGCACAGCGCCCAGGCGAAGTCCAGCACCGGCACCCAGCCCCAGCGGGTGGAGAGTTCGGCGCCCTCGGCGTCCAGATAGACGTCGCCACAGAACAGGTCGTACCGCAGGGAGCGCACGGAGGCGGTGCGGTAGTCGGTCTGCGGGGGGTCGGGGAAGCGGTTGGAGAGGGAGTAGCCGAGCTCGATCACACAGGCCATTGTCGGGGCTCGGGGCGCGGGCCGGTAACCGGGTGCCGTCCGCGGGGGCGTGCGGATAACCGGGTGACCCGGCGCGCCGGGCGCGGGATGATGGGCGCATGCCCGAGCCCATCCGCGTACGGGGGTCGGTGGTCGTCCCCGACGCCGAGCTCGTCTGGCGCTTCTCGCGTTCCTCCGGCCCCGGTGGCCAGCACGTCAACACCTCCGACTCCAAGGTCGAGCTGCGCTTCGACCTGGCCGCCTCGAAGGCGCTGCCCGAGGTGTGGCGCCAGCGCGCCGTGGAGCGGCTGGCGAACCGGCTGGTGGACGGCCGGGTGCTGGTGGTCCAGGCCTCCGAGTACCGCTCGCAGTGGCGCAACCGGGAGGCGGCCGCGGCCCGCCTGGCGGCGCTGCTGACCGAGGCGTGCGCTCCGCCGCCGAAGGCCCGGCGGGCGACCAGGCCGAGCCGGGGGATGGTCGAGCGGCGGCTGTCCAACAAGCGGCAGCGCTCCGAGCTGAAGCAGGGGCGGCGCGCCCCGCGGCAGGACTAGCCGGGCCTGTCCGTCGGGTTCCGGCGGACAGGGCGAGGCCCCGGGAGACAGGCCCTAGCCCAGGGCGCGGTAGCCGCCGCGGAAGTAGAGCAGCGGGCGGCCGCCGGGGTTGGGGACCGCGGCCTCCAGGACGCGGCCGACCAGCAGGGTGTGGTCGCCCGCGGGTATCCGCTGCTCGGTGCGGCACTCGACGGTGGCCAGCGCGTCCTCGATCAGCGGGGCGCCGCTCTGCGGGCCGCGGTGGTGCGGGGTGTCGGCGAACAGCAGCCGGTCGCTGAGCCGGCCCTTCATGGCGAAGCGGGAGCCGATCGTCTTCTGTCCGTCGGTCAGCACCGAGACCGCCCAGGTGTCGACCCGGGAGAGCACCTCGTCCATCCGGGAGTCCTCACGGACCGAGATCAGCACCAGCGGCGGCTCCAGCGACACCGAGAGGAAGGACGTGGCGGTCATGCCGATGTCCTCTCCGTCCTCCGGGTCGTGGACGGTCACCAGGCTCACGCCGGCGGCGAGCTGGGAGAGTGCTGCCCGGAACTCGTCGGGCGTGGCGTGGGAGGCAGCTTCCGGCTGCGGGGACGGGTACACGTACCGCACGGTAGCTCGCGGCCGCGGGAAACGGCATCGGACCGTGGTCGTAGGACCATCGCCGCGGTCGTGGGCCGGTCCCGGAGCGGACTCACCCCCAGGAGTGAAGCCGGGGGGCCGGCGGGTGCAGCGGGCTTCAGCGTGCGGCCAATGCGGTCGACCACGGGAAATGCTCCGGTAGCGCTTTATGTCCCGCTATGGGGCGGATGAACTGATTAAGGACGCATTAGTGTCGTGTGATTTAAGTCACAAGTGGCGCCCTATTGCTGACCGAGCGTGCCGAACGCTGTGCTCCCTGTGATTCAGTTCTTCTGGCAATCGGACGATAACCAATCAAGAACTATCCGAAGCAGCCGGGGAGCCCCCGCATGGAAGCCGAGTCGGAGCCGTACGTCCGTCTCGCGACCCTCCGCACCTTGCACCGGGTCGTGGCGGACCTCAACGCTGCCCGCAGCCTGGCGGGCACGCTGCAGGCCGTCGTCGAGGGCGCGGTGCACGGACTCGGTTTCGACGCCGCCGCGGTCAGCCTGGTCCGGCCGGACGGCGACCTCGTGGTGGCGGCCGTCTGGGAGCTGGAGGAGAGCCCGATGGGCGGGCCCTCGGTGCTGCTCGGCCAGGTCGGTTCCCGGGAGTCCTGGGACCGGCTGCTCGGCGTCAGCGACCACTGGGGCACCCTGCGCTTCCTGCCGTACGACCGCGGCTGGGCCGTCGCCAGCGACATCCCGCGCTGGATCGGGGACGGCGCGCTGCCCGTCTACGCCAACGACTGGCACCCCGCCGACGGGCTGCTCGCGCCGATGTACAGCGCCGGGGGCGACCTGCTCGGAGTCCTCTCGGTGGACCGCCCGCGCAGTGGCAAACGGCCCGGCGCGTGGACCCGCGAGGCGCTGGAGATGTTCTCGCTGCAGGCCTCCATCGCGATCGGCAACGCCCGGCTGCGGGCCGAGATGCAGCGCGCGCTGGCCCGGCTGGAGAAGGAGCAGCAGGCGCTGCGGGCCAGCGAGGAGAGCTTCCGACAGGCCTTCGAGTACGCCCCCAGCGGGATGGCCATCACCGAGCTGCACGGCGCCGGGCGCGGCCAGCTGACCAGGGTCAACGACGCGCTCTGCCGGCTGCTCGGCCGCCCCCGCGCGGTGCTGCGCCAGCAGAGCTTCGCGGACCTGGTCCACCCCGAGGACCGGGCGTTGTTGGAACGCACCAGCGCCGAGAGCGGCCGGGCGGAACTGCGGCTGTCCCGGCGGGACGGCGGCTACCAGTGGGTCTGCCTGCGCAACTCGATCGTGGCGGACGCGGCCGAGGGCCCGAGCTTCCTGCTCACCCACGTCGAGGACATCGAGGACCGCAAGCGCCACGAACTCCAACTCGCCCACCGGGCCAGCCACGACGCGCTCACCGGCCTGCCCAACGGTGCCGAGCTCAAGGCCCGGCTGGGCCGCCGGCTCTGCTCCGAGTCGCAGCCGGTCGGCGCCGGCGTCAACTCCGGCGAGGCGGGCTACCCGGCGTCGTACGGCTACCCGGCCGACTCGTACAGCGCGCACGCGGCGTACGACGGCCTGGAGGGGGTGGACCCGTACGCCGGGCCGGCGCACGGCTACGGACCGGCCGAGGGCGGCGGCCTGCTGCCCGGCCTGGCCCCGGGCTACGGGGAGCACGTGCACACGGTGGTCCCGGCCGAGTACGGGCCGACCGGCGACGCCTGGCCCGCGCCGTTCCGCTCCGGCCCGGCGGCCCCGGCGGACAAGGGGCTCGCGGTGCTCTTCTGCGACCTGGACGGCTTCAAGTCGATCAACGACCGGTTCGGGCACAACGCGGGCGACGCGGTGCTGGTCGAGGTGGCCCGGCGGCTGAGCGGGGCGGTCCGGGACGGCGACACGGTGGCCCGGCTGGGCGGCGACGAGTTCGTGGTGCTGGCCGACGGGATCGGCCGCGAGGAGGCCAAGGACCTCGCCCACCGGCTGCGCAACGCGATCATCCCGCCGATGCGGATCGACGGACGGGCGATGCGGGTGGGGGTGAGCCTCGGGATCGGCTGGGCCGGCTGCGGGATGAGCATCGAGGAGGTGCTGCACACCGCGGACGAACGGATGTACGACGAGAAGCGCGCCCGGGGCGGCGCCGTGCGCGGGGCGCGCGGGGAGCGCTCGCACCGGCGGGCGGGCTGACCGGGCCCTCCGCGCTTCGACCGGTTGTTTGCCGAGGTCGGTCGGGTGCCGAGCGTTCGGCGCCGCACAGGTTACCCGTGAGTTGTCAAGGGCTCTTTTCCAGCTGTCACGAACGGCAGGTAGGGTGCCCGGTACGACAGCGTCCATGATCTGCGCCGCCCGCAGCCGGCGGCGCGCACCGGATGGGGGAGCAGACCACCGTGACGACCGCCGGCGACAACGGAGTGCCCGAGGGCCAGGGGGGCGGTGCCCCGCAGGACGACGACCCGTTCGGCTACCTCTACCGCCCGGCCGACGGCTCCAGCGGACAGTCGGCCGAGCCGCAGCAGGGGGTTCCCCGGACGTCGTACAGCCGGCCGATGGAGGTCGGGCGCGCGCAGTACGGCCACTACCAGCAAGGGGCGCCACCGCGTGCGCAGCAGCAGCCGTACGGCCAGCCCGGCCCGTACGGCCAGCAGCCGATGCCGCAGCAGCAGGCCCCGTACGGCCAGCCCGGCATGCCGCCGCAGCAGGCCGAGTACGGCGTGCCCACCCAGCAGACCCGCTACGCCGAGCACTCCCGGCCGCAGCCGGGGGAGGACCGGCCGAGCAGCGGCCGGAGCAAGGGCGCGGTGATCGGCGCGGTCGCCGTGGTCGCGGCGATCGCGATCGGGGCGGGGATCGCGCTCTCCACCGGTGACCCGGACGGTGACAAGAACGCCAAGGGCGGTACCGCGACCACCGCCCCGCCGGCCCCCAGCACCCCGGCGACCAGCGCCACCACCGGGACGGCCTCGCCCTCGGCGGGCGCCACCGCCACCAACGGGCCGTCGACCGTGGACGCCGGCCAGTTGCAGGGCCAGAACGCGCCGTCCGGCAACAGCGTCAAGGGCGCCAAGTCCGCCGACGGCAGCTACCTGACGCTCCAGCAGGGCGGCACGGTGACCTGGAACGGCCAGGTCGCCGCAGCCGGGACGTACAAAGTGACCGTTCACTACAACAACCCCGGCGGGGACGTGAAGGGTGCGGCGTCGGTCAACGGGAAGGACTGGCCGAGCGGCGTCACGTACAAGAACTACAACGCCGGCAAGGACCCGTCCTCCTCGTGGTTCACCACGTTCATCCTTCCGCAGCTCCAGGCGGGCCAGAACAGCGTCACCTTCATGCCGCCGCCCGGCGCGACGGTGCTGATCGACCAGATCGCCATCGAGCCGAGCGGCTGAGGCCGCCTCAGGACGCACCGCGGCCGCCCGTCCCCTTCCGGGGAGGGCGGCCGTCGGCGTTGTGCGGCAGGGTTCGCTCGGGCCGGTTCGCTCAGGCGGACCTGACGGTGGCGAAGGTCTCGCCGCCGCGCACCCACCGACCGCGGCGCATCACGGCGACCAGGTCGTAGCCGTCGGAGTCGAGCACGACCAGGTCGGCGAGCTTGCCGGTCTCCAGCGAGCCGATCGAGTCGGAGAGGCCGAGCAGCCGGGCCGGGGCGGCGGAGAGCGACTCGACGGTCTGGCCGAGGGTCAGGCCGTTGACGGTGACCGAGCGCTTGAACGCCACGTCCAGGGTGAGGGTGGAGCCGGCGATCGCGCCGCCCTCGACCAGCCGGGCCACGCCGTCGGTGACCTGGACCTGGAGGGGGCCGAGGGGGTAGAGGCCGTCGCCCATGCCGGCGGCACCCATGGCGTCGGTGATCAGGGCGACGCGGTGGGCGCCGGCGGTGCGGTAGGCGAGGTCGAGGACGGAGGGGTGCAGGTGTACGCCGTCGTTGATGAGTTCGACGGTGACGCGTTCGTCCTCCAGGAGGGCGACGATGGGGCCGGGGGCGCGGTGGGCGATGCCGGGCATGGCGTTGAACAGGTGGGTGGCGACGGTGGCGCCGGCGTCGACGGCCCGCAGGGTGGTGGTGTAGTCGGAGTCGGTGTGGCCGACGGCGGCGATCACGCCGAGGTCGGCGAGCATGCGTACGGAGTCGAGGCCGCCGGGGAGTTCGGGGGCGAGGGTGACCATCGTGGCGTGGCCGCGGGCGGCGTCGACGAGCTTGCGGACGAGGGCGGGGTCGGGGTCGCGCAGCAGGTCGGGGCGGTGGGCGCCGCAGCGGTGGTGGGAGATGAAGGGGCCCTCGAAGTGGATGCCGGCCAGGACGCCGTCCTCGACGAGTTCGGAGAGGACGTGGGCCTGGCGGGCGAGGTCGTCGATCTCGCCGGTGACGGTGGAGGCGACGGTGGTGGTGGTGCCGTGTCGGAGGTGGGTGCGGGCGGCGAGCAGGGCCTCCTCGGCGATGCCGGAGGCGTAGGAGGCGCCGCCGCCGCCGTGGACGTGCAGGTCGACGAAGCCGGGGACGACGGTGTGGCCGGTCAGGTCGAGGTCGCCGGGTCCGGTCTGGCCGCCGAGGCCGGCGATGCGCTCGCCCTCGACGGCGATGCGGTCGCTCTCGACGACGCCGCCGGGCAGGACGAGTCGGGCGCCGGCCAGGGCAGTGCGGTCACGGTCCGCGGTGGTCACGCGGTCACCTCCAAGGAGAGCAGATCCCAGGCGAGCAGGCCCGCGCCCAGGGACGCGGCGGTGTCTTTGAGCATCGCGGGTACGACCTTCGGGGGCACCTGGAAGGTCAGGCGCTCGGTGACCGCCGCGCGCAGCGGAGTGAGGAGCGTGTCGCCGGCCTCGGCCAGCCCACCGCCGACGATCACCGTGGACGGGTCGAGCAGGCTCTGGGCGAGCACGATGCCGTCGGCCAGGGCGTCGACGGCGCACTGCCAGACCGCGAGCGCGCGATCGTCCCCGGCGTCCACCGCGGCGGCGCAGGACGCCGCGTCGGCGTCGGGGTCACCGCCGGCCTCGGCCCAGGCCCGGGAGACGGCGGAGGCGGAGGCCAGCGTCTCCAGGCAGCCGCGGGCGCCGCAGCCGCACCGGGGGCCGCCGGGGCGGACCACGACGTGGCCGATCTCGCCGCCGTAGCCGTGGGCACCGGCCTCGATCCGGCCGTTGATGCCGATGGCGCCGGCGATGCCGGTGCCCAGGGCGATGAACAGGAAGCGGCCCACGCCCCGGCCGGCACCGAGCCGGCCCTCGGCCAGGCCGCCCGAGCGCACGTCGTGGCCGAGGGCCACCGGCATCGCGGGGCCGCCGGGGGCGGCCAGGCGCTCGCCGAGCAGCTTGCGCAGCGGGAGGTCGCGCCAGCCGAGGTTGGCGGAGAAGACCGCGATCCCGTTCTTCTCGTCGATCGTGCCGGGCACGGCCACGCCGGCCGCGACCGGGGCGAGGCCGAAACGAGCGTGCCCCTCGTCCGCCAGGTCGGCGGCGAAGTCGAGGATGGCGGCGACGACGGCGTCGGTGCCGTGCTCCCGCCCGGTCGGGCGGCGTGCTTCGAACAGCACGGAGCCGTCCTGGGCGAGCAGCGCGGCCTTCATGCCGGTGCCGCCTACATCGAGTGCGATGACGTGCTTCACGGAGGACAGTTTCCCTTGGGCGGTCGAAGAGGTCTAGTCCAGTTGTCGGATTGGTCTGGTCCATGCTGGGTGAGCTTTGTCTCGGGTGCGGGGGTGCGCGGGACGTGGGCCGACGGCCCGCGGCCGCTTCGTGTTGCGCATCGTGCAATGAAGCCGGGCACTTCGGTAACTACTCGGCGGGTGGGGTCGAGTGGTGTGGACCAGTGGGCGACGGGTTTGGCAGTGTTGCGCCTCCCCCCTGCCGGATTCCCTCAATCCGGCCGCAGTTCTTCCCCTGAAGGCGGTACCCGCGTTGAACAGGCGCGTCCACGTTTCCACCCGTGTGCTCGGTAGTGCGATGGCCGGAGCACTGGTGCTCACCGCGGTCAGCGCGTGCGGCGGGCAGGGCAGCGGGCCGGTCACGCTCAAGCTGGTCGCCGCGGACTACGGGGAGAACGCCGAGACCAGCTCCAAGCGTTACTGGGACGAGGTCTCCAAGGCCTTCGAGGCCGCCAACCCGGGCATCAAGGTCCAGGTCGAGGTCGACAACTGGACCGACATCGGCAAGAAGGTCGACGACATGATCGCGGCCGGGAAGTCGCCCGACCTGCTGCAGAGCGGCGGGTTCGCGGAGCAGGTCGCGGCGGACCGGCTGTACCCGGCGGCGGACGTGCTCTCGATGGACACCCAGGCGAAGTTCATGGACAACTTCGCGCACGCCGGGCAGGTGCTGGGGATCCAGTACGGGATTCCGTTCGTGTCGTCGTCGCGGGTGCTCTTCTACAACAAGGCGGTCTTCAAGCAGGCCGGCATCGCCCAGCCGCCGACCACCTGGAACGAGCTGCGGGCGGCCGCCGAGAAGATCAAGGCCAAGGTGCCGGGGGTGACCCCGTACGGGCTCCCGCTGGGGCCCGAGGAGGCGCCGGCCGAGTCGATGCTGTGGACGCTGAGCGGCGGCGGGACCATCTCGGACGACGTCGGCAACTACACCATCGACAGCGACCAGAACCAGGCCACGTTCACCTGGCTGAAGAACAACCTGGTGAGCACCGGGCTGACGTACGCCGACCCGGGCAAGATGAACCGCACTCCGGTGTTCCAGGACTTCGCGTCGGGGAAGGTCGCGATGCTGAACGGGCATCCGACGCTGCTGCGGATGGCGTCCGCCGGGAAGATCGACTTCGGGACGGTGCCGATCCCGAGGAAGGACGGCGTCACCAGGACCGGGAGCCTCGGGGTCGCGGACTGGATGATGGCGTTCAAGGCCAACGGGCACAAGAACGAGATCAAGAAGTTCCTGTCCTTCGTCTACACGCGCGATTACCAGCTGAAGTTCGACGAGCAGTACAACCTGCTGCCGGTGACCCAGGACGCGTTCAGCCAGATGTCGTCGGACCCGAAGCACGAGGACCTCAAGCAGTTCGCGGTCGGGCTGACCAACGCGAGCTTCTACCCGTTCGGGGACCCGGCCTGGGGCGAGGTCAGCAACCGGCTCAAGGCGGGGATCGGGCAGGCCGTGACCGGGGACCCGAAGCAGGTGCTCGGCGGGCTGCAGGACGCGGCGGTGAAGGAGGCGGCCCGGGTCCGCAAGCAGTAGGACCCGGGGCCGGGTGCTTCTCTCAGCTGGGAAGCGTGATCGCGTAGGCCTTGCGGAGGGTCTCGTGGACGGTCCAGGTGGTGCGGTCGCCCTCGCGCAGGACGGCGCAGTCGCCGGGGCCGACGGTGAGGGTCGGGCCGCCCTCGATCTCGATGGTGGCCCGACCGCTGAGCACCACGAACATCTCGTCGGTCTCGACGTCGGTGACCACGCCCGGGGTGATCTGCCAGATGCCGCGCAGCTGGCGGCCGTCGGGGGACTCGGAGAGGACCTTCCCGGTGACCTCGGGGGTGCCGGAGACGATCTGGGACGGGTCGAGGGGCTCGGGCTCGAGGTCGGCGGCGGGGATGTTCACGGCGAAGCTGATCATGGGGTGACGGTAGCTCGGCGGCGGGGGCCCGGGCGTCCCCCAGAGTGTGTCGGGGTTCGGCGGGAGAATGACACTCCGTAGTGATGGGCGGAGGTGTTCTCGGTGGGCGAGCTGAGTGAGCGGGACCGGGCGGTGCTGGCACTGGAGGGGCGGCAGTGGCGGACGGCCGGGGCCAAGGAGCGGGCGATCCGGGAGGAGCTCGGGCTCTCGTCGACGCGGTACTACCAGTTGCTGAACGGGCTGTTGGACCGGGAGGAGGCGCTGGCGTTCGCGCCGGTGCTGGTGAATCGGCTGCGGCGCGTGCGGGATGCCCGGCGGGCGGCTCGCTGACGGGGGGGTGTTCGTGTGTGTGGGGGGCGGGTGGAGCGGCGGGGGTGGGGGTGGGTACGGGGTGGGAGCGGGGTATGTGCGTCCGTATGGGCCTTGAAGAGATGGTTGTGCCGGCCACTGGTGCCGGGCGGGACGGGTTGCGGGCGATTCTGGCGGCGCCGGGGGATGCGGTGGTCGCCTTGGATTTTGACGGGACTTTGGCGCCGATCGTGGCGGATCCCTCGCAGGCGCGGGCGCAGCCAGGGGTGGTGGGGGCGTTGCGGGGGTTGGCGTCCGTGCTGGGGGCCGTGGTGGTGGTGACGGGGCGGCCTGCCGGGTTGGCGGCGGAGTACGGGGGGTTCGACGGGGTGCCGGGGCTGGTGGTGCTGGGGCACTACGGGGCCGAGCGGTGGGAGGGGGGCGTGGTGACGGCGCCGGAGGTGCATCCGGGGGTCGCGGGGGTGCGGGCGGCGTTGCCGGGGGTGTTGGAGCGGGTGGGGGCGCCCGAGGGGACGTGGGTGGAGGACAAGGGGCGCTCGGTGGCGGTGCACACCCGGCGGACGGGGGCGCCGGAGGAGGCGTTGGAGCTGTTGCGGGCGCCGGTGGGGGAGTTGGCCGCCGAGTTCGGGCTGGTGGTGGAGCCCGGGCGGCTGGTGTTGGAGCTGCGGCCGCCGGGGGTGGACAAGGGGGCGGCGCTGGCCGGGTTCCTGCGGGAGCGCGGGGCGCGGTCGGTGCTCTACGCGGGGGACGACCTGGGGGATGTGGCGGCCTTCGCGGCGGTGGAGAAGCTGCGCGGGCAGGGTGTGGCGGGGCTGCTGGTGTGCGCCGGGGCGGTGGGGGACGCGCCGGTGCGCGAGCTCGCCGACCGGGCGGATGTGGTGGTCGACGGCCCCGAGGGTGTGGTGGAGCTGTTGGGTGCCCTGGAGGAGGCGGTCAGAGCGCGTTGAGCTGGTCCAGGAACCACTGCTGCGGGGGGAGCGCGGTGGCCGCCGCGGCCAGTCGCTTGGTGCGGCCGGCGCGTTCCTCCCGGCTCATGGTGAGGCCGGTGAGCAGCGCCTCGGCGGTGGCGATGATGTCGTACGGGTTGACGGTGAGGGCGTCCTCGGCGAGTTCGGCGTGGGCGCCGGCCTCGCGGGAGAGGACGAGGGCGCAGCCGTTGTCGGAGACGACCGGGACTTCCTTGGCGACCAGGTTCATGCCGTCGCGGATCGGGTTGACCAGCGCGACGTCGGCCAGCCGGTAGGCGGCGAGGGAGCGCGGGAAGTCGTCGTTGACGTGCAGGATCAGGGGCTGCCAGGTGGGGGTGGCGAACTCGGCGTTGACGGCCTCGGCCAGTTCCCGCACGGCGGCCGTGTAGTCGCGGTACTCGGCCAGATCGGTGCGGGAGGGGTAGGCGAAGGCGATGTGCACCACCCGGTCGTGCCACTCGGGGTGGGTGCGGAGCAGATGCCGGTAGGCCTGGAGGCCGCGGACGATGTTCTTGCTGAGTTCGGTGCGGTCGACCCGGACGATGGTGCGGCGGTCGCCGACGGCGGTGCGGAGGGCGGCGAGGCGTTCGTCCACGTCGGGGCGGTGGGCGCGTTCGCGGAGGAAGTCGGCGTCGGCGCCCAGGGCGTGGACGCCGAGGTGGGTGGTGCGGCCGATGGGGGTCCCCCCGGCCGAAGGCTGGGTGACGGTGACGGTCATCGCGTCGTGGTCGACGGTGGCGCCGAGGAGGTCCTCGCAGCAGGCGGCGAAGGCGCGGGCCCAGCGTTCGGTGAGGAAGCCGGCCCGGTCGGCGCCGAGGACGCCGGTGAGGACGGCGCGGGCGACGTCGTCGGGGAGCAGCCGGTAGTACTCGGGCGGGGCCCAGGGGGTGTGGGAGAAGTGGCCGATCCGCAGGTCGGGGCGGGCCCGGCGGAGCAGGGCCGGGACCAGGGAGAGGTGGTAGTCCTGGACGAGGACCGCGGCGTTCGGGGCGGCTTCGGCGGCGAGGGCCTCGGCGAAGGCGGTGTTGTAGGCCTGGTAGGCGGCCCATTCGGTGTGGAAGTCCGCGTCGAAGGAGGGCGCGGTGGGGGTCGCGTAGAGCAGGTGGTGGACGAACCAGAGGGTGGAGTTGGCGACGCCGTTGTAGGCGCGGGCGAAGGTCTCGGGGTCGATGTCCAGCATCCGTACGGCTTGGCCGCCGACGTCGTGGCCGGCCAGGTCGAGGCGGCCGTCGGGGGCTTCCCGCGCGGCTCGGCGGTCGGCGTCGCCGAGGGCGGCGCAGACCCAGACGGCGTTGGGGTCGGCGATGGCGGAGAGGCCGGAGACCAGGCCTCCGCCACCGCGGCGCAGGGTCAGCGTGCCGTCGTCGGCGGTGCTGAACGACACCGGTCCCCGGTTGGAGGCCACCAGGACGGGGGCGGTGCCGGTCGCGCTCGAACGTTCGGTCGTGAGATCGCCCATGGTTGGCATGTTGCCGGGGGGTCGGGTTGGCAAACGTCGTGGCTCGTCTTCGCACTCGCGTCGTCCGCCCGGAGGGCGGGCCCCGCAGGCGGGAGTGGGACGGGCCCCCTAGTGACGGGTCGCGTACTCGGGGAGGGTGTGCATCGGCGGGCGTTCCAGGGCCGTCACGGGGTGGGTGTGGGCGGTGAAGGCGCGGGTCTGCGGGTCGCGGGTGAACTGGGTGAGGTGAGGGTGGACCAGGTCGGCGGAGGCCTTGAGGCGGTGGGTGCGGTCGAGGCGTTCCAGGGCGGTGCGGTAGATGGTGGCGGCCATCCGGCCGAGGGCCTGGCCGTCCTGGTGGCGGTGGTGCCGGACGCCGACGTCGACCTGGGCCAGGCCGTCCAGGCCGACCAGGTCCAACGCGTCGACCAGGAGGCCGAGTTCGACGCCGTAGCCGGTGGGGAAGGGCAGTCGTTCGAGCAGTGAGCGGCGGGCCGCGTACTCGCCGCCGAGGGGCTGGACGAAGCCGGCGAGTTCCGGCCAGTGGAGGTTGAGCAGGGGGCGGGCGACGAGTTCGGTGACCCGGCCGCCGCCGGCCGGGACGATCGCACCGCTCTCGGTCTCCAGGGGCCGGTCGTACATGGCCTTGACCAGGTGGATGTCCCCGTCGGTCAGCAGCGGGCCGATGATGCCGGAGACGAAGGCGGGGTCGAACTCGCGAAGGTCGGCGTCGATGAAGCAGACGATGTCGCCGTGGGTGACCAGCAGCGAGCGCCAGAGCACCTCACCCTTGCCGGGGACGGCGGGCAGCCGGGGCAGGATGGCGTCGCGGTGCTCCACCCGGGCGCCGGCCTCGGCGGCGATGGCGGCGGTGGCGTCGGTGGAGCCGGAGTCGAGGACGACCAGTTCGTCGACCAGAGGGATGCGGTCCATCAGTTCGCGGCGGATGGTGCGGACGATGTCGCCGACGGTGGCCTCCTCGTCGAGTGCGGGGAGGACGACGCTGACGGTCTGCCGGGTGCGCCGTTTGGCCTCCAGCAGGGTGTGAACCGGCCGGTCGGCCGCGCTCCACGAGCGGCGGCGCAGCCAGGACGCCGCCTGTGGGAGGAGTGCGGGGGTCGGTTCGGCGGGCACGGCGGGTCTCCTCGGCGTGGTCGGGTGGAACGGGCCATCTCGCGTGGCGGACGGCCCCTTTCAGGGGTGACGCCTTCGGATACAGTCTTCGTACAGCGGTCGGACCTTCGCGCGCCGGGGTCGCCGCTGAACCACAACTTCACAAGCTCATCCAGAGGGACTGAGGGAACGGCCCGTTGACGTCCCGGCAACCTTCTCGCTCGGCTGTCGTACAGGCCCCGGCGGGACAGGTGCCAATTCCGGCCTGTGGCGCGACCGCGCCCCGGGGAAGATGAGGAGAGAGGCCTCCGCCACCATGGCTATCGACACTGCCGCACCCTCCCCCAGCCTTCGGCCGGGGGGACCCCCGCCCGTTGACCTCGGCCCCGCCGCCGCGTTGTCCTGTCGGGAGTGCGGCACCCGGTTCCCGCTCGGTCCCAGCTTCGCCTGCCTGGAGTGCTTCGGGCCGCTGGAGATCGCGTACGAGTTCGGGAGCGAGCGCGCGGAGGAGCTGCGCAAGCGGATCGAGGCCGGTCCGGCGTCCATCTGGCGCTACGCGCCGCTGCTGCCGGTGCCGGCCGATGTGGCGTCCAAGCCGAACCTGAACCCGGGGTGGACCCCGCTGGTGAAGGCGGACAACCTGGGCCGGGAGCTCGGGTTCACCGCTCCGCTGCACGTGAAGGACGACTCCGGCAACCCGACGCACTCGTTCAAGGACCGGGTGGTGGCCTGCGCGATCGAGGCGGCGCGGGCGTTCGGGTACACCACGCTGTCCTGCTCCTCGACCGGCAACCTGGCCGGCGCGGTGGGGGCGGCGGCGGCCCGGGCCGGGTTCCGGTCCTGTGTCTTCATCCCGCACGACCTGGAGCAGGGCAAGGTCGTGATGGCCGGGGTGTACGGCGGCGAGCTGGTCGGCATCGAGGGCAACTACGACGACGTGAACCGCTTCTGCTCGGAGCTGATCGGGGACCCGGCCGGCGAGGGCTGGGGCTTCGTGAACGTCAACCTGCGTCCGTACTACGGCGAGGGCTCCAAGACGCTGGCGTACGAGATCTGCGAGCAGCTGGGCTGGCGGCTGCCGGAGCAGATCGTCATCCCGATCGCCTCGGGTTCGCAGCTGACGAAGATCGACAAGGGGCTGCAGGAGCTGATCAGGCTCGGCCTGGTGGAGGACCGGCCGTACCGGATCTTCGGGGCCCAGGCCGAGGGCTGCTCGCCGGTGTCGGCCGCGTTCAAGGCGGGCCGGGACGTGATCAAGCCGGTCAAGCCGGACACCATCGCCAAGTCGCTGGCGATCGGCAACCCGGCGGACGGCCCGTACGTGCTGGACATCGCCCGTCGGACCGGCGGGGCGGTCGAGGACGTCACGGACGCGGAGGTCGTGGCGGCGATCCGGCTGCTGGCCCGGACCGAGGGGATCTTCGCCGAGACCGCGGGCGGGGTGACCGTCGGCGTGCTGAAGAAGCTGGTCGAGACCGGTCGGCTGGACCCGGCCAAGGAGACCGTCGCGATCAACACCGGCGACGGCCTGAAGACGCTGGACGCCGTCTCCGACGCCGGGATGACCGCCGTCATCCGCCCGACCCTGGAGTCGTTCCGCTCCGCCGGCCTCGCGTCCGCCTGAACCACCCCTACCCCCCGCTAGGAGAGCCATGAGCGCCAACGTCCGCATCCCCACCATCCTGCGCACCTACACCGGCGGCGCCGCCGAGGTGTCCGCCGAGGGGGCCACCCTGGCCGAGGTCATCGCCGACCTGGAGAAGAACCACGCGGGTATCTCCGCCCGCATTCTGGACGACACCGGCAAGCTGCGCCGTTTCGTCAACGTGTACGTGAACGACGACGACGTGCGTTTCGCCGAGGGCCTGGCGACCGAGATCAAGGGCGGCGCCAGCGTCTCGATCATCCCGGCGGTGGCCGGCGGCTGCTGAGCCGTCGCGAACCCGCTTCCCGGCCGCCCGTACGTACGGAATTCGACTCTCCGTATGCGCGGGCGGTCGTCGGCATTTCGGCGGGAATATTTCCGGGTCAAGTCGGAGTAGAGTGTGGCTCTGCTGGGAACGGGGGCTTCCCTCTCGGCTCGCGCGGCGCTTCGCCGGAGCTCGTCCGGACACTGGGGCCGGGTTGAGTTCAGGGCCGTGAAACATGTCAGGCGGATGTCAGAATTCCTGCAGGGATTTGGGTAATTCGTCCGCTATGTCCGGCGCGAAATGCCGAGTTTCTCCCAGCTTGCTCGGCCTTGTCTCTTGACGGGTCTATGGAATTCCCGTCGGCTGACCCTGTTGCAGAGGGCGTCGATCCGGATACATTCAGCGGCGGTCGACGTAATCACCCGCTCACCGGGAGCCGTTCGGTGTTCCGGGCGGAGGATTGCGGCGTGCACGGCTGCGCCCAGGGGGGGTTCCCCGGGCCGGCCTCCAACCAGACCCGGGCCCGCGACCTGCGGGCACGTGAAGGGCCAGCACAGCACTAGGGGAGTTCGGAATGGCTCAGGGCACCGTCAAGTGGTTCAACGCGGAGAAGGGCTACGGCTTCATCGCGGTCGACGGTGGTGCGGACGTCTTCGTCCACTACAGCGCTATCCAGATGGACGGCTACCGCACCCTCGAGGAGGGCCAGCGGGTCGAGTTCGAGATCTCCCAGGGACAGAAGGGCCCGCAGGCGGACATGGTTCGCGCGGCGGTCTGACCCCTTCCGGCTCCAGGAGCTCGGCACGGCCCACGGCTAGTGGACCTCGTGCTTCTCGGCGGGCCCGTACGACACGCGTCGTGCGGGCCCGTTCGCGTTCCCGTCCGCCTTCCCGGCGGGCTCGACGGCGGCTCGCGGGTTGCCGATTGGGCTTGCACTCGACCACCCGGAGTGCTAATCATTGGCGTTAGCACTCACAGCGTGAGAGTGACAGCGGACCGGGTCGGTGAGGCCCCCGGGAGCGGTAGGGGAATGGACCCCCGCACACCAGGGCCGTCCGTCGCGGGCACCCCTTGGTCCGAGCAGTCGACCGTGTCCCGGAGGACCACTTCAGATGGCCAAGATCATCGCCTTTGATGAGGAAGCTCGCCGCGGCCTTGAGCGTGGCATGAACCAGCTCGCCGACGCAGTGAAGGTCACGCTCGGCCCCAAGGGTCGCAACGTCGTGCTGGAGAAGAAGTGGGGCGCCCCCACGATCACCAACGACGGTGTCTCCATCGCCAAGGAGATCGAGCTCGAGGACCCGTACGAGAAGATCGGTGCGGAGCTCGTCAAGGAGGTCGCCAAGAAGACGGACGACGTCGCGGGTGACGGCACCACCACCGCCACCGTGCTGGCCCAGGCCCTGGTTCGCGAGGGTCTGCGCAACGTCGCCGCCGGCGCCAACCCGATGGCCCTGAAGCGCGGTATCGAGAAGGCCGTCGCCGCCGTCTCGGACCAGCTGCTGGCCCAGGCCAAGGACGTGGAGACCAAGGAGCAGATCGCCTCCACCGCCTCCATCTCCGCCGCTGACACCCAGATCGGCGAGCTGATCGCCGAGGCCATGGACAAGGTCGGCAAGGAAGGCGTCATCACCGTCGAGGAGAGCAACACCTTCGGCCTGGAGCTCGAGCTCACCGAGGGCATGCGCTTCGACAAGGGCTACATCTCCGCCTACTTCGCCACCGACCTGGAGCGCATGGAGGCGACCTTCGAGGACCCGTACATCCTCATCGCCAACTCCAAGATCGGCTCGGTCAAGGACCTGCTCCCGCTGCTGGAGAAGGTCATGCAGAGCGGCAAGCCGCTCGTCATCATCGCCGAGGACGTCGAGGGCGAGGCCCTGTCGACCCTGGTCGTGAACAAGATCCGCGGCACCTTCAAGTCCGTCGCCGTCAAGGCCCCGGGCTTCGGCGACCGCCGCAAGGCCATGCTCGGCGACATCGCCATCCTCACCGGCGGCACCGTGATCTCCGAGGAGGTCGGCCTCAAGCTGGAGAACGCCGGCATCGACCTGCTGGGCACCGCCCGCAAGGTGGTCATCACCAAGGACGAGACCACCATCGTCGACGGTGGCGGCGACAGCGAGCAGGTCGCCGGTCGCGTGAACCAGATCCGCGCCGAGATCGAGAACAGCGACTCGGACTACGACCGCGAGAAGCTCCAGGAGCGCCTCGCCAAGCTGGCCGGCGGCGTGGCCGTCATCAAGGCCGGCGCGGCCACCGAGGTGGAGCTCAAGGAGCGCAAGCACCGCATCGAGGACGCCGTCCGCAACGCCAAGGCCGCCGTCGAGGAGGGCATCGTCGCCGGTGGTGGCGTCGCCCTGCTGCAGGCCGGTGTCGCCTTCGACAAGCTGGAGCTGGACGGCGACGAGGCCACCGGTGCCAACATCGTCAAGGTCGCGCTGGAGGCCCCGATCAAGCAGATCGCGACCAACGCCGGCCTGGAGGGTGGCGTCGTGGTGGAGAAGGTGCGCAACCTCCCCGCCGGTCACGGCCTGAACGCCGCCACCAACGAGTACGTCGACCTGGTCGCCGCGGGCATCATCGACCCGGCCAAGGTCACCCGCTCCGCGCTGCAGAACGCCGCCTCCATCGCGGCGCTGTTCCTCACCACCGAGGTCGTCATCGCCGACAAGCCGGAGAAGGCCGCCGCGGCCGCCGGCGGCGGCATGCCGGGCGGTGACATGGACTTCTGATCCTGATCGCCTCGATCGGATCGGTTGATTCCCCGTCCGCGTGGGCGGCTCCCTTCGGGGGGCCGCCCACGCGGCGTTTCGGCGTTCGGGGTGGGTTGGGGAGAGGATGGACGGATGGCTTCCGATGACATCGAGACCGCCCTGCACAACGCGCGGGCACTGATCCTGGCCGACCTCACCGCGCGGGACGTGGCGGACGCCGCCGTCGTCTCGCTGGTGGAGCATGCCGTCACGCACCGCCGCTGGTGGCTGGAGCAGTGGCCGGACGGCACCGAGTACGTGCTCGGGCTGGTCGCCCAGGACGTCCAGGACGCGCTGTTGGAGGCGTACGGGCGGTGGCCGCTGTGCACCGCCTGCGCGGCTGGCGGCGACCCGCACGCGCTCAGCGTGGAGCCGGAGTTGGGGCCGGAGCCGCACTGGGTGTGCGGCAAGCAGGGTGCGGCGGTGGCGCCGGTGGGGGAGCTGGTCTAGCTCGGTCTAGCTCTCCAGCTTTTGGAGTTCGGCCGTCAGGTTGGCGCGGGCGGGCGCGGTGAAGCGCCCGCGTCCGGCGGGGGTGCGGTAGAGCGCCGGGAGCGCGAGGAGTTGGCGCAGGACGGCGGCCCGGCCCGCGCGGAAGTCCGGGTCCGGGACGAAGCCGTACTCCTCGCGGACGGCGGCCGCGTACGCCGCGTACGCCTCGGGGGAGCCGCCGAGGACGGCGAGGTCCGCGTCGCAGAGCACCTCGCCGTCGCGGTCGCCCGGGGCGGGGTCGTGGGTGACGGTGAGCAGGACGAGGCGTTCGACCTCGGCGACCCGCGCGGCGGGCAGGCCGGCGGCGGTCAGCGCGCGGACGGCCAGGGCGGCGCTGCGCTCCTCGTTCTCGGAGCGGTCGGGCCGGTAGACGGCGTCGTGGAACCAGGCGGCGAGCCGGACGGCGTCCGGGTCGGCGGCGTGCCCGGCGAGTTCGTCGACGTACCGGAGCACCGCGTCCAGGTGCTCGGGGGTGTGGTAGCGGCGCTGCGGCTCGGACCAGCGGCGCAGCAGCTCCCGGCCGTACGGTTCGGGGTCGTCGGTGGCGTCGCAGCGGTGGAGCAGGGCGGTCCAGGCGGTCAGCAGGTCCTCGGTCGCGGTGAGCATGCGGCTCATTGTGTCGGCTGGTTCCGGTGGACGGGATGTGCCGGTCGACGATATATGTAGACGTATGACAGAACGCTCCATGCAGGAGCCGACGCTGCTTCTGCTCACCGCGTTGGCCGACGCCCCGAGGCACGGCTACGCGCTCATCCAGGAGATCTCCGCGATCTCCGACGGCCGGGTCAAAATGCGGACCGGCACGCTCTACGGCGCGCTCGACCGGCTGCTGGGCCAGGGCCTGATCGAGGTCGCCGCCGAGGAGGTGGTGGACGGCCGTGCCCGGCGCACCTACGCGCTGACCGACGCCGGTCGGGGTGCGCTGGCCACTGAGGCCGAGCGGCTGAAGGCCGTGGCCACCGAGGCGGAGCGCCGGCTCTCCGTCGCCGTTGTCAGTCCGAGGGTCAGGGGGGCCTTCGCATGAGCATGAGTGATTCGACCCTCGTCGTTCGGACGGCGCTGGCGCTCTATCCGGGCCGTTACCGCCGGGAGCGCGGCGACGAGCTGGCCGTCGTCTTCGCCGACACCACCGCCGAGGCGGGCCCGGTGGCCAGGGTCCGGGAGCTGTTCGACCTGGGCGCGTACGGGTTGCGGATGCGGACCGGGCTGACCTCGACCTCCACGGGCGGGCGGCTGGCGGCGCTGGCCGCGCCGCTGGTGGTCGGGGCCGCCGGAGGGTTGGCGGCGGGTCAGGCGCTGCTGAGGTACCTGGAGTCCGAGGTGCCGCACATGAGATGGGGGCTGCTGCACTTCCTGTCCTTTTGGGGGCTGCTGGGGGCGGCGGTGCTCTCCGCCGTCGCGGCGCTGCTCGGGCGGTGGACGGTGGCGAAGCTGCTGTCCGGGGTGTCGGCGCTGGCCGCGGTGGCGGACCTCGCGTGGGAGGCGAGCCGTCCGGGGCTCCTTCAGCCGCTGTGGACCTTCCTCGAAGTCTTCCAGTGGGACGGGCCGTTCGTGCTCTGGGCCCTGGTGCTGCTGGCCGCGCCGAAGGACGTCCTGCCGGCGCCGGCCTGGCGGGAGCGGGGCCTGGTGCTGGCGGCGGCGGTGCTGACCCCGGTCGTGGCGTTCGCGGACAACGTCTACACCAGCTGGTACCACCTGGACCGGCAGTGGCGGGCGCTGATGATCGTGGTGCCGCTGCTGATGGTGTTGACGGCGGTGCGCGGCTGGTACCTGGTGGCCGTTCCCGGGCTCGCGGCGCTGCCGTGGACGTTCAGCGTCAACCTCCACGCGCTGTGGCAGCAGGAGGGCGGGGCCTGGAGGCTGCTGCCGATGATCGTGCTGACGGTCGCGGTGTCCGTGGCGCTGGTGCTGGTGGGCCGTCGGAAGGGTCCCGCCGGGCCGGGCGGTCGGCAGTTGGTCTGAGCGGGGGCGAAAGGGGGGTGCGGTCTCGCCGGGGGGCGGGCGGATGTGGCAGGCTGTCGATATGTCTAGACCAATTTTCGAAGTCATCGCGCTGACGCCCCAGGACGCCCAGGCTGCCGAGTCGGGAGGCGCCGACCGGCTCGAACTGGTCACCGACATGGCCGCCGACGGGCTCACCCCGTCCGTGGCGGACTTCGCCCGGATCCGGGCCGCCGTCGGCATCCCGCTGCGCGTCATGCTGCGGATCCGGGACGGCTTCGCGCCCGGTGACCTGGACGAGCTGTGCGCCCGGGCCGCCGCGCTGCGGGCCGAGGGGGCCGAGGAGTTCGTCTTCGGCTTCCTTGACGCGGACGGCGCCGTCGACCTCGTTGCCACCGTGGCCGTCGCCGAGGCGATCGCCGGCTGCCGCTGGACCTTCCACCGGGCGATCGACCACAGCGCCGACCGGGCCGCCCTGCGCGCCGCCGTCGGCGCCCTGCCCGGGCTGGACACCTTCCTCACCTCCGGTGCGGCCGCCGGGGTCGACGCCGGGCGCGAGGTGCTGGCGGCCGAGCTGGCCCGCAAGGGCGGGCCCGGGTACGCCCAGCGGATCCTGATCGGCGGCGGCCTGCGGGCCGAGCACCTCAAGGAGCTGCGGGCGGAGGGCTTCGACGCCTTCCACGTCGGCGGCGCGGTGCGGGTCGACGGCTGGCGGACGTCGGTGGACGCGGCCAAGGTCGCCGAGTGGCGGGCGCTGATCGACGCCTGAGTGTGTATCGGAAGGGGCCGGTCCTGTTCGCGGGGCCGGCCCCTTTCCCGCTATCGCAGCTGCTCGGGCAGCGGCTCAGCGTGCAGCACCGTGAGCCCGGAGACGGCGCGGGTCAGCGCTACGTACAGCCGGCGCAGGCCGGTCCGCTCGTCCGGCTCCCCGGCGATCACCGCGGCAGGCTCGTCCAGCACCACGTAGTCGTACTCCAGACCCTTGGCCAGCGAGGCCGGCACCAGGGTCAGCCGGGACTCGGTGCTGGTCTCGGTGCCGGGGGTGAGGTGGGGCAGCCCGGCCGCGGTCAGCGCCTCGGCGAGCAGCGGGATCCGGGCGTCGGCGGCGATCAGGCCGGTCGAGCCCTCGCGCTCCAGCGCCTCCCGGCAGGCGGCGATGACCGCCTCCTCGGCTTCCTCCGCAGTGATACGGCGGATCGTCAGGGAATCGGGCATCTCGCGGACCGAGGTCGCCGGGGCCAGGCCCGGGGCGATTGCCGGGAGCAGCCGGGAGGCGTAGACGATGACCTCCTCGGGCACCCGGAAGCCCTTGGTCAGCTCCTCGACGTGCCCGTCCGGCTTGCCCAGGTGGTGCAGTGCGTCCGGCCAACTCGCCGTCGCCCAGGGGGTGGTGCCCTGGGCGAGGTCGCCGAGGACGGTCGCCGAGCCGGTGGTGCAGCGGCGGCCGACCGCGCGGTACTGCATCGGGGAGAGGTCCTGGGCCTCGTCCAGCACCACGTGCCCGAGCGAGGGCGTGCGCTGCACCAAGTCCGCCGCCTCGTCCACCAGGACGGCGTCGGCCGGCGTCCAGCGGGCGGTCTTCACCGAGCGGCCGGGCTTGGGCCACAGCACCGCCTGCTGTTCCTCGGGGGTCAGCACGCCCTCGGCGCACTCGGCCAGGAACTCCGGCTCGGAGAGCAGCCGCAGCACCAGCTTGGCCGGGTCGACGGCCGGCCAGCACTCCTTGACCACGGCCTTGACCGCGCTGTTGCGGGCCACCGCGTCCTGCACCCGGTCGTCCGGGGCCTCGCCGCCCTGCTCCATCTTCAGCAGCACGGCGTGCGCGATGCGCTGGGGGAGGGCGTCCCGGGCGGCGCCGTAGCGGATCGCGCGGCCCTTCAACTCCTCGATGATCTCGACCAGTTCGTACACCGGGACCCGCCAGCGGCGGGAGCCGCGGACCACTACGCAGGGCTCGGTGGGCAGCGTGATGCCCGCGCGCACCGCCCGGCGCAGCACCTCGGCCATCCGGGCGTCGCCCTTCAGCCGGGCCGCCTCCGGGTCGTCCTCGCCCTTCACCTCGACGTGTGCGACCAGCTGCTGCACGGTGGCCTGGGCGACCTCCAGCTCGCCGAGGGCCGGGAGCACCTGCTCGATGTAGGAGAGGAAGGCGTTGTTCGGGCCGATCACCAGGGTGCCGGTACGGGCCAGGCGCTCGCGGTGCGCGTACAGCAGGTAGGCGACACGGTGCAGGCCGACGGCGGTCTTCCCGGTGCCGGGCCCCCCTTGGACGCAGATGGTGCCCGTGACGTCGGAGCGGACGATCTCGTCCTGCTCGGGCTGGATGGTGGCGACGATGTCGCGCATCGGACCGACGCGGGGCTTCTCGATCTCGGCGGCGAGCAGGGCGGAGGCGGTCGCCCCCCCGGCGGAGCCGGTGAATGTCTCTGCGGCCGGGTCGGTGAGGTGCTCGTCCTCGTAGGCGGTGAGCTCGCCGCCGGTGTAGCCGAAGCGGCGGCGGCGCTCGACGTCCATCGGCTCGGTGCGGCTGGCCCGGTAGAACGGCTGGGAGACCGGCGCGCGCCAGTCGATCACCATCGGGTCGCCGTCGGCGTCGTGGACGTGGCGGCGGCCGATGTAGAAGCTCTCTCCCGCCCGTCGCCCACCACCACCCTTGCTCGACGCGTTTCGCGCGGCACCTCTTGTGTCGCCTTCGCTGAGCTCCTCGCTGATCGCGTGGAGGTAGTCGAGGCGGCCGAAGAACAGCGGGGTGTCGGCGAGGTCGGCCAGGGCGGCGATCCTGGCCTCGATCTGGTTCTGGAGGATGACGGCGGACACCCAGGTGCCGGTCACGTCGCGCAGGTCGAGCGACTGGACGTCCTCGCGCATCGCCCGCAGCGCGGTCCGGGACGCGGCGAGGTGGTCGCGTTCGCGCTGGAGGGGGTCGGGGGTGGGGGTGGCGGGCACAGCGAACCTTCCCGGCTGCCCCGGTCGCGGGCGCAGCGGATCGATGGAGCTCACGGTGAGTACAGCCGACCGGTTGCCGTGCGGTCGGCACCTCCCCCGGCTGCCTGCGGGACACCGGCAGGTACCACGGTTCGGGAGGGGGCAGACGGACGATCTTAGACCCGTCGGTCTCGGGGTTCCAGCCCTGCAGGTCTCAGGGGTGCCGGTACACCTGGAGGACGACGGCCGTCCTGGTGGATACGGCCTTTGGAGTGATGCCGGGGGCCGGTCGGGTGCCTACCGTTGAAGACATGAGCACTCAGCACAACACCTCCCGTTCGGGCCCGGCCGGCGCGACCGCCGTCCAGGGCCGCCACCGCAATCCGCTGAGCACCGTCGTCCGCAACGTCGGCATCGCCCTGGACACCGCCGCGCGCGTGATCTTCCTCGGGCGCGACGGTGTCCGTTACTGAACGTTCCTACGGTTACAGCACGTCGTCCGCGTCGATGATGCGGTACGCGTAGCCCTGCTCCGCCAGGAAGCGCTGCCGGTGGGCGGCGAAGTCCTGGTCCACGGTGTCCCGGGCGACCACCGAGTAGAAGTGTGCCGCATGCCCGTCGGCCTTGGGCCGCAGGACGCGGCCGAGGCGCTGGGCCTCCTCCTGGCGGGAGCCGAAGGTCCCGGAGACCTGGATGGCCACGGTGGCCTCGGGCAGGTCGATCGAGAAGTTCGCGACCTTGGACACCACCAGGACGCCGATCTCCTTGTTGCGGAACGCGTCGAAGAGCTTCTCGCGCTGGGCGTTGCTGGTCTCGCCCTTGATCACGGGGGCGTCCAGGACCTCCCCGAGTTCGTCCAGCTGGTCGATGTACTGGCCGATGATCAGCGTCTGGTCCTTCTCGTGCTTCTTGACCAGCGCCTCCACCACCCGCCGCTTGGTCGCCGTGGTGGCGCAGAAGCGGTAGCGCTCCTCCGGCTCCGCGGTGGCGTAGGAGAGCCGCTCGGAGTCGGTGAGGGTGACCCGCACCTCGCAGCAGTCGGCGGGCGCGATGTAGCCCTGCGCCTCGATCTCCTTCCACGGGGCGTCGAAGCGCTTGGGGCCGATCAGGCTGAACACATCGCCCTCGCGGCCGTCCTCGCGCACCAGCGTGGCGGTCAGGCCGAGCCGGCGGCGGGCCTGCAGGTCGGCGGTGAACTTGAACACCGGAGCGGGCAGCAGGTGCACCTCGTCGTAGACCACCAGGCCCCAGTTGCGGGCGTCGAACAGCTCCAGGTGCGCGTAGACGCCCTTCCGCTTGGTGGTCATCACCTGGTAGGTGGCGATGGTGACCGGGCGGATCTCCTTCTTCGTCCCGCTGTACTCGCCGATCTCGTCCTCGGTCAACGAGGTGCGCTTGACCAGCTCGTGCTTCCACTGGCGGGCCGAGACGGTGTTGGTGACCAGGATCAGCGTGGTCGACTTGGCGTGCGCCATCGCGGCCGCGCCGACCAGGGTCTTGCCGGCGCCGCAGGGCAGCACGACCACGCCCGAGCCGCCGTGCCAGAAGCCCTCGACGGCCTGCGCCTGGTACGGGCGCAGCTGCCAGCCGTCCTCCTCCAGGTCGATCGGGTGCGCCTCGCCGTCCACGTACCCGGCGAAGTCCTCGGCGGGCCAGCCGAGTTTGAGCAGCACCTGCTTGATCTGGCCGCGCTCGGAGGGGTGCACGACCACGGTGTCGGGGTCGACCCGGGCGCCGACCAGCGGGACGATCTTCTTGGAGCGCAGCACCTCCTCCAGCACCGGTCGGTCGGTGGTGGTGAGCACCAGTCCGTGCGTCGGGTGCTTGACCAGCTGGAGCCGTCCGTACCGCCCCATGGTGTCGGCCACGTCCACCAGCAGCGCGTGCGGCACCGGGTAGCGCGAGTACGTCACCAGGGCGTCCACCACCTGCTCGGCGTCGTGCCCGGCGGCGCGCGCGTTCCACAGTCCGAGCGGTGTCACCCGGTACGTGTGCACGTGTTCGGGCGCCCGCTCCAACTCGGCGAACGGCGCGATGGCGCGGCGGCAGTCGGCGGCCTTGGGGTGGTCGATCTCCAGGAGAAGAGTTTTGTCGCTCTGGACGATGAGCGGTCCGTCGTTCACGCGGGGGAGCCCTCCACTGGCTGACAGGCTGGATTGACGCAGACCCTCCAGTGTCGCTCATTCCGCGCGGAACGTGGGCGGGCTATCGGGGGCTACTTCCACTCGTAGGACTTGCCGGTGGACTTGCCGCCGGCGTCGGTCTCGTACTCGAAGGCGCCCACGACGGTGTTGAGGCGTTCGAGCTGGGGTGAGGCGGTGGAGAGGAAGAGCGCGCCGCGGAAGCCGGTGCCGCCGTCGGCACCGCGCGGCAGGTGGCGGGCTGCCCGGTCCTTTCGGCATCGCATGTCGCGAGGTAGTTTGACTGAGAGGGGAATGAGGCAAAAAAGATGAATGGGGTGGAAGTTGAAATGTCGATTGAAGTATCCAAGGTTAAGCGAGTAAAGCGAGCCGGCGGGCTCACTGCCGCCGCCGCAGTGGCGATCGGCACGCTCCTCGGCGGCACCGGAACGGCCCTGGCGAGGCCCGCTCTTTCCCCGGTAAGTGCCGTAACCGCAGTACCGTCACAAGGCGGCGATCAGGGTGGTTACGGCTATGCCGCGGGATACACTGCCGGCGCACGTTACTGCGCTTCGGGAGAAAAGCTTCCGGAAAATCCGCCTGCCAGCGAATCGGGGCTCCCATCCGATCTTGCCGATGCGCAAAATAAGGCGCCGCTCAATTCTCCGGAACGGAAGCTTGCGGATGAAAGGGCGAGTGATTACGCGAAAAACTTCGGCAAGGGATGGGGCGCCGCTGCGGCGGAGTGTCTGAAGTCGACGGGGCCTTCGCAGGGCACCACGTCGGTGCCGCCCTCGCATCCCAGGACACCCTCTGAGCCGTCCACGCCGTCGACCACGCCTTCTGAGCCGTCCACGCCGTCGACCACGCCTTCTGAGCCGTCCACGCCGTCGACCACGCCTTCTGAGCCGTCCACGCCGTCGACCACGCCCTCGGGGCCGACCACGATGGTGCCGGGCGAGTCCGGCAACTCCTGCAACTGCTAGTAGCCAAGCCCGAACCCGCCCGCGATGCCGTTCAGGCGCTCCGGCTCCGGGTGACCACAGTGCGTACTCGCTCGTTGAGCTGGTCATGAAGAGCTCTAAGCGCGTTCTCACCGCCCTCGCCCTGATGGGCACGGCCTTCGCCGCCACCGCCTCCTCGGCCGGTTCCGCCCACGCCCTCGCGGGCGTCGGCGAGGGGCCCGGCGGCCTGCTGGCGGCCCCCGCGTTCCTGGTCGCGGACCAGGTCGGCGGCGGCGGACTGCCGGTCGGGCAGGGGCAGATCGGCAGCCTGGCGGACCAAGCGGTCAAGGAGAAGATGAAGGAGGCGCAGAAGCACTGACGCCCGGTCACCCGCTGTTATTCGTCCAGCTCCGCGACGCCGGTGATGCGGTGGAGGGCGAAGGTGCGGAGTTCGTCGGCATGGTGGTCGAAGGCGGTGACGAAGCCGCCTTCGACCTTCACCGGGTCGATGATGCGCTGGCTGGCGATGCCCTCGGCGTTGAGGTAGCCGATCCACATCCGCTCGCCGAGCAGGACGGCCGTCTGCAGGGCGGCCAGGGTCTCGGCGGCCGCGGTGCGGGGGAGTCGGCGCGGGTCGGGGGTGGGCTCGCGGCGGGAGGCGGTGGCGGCGCGGTCGCCGGCCCGGATGGCCTTGATGGCGGCGGCGAGCAGGGTGTCGTCCGGGCTGGGCGGGCCGTCCGGGACGGGCGTGGGTGCCGCCCGGGGCGGGGTGCGGTGGCTGTCCGGGCGTGTGATCAGCACGTCGCCCTCGGCGGACTCGGCGGCCGGGGCGTAGCCCATGGTGCGCAGGGCGGCGAGCAGTACGTCCGGGGCGGCCTGGGAGGCCAGGACGGTGGGGGCGAGCAGCCGTAGCCGCAGGTCGGCGGCGCGGCGGTCGGCGAGGACCTCGCCGAGCAGCGACGGGTCGTCGCAGCGCAGGTAGGAGGAGGCGGCGCCGACCCGCAGGATGCCGTGGCGGCGGGCGACGTCGTCGATCAGGTAGCTGAGCGGCTGCGGGACGGGCGTACGGCTGTGCTGCGCCAGGAAGGTCTGCAGGTCGGTGGCGGTGCGTCCGGCGTCCAGGGCGCGTCGGACGGAGGCCGGGGTGAACCGGTAGACGGTGGCGCCGCCCTTGGACTCGATGTCGGCGCAGAGCGCGAGCGCCTGGGCGAGCGGGGTGAGCAGCGGGCCCGGAGCGATCGCGGTGAGGTCCGGCTGCAGGATCACGTGGTCCAGCGGCCGCGGCAGCAGCGGGGCCAGCACCTCGGCCGGGTCGGACTCGGCGGTGAGCAGGGCGCGGGCGGGGGCGGCGAGGGCGCCGCGGCCGGTGATGCCGAGCAGCTCGGCCTCAGCGAGGGTCCAGGTGGTGAGGTCGTCGCGCAGCTCGCGGCCGTCCGGGCCGGTCGGGCCGCCGCGCAGCGGGCGTTGCCAGCGCAGGGTGGGCAGCAGCTCCTCGGCGGTGGCCGGGGTGCCGGGCGGCAGCTCGGCGAGCAGGGCCAGGGTGGCGCGGCGGACGGACGGGGCGATGGTGCGGTCCAGCTCGGGGCCGAGGGCGGCGCGCGGCTTGCCCTTGCTGTCCGGGGTGCCGGTGAGGGCGGACACCCGGGTGGCGGTGAGCCAGGCGGTGGCCAGCACGGACCAGCGCTCGGCGGTGTCCAGCTGCAGCCAGCTGTCGTACCCGGGGGTCGGCGCCCAGCACTCGTCGGCCTCGCCGTCGGGGGCCAGCAGGCCCGCGGTGTAGGCGAGTTCGAGCCAGAAGGCGGTCAGCTGCTCGGTGGTCTCCAGGGTCTGGGCGGTGCGCTTGAGGTCCCGTACGCCGAGGCCGCCGGCCCGCAGGGTGGGCGGCGGGGTGAGGCCCCAGGCGTCCAGCAGCTCCTCGACGGTCTTCACGGCGGTGTGCGCCTGGCCGGCCGCCGCGCTGTCCACAGCCTGTGGATCGCGCGGGGGAGCGGCGGGCGCCGGCTCGGGCTGGACCGGTTCGACGGTGCGGTGGGTGCGGCCGCCGCGCAGGTGCAGGGCCAGCTCGCGCGGCAGTACGACGCTGCCGGGGCTGGTGGGCAGCAGCAGGCCGCGGGCGAGCAGCCACTCGACCGGGCTCTGCGCGTCCTCGGCGGTGACCGGGCGGGTGGCGTCCGGGACGGTGCCGGTGGGCGGGCCCCAGACCAGCCGCTCCAGCAGCCGCAGCGCGGGCTCGGGGGCGGTGTCGAGCAGCGCGGCGCAGCGGGCGCGGTCGGTGAGCAGGGCGGTCAGCGCGGCGACGGCGGTGACCGGGTCCGGGGTGGCGGGCTGCCCGGCCGAGGCGAGCAGCTGCTGCAGCCGGGCCGGGGACATGCCGACGGTGGCCTCGGCGAGGGTCGGGCCGAGGCCGGTGCGGCCCGGGTTGGCGGCGGTCGGGGCGAGCGCCTCGCGCACGGCGAGGACCAGCCGCAGGCCGTTGTCCGGGCCCCAGAGCAGTGCCCGGTCGCGCAGGGTGGCGATCGCGCGGGGGAGCGCGCCGGCGACGGCGGACCGGTCGGCCGGGGTGAGCGGGGTGGCGCCGGGGTGCGGCTTGACCTTGGCCGGGCCGGCCAGCAGGGCCCGTACGGTGGCCAGGCCGGTGCCGTCCGGCGCGGTGGCCAACGCCTCGGCGACCTGCAGGGTGAAGCGGTCGAGCCGTTCCAGGGCGCGCAGCGCGGAGGCGCGCGAGGACAGCCGGGCGGACAGCTGGGTGAGGTCGCCGGGGACCGGGTTCAGCAGGTCGGGACGGGAACGGAGCAGGGCGGCGAGCGCGTCGTCGGGGCGCGCCCGCAGCTCCTCGGCGAGGGTGCGGGGGCCGGCGGCGGACCTGCCCTGGCGTTGAGGGCCCTGCTGTGTGGTCATTCGACCTAGGTTAGTCGGGCGCACGGACGACGGGGTCCCCTCGCGCGGCAGGGTGCCCTCGCGGGGGAGCGGTGCGGACGGGTGATCGCGGCGGACTCGCGCAGGCCGGGCACGGTGGGTAGCGTCACGGCCGAGGGCGGTTCGGTGGGCGGCCGCGCTCTCAAGGGACGAGCCGGGCGAGGCGGGGTGTCGGTGATGACGGACGGCGAGTGGTGGCGCAAGAGCGGGCCTTGGAGCGAACGGGCGGGGGCGTCAGGGCCGTCCGGTTCTTCGGGGTCATCCGGTTCATCCGGTTCATCCGGTTCGTCGGGCGAGTTCTCGGGTGCTCCTGGCGGCCCCGGCGTTCCGGCGGAGGACAGTGTGTACGGTCCGTCGGCCGCTCCCACCGCGACCGGCGGCATTCCGAACGTGTCGCTGGACCTGCCGGGTGTCGGCGGGCCCGAGACCGGTTCGGACGTGATCCCGCCGCCGACGGTGCAGAGTTCGAGCCCGTGGACCATGACCATGCTCGACTTCTCCGACACACCGCAGCGCGCGCCGCAGCCGGTCCCCGAGCAGCGGGCGGCGGAGGAAGCGGCCGCCCAGGCGGCCGCCGCCGAGCAGGCCGCGGCGAAGCCCGTGAACGCGAAGAAGCAGAGGAAGGCCAAGGCCAAGGCCGCCGCTGCCGGTTCGGCCCCGAGCAAGGGCGCCCGCAAGCCGTCCCCGCTGATCCTGCTCTCCTGCGGGCTGCTGGTCGGCGGCGCCGTGTCCGGCTTCTTCCCGGCCATGTTGGCGGGTTGGGGGTTGGGCTATCTGACGCGTCAGATCTCCGACACGATGCGCAAGTTCGTGATCCTCGGGATCCCGCTGATCACGATGAGCGCGTCCACCCTGTTCGCGATGAATCACGCCAAGCAGAGCGGTGGTGCCGCCCAACCCGGCTCCCCGTTGGGCCAGTTCAGCTGGTCGATGGCGCCGGGCGTGTTGCGTACCGCGGCGGTGCTCACGGCGGTGGTCCTGCTGCTGCTCGGTCTGCGCCGCCGCCCGCCGCAGCAGGGCTGAGCACGGGGCCGGCCCGGCACCTGGCGGGTGCCGGGCCGGTCGCATAGCGGTGGCGCTGAAGCGGGCCGCCAATCGACGTGTGCGTCGCCGGAGTTCGACCAGTAGGCGGCGGACGGCGCTCACGTCGCATCGATTCGTGACCCTGCTGAACGTCAACCCGGTTCGACCGGTTCCAGGAGTGGCGCCGCAGTCTGCCGGACGACATCTACTGATCCCGCCCCGCCGGACCCCGCCGGACCCCGTCGGCTAGGACAGCGCCGCGAAGCCCGTGCAGAGCAGGCGGATGCTTCGCGTGAACTTCTCGTCCTGGCTCAGCCGTGGGATCAACTCGCCCATGACCAGGGGGAACCGATCGCACAGCTCGGCATAGAGCTCGGCGGTGACGGTCGGCGGGGTGGCCGGCTGGTTCTGCTCCTGGAGCACGAAGCCGGTGACGTGGCTGAGCAGGGTGTCGGCGGCGATGCCGCAGTGGGCGGCGGGCAGGTCGGCGTCGAGGAGGGTGCGCAGCAGGCGTTCCATCAGGGAGAGGCCGCCGGTGCTGAGTACGCCGGGGCTCTCGGCGAGGAGCTGGGCGCCGCCGGGGTGCTGCTTGATTTCGAGGCGCAGGGCGGTGGCCTGGGCCTCGACGCGGTCCGGCCAGGTGGCGGTGGGCGGGAGGGCGGCCAGGGCTTCGGTGCCCGCGTCGTAGGCCCGGCGGCAGACCCGGTCGGCCATCAGGGCGAGCAGTTCGTCCTTGCCGCGTACGTGGTAGTAGAGGCTGCCGGCGTGGGCGTTGAGGCGGTCGGCGACCTGGCGCATGGACAGGTTCTGGTAGCCGACCTCGGCGAAGACGGCCATGCCCGCGTCGACGATGCGCTCCTTGGTGAGCTTCATGGGCCCACCGTACAAGATGTTCCAACGCTGTTCGAAAACTGTGCTAGCTTTGCGCCATCAGGTTTCGAACGGTGTTGGAATTGCCGGAGTCCGGGGGGAGTGGCAGTCATGGGGGCGATCGTCTTCAACGTGACCACGGCCGCGCTGATGGTCATGATGGTCAACTGCGGGCTCGGCGTGGTCGGCCGCGACACCCTGCGCGGGCGGCGGATTCCGTGGGCGGCGGTCGCCCTGACCGCGGTCGCCGTCGGCGGCGTTGCGCTCCAACTGGTCTGGTCCGGCGCCATGGACGCGCTGGACGCGGACCCCGCCAAGTCCGGCTGGTGGCGCGAGTTCACCTCGGTGTTCATGCAGAACGGCGGCCTCTTCGGCGGCTTGTGGAACCTCGTCACCCTGGCCGCCGTCGCCGCGCTCGCTCAGTGGTACTGGGGCGGTCCGCTCGCCCTCGGCTTCTTCCTCGCCGGGATCCTGCTGCCCGGCCGGATCGACGCCCTGTTCGGCTTCGGCGATGGCCCCAGCACCGACCCCCGCAACTTCGCCGGCAGCTCCGGCGCCACCTACTTCCTCGGCGCCACCCTCGCCCTCGCCTTCCTCACCCGCACCCGCCTCCCCAAGGAGCTCGCTCTGGCGGTCGGTGTCCCGGCGCTGGGCCTCGCGATGTGGTTCGCCCAGGAGAACGGCCACGGGCTGGTGTCCGTCTACGGGTTCGCTCTCGGCGGGGCGGTCTGGGCGGTCCGCCGCCAGGTGGCGCAGCGCCAGGTGGCGTGACGGTAGGGCGAGCGCGGCGAGCGCGGCGAGCGCGGCGAGGACGCGCTGGAGGGGCCGGAGGGGCTGGAGTGGGTCAACCGGCCTGCCGCGCCGCCATGCTGAGGATCCCCTTGATGACGGCCGCCGGGTCGTCGGTCGGCAGGGAGTGCCCCGCGTCGGGCACGATCTCGACCCGGGCGGCCGGGGCGAGCCGGTGCAGCCGCTCGGAGACGGCCCGGGCGTCGTTCATGGCGCTGCGCTCGCCGAGCAGGAAGAGCGCGGGGGCGCTCAGACGGCCCAGTTCCTCGTCGGTGAGGGTGGTGGCCAGCGGCAGGCGGCGGCGGAACCCCATCGAGGCGCGCATCAGCGCCATCAGCTCGGTCTCCAGGATGGCGCTGTTGCCGACCGCCCGGGCCAGTCGGGGGCGGAGCGCGCGCGGGGCCAGGGCGGCGAGGCCGCCGAGGATGAGCCAGGTGTAGAAGCGCCGGCCGACGTCGGCGAGGCCCGCCGTGTCGACCAGGGTGAGGCCGGCGGTCCGCCCGGGGTGGCGGATCTGGTGGTGGAGGGCGATCCAGCCGCCGTAGGAGCAGCCGGCGACGTGGGCGGACGGGACGTCGAGGGCGGCGAGCAGTTCCTCCAGCCAGTCGGCGGCGTCACGGCCGTCCTTGATCGGGGCGGTCTGCACGCTGGCTCCCGGTTCGCCGACGGTGTCCACGGCGATGACGGGGTGCTGCCGGGAGAGTCGGGCGAAGTACCCGTGCCACATCAGGGCGTTCCCGCCGGAGCCGGGCAGCAGGACGATCGGCTGCCCGTGCGCGGGGCCGGTGCGGTAGACGCGGGTGGTGCCGAAGCCGGTCGGAACGTCGACGGGCGTCCGCTGTCCGGGCCAGAGCTGGGTCAGCGCGCGCTCGTAGGCGGCGCGGAAGCGGTCTTCGGCCTGGCCGTTCTTGAACTCGCTGATTCGCATGATACATGTGTATCACATGCATGATACGGGTGTACCAAGAGCGCGGAGAGGGACATTGGAGGCCGCTTCATGACCGGGAAGGTCGACCACGAGGAACGCCGACGGCAGATCGCCGAGGCCCTGCTGCGCATCGCCGACACCGAGGGCCTGCAGTCGGCCAGCATGCGGGCGGTCGCGACCGAGGCCGGCGTCTCGCTGCGGCTCGTCCAGTACTACTTCACGACCAAGCAGGGCCTGCTGCTGGACGCCCTGGCCAGGCTCGGCACCCAGCTCCAGGCCCGGATGGAACGCTGGATCGGCGAGGCGCGCACCCCCCGGGAGGTGGTGACCGCGATCCTGTCCTGCATCCTGCCGACGGACGCCGAGAGCCGCCGAATCACCAGGACGTACGCGGCGTACTACGCGCTCGTCCTCAGCGACCCCGAGGTGCTGGAGCAGCAGGCCGCGCAGCCGCCCGTCGTCCTGGAGGGCTTCCTCGTCAAGCAGCTCCGCGCCGCCCAGCAGGCCGGGGGGATCGCGCCCGAGCGGGACGTCGAGATGGCGGCCGCCGGACTGCTGGCGATGGTCAACGGGCTGGGATCGAGCGTCCTCGGCGGCCAACGGGACGGCGAGCAGGCGCTGGCGATCCTCACCCACCACCTGGACGAACTCTTCCGGCCGTGACCTGTTCCGCGTGTCCGTCACATCCGCCCGCCGCGATCCGTCGGTTCAACAGCGGTGCACAGCGGAGCACCACCGACGGCACGAAGGGACAGGCAGCGGGATGCTGACGAACATCATGTACGTGACGGTCCACCCCGTGGCCTCCGGCCCCAACGGGTCGTAGATCTTGCCGTAGTCGGCGGACCCCTGGACCAGGCCGAGCCGCGCGATCCGCCAGCCGTCGATGGTCCACTGCTCCTCGGACGGATCGGCCATGGCCATGATCAGTGCGGGCAGGTACTCGTATTCGTCGTAGGACATCCGGTCTTCCCCAGAACTCGTAGGTGATGGGGCGCGTAGACCGTGGCTCCGACACGCTGTCCCGCGGCCGGGGCGCCTCGGGCCCGCTGGCACCCCTCGCGGTGCGGGGGTTAACACCCGTACGGGACGGGTGCTTTCCCCGTTCTTCGCAGCCGGCCGTCGAACCAGACTCGGGTCATGCCCACACAGCCCGTGACGATGACCAAGGCTCCCGAGGCCCCCGCCCCACAACCGGAGGGCGGCGGCAGCGACTTCGCCCGGTTGAGCCGCCGGATCGCCGCCGAAGGGCTGCTCGACCGGCGCCCCGGCTACTACGCCGCCCGCGCGGGCCTGGTGCTCGCCGCGTTCCTCGGCGGCTGGTGGGCCCTGTTCGCACTGGGCGACACCTGGTGGCAGCTGGGTCTGGCGGCGGCGATGTCCGTGGTCTTCGCCCAGATCGGACTGCTCTCCCACGACCTGGCGCACCGCCAGGTGTTCAGCCGGCGCGTGCCGAGCGAGATCGGCGGCCGGATCGCCGCCAACCTGCTGATGGGCATGAGCTACGGCTGGTGGATGAACAAGCACACCCGCCACCACGCGAATCCGAACCACGAGGAGCGGGACCCGGACGTCTCGCCCGACCTCGTCGTGTGGTCCCAGCGGCAGGCCCGGCAGGCGAGCGGACTCGCCCGGTTCATCGGCCGCCGACAGGCGTACCTGTTCTTCCCGCTGCTCCTGCTGGAGGGCCTCAACCTCAGCTTCAACAGCTTCCGCGCGCTGCGCAGCCCGGTGGTGAAGCGGCCGCTGCTGGAGGGCGCGCTGCTGGTCGTGCACTTCGCGGCCTACTTCGGGCTCGTCTTCGCGGCTCTCCCGGTCGGCAAGGCGGTCGCCTTCCTCGCCGTGCACCAGGCGCTGCTGGGCGTCTACCTGGGCTGCGTCTTCGCCCCGAACCACAAGGGCATGCTGATGGTGACCCCGGAGATGAGGCTCGACTTCCTGCGCCGCCAGGTGCTCACCTCGCGCAACGTCCGCGGCGGCCCGGTCCTCGACTCGGTGATGGGCGGCCTCAACTACCAGGTGGAGCACCACCTCTTCCCCAGCATGCCCACCCCCGCACTCGGGCGGGCGGCCCGGATCACCCGGGAGTTCTGCGCGGAGGAGGGCATCCCGTACTACGAGACGGGCCTGCTCCGCTCGTACCGCGAGATCCTCGGCCACCTGCACCGGACGGGCGAGCCGATCCGCTCCGGTGGTTGAGGCGGACGGAGCAGGAAGTCGGCCTGGTCGACTTCCTGCTCCGCGGGCATGGCTAGAGGATGTCGGCGACGGCCACCGTGGTCGCGTGGTCGTCGGCCTCGGCCAGGAGGGCGCCGCCCGGGGCCCACAGGGCGGCGCCGCCGCAGCCGGTCCACGGGCCCGACGGGCCGACGTGGTTGGCGAGGACGACGTGCAGGTTCGAGTCCTTGGCGATGCCCGGGTAGACCGTCGCCCGCTCGTGGATGCCGTTGCCCGTGCCGTAGAGGGAGCTGGCCAGGTGGACGTGGCAGCCGTCGGTGGCACCTCGGGCGGTGAGGTCCGGGAAGTGGTTGTCGAAGCAGGTGGCGAGCGCGAAGCGGAGGCCGTTGAGTTCGAAGCGGCCGTCGCGGTCACCTGCGGTGAAGATGCCCTGCTCGTTCTCGTAGAGGTGCTGCTTGAGGTAGGTGGTGATCAGCTCGCCGTCGCTGCCGTAGACATACGTTCCGATGGCGGGCCTGGGCCCGTCGGTGGTGACGGCGCAGTTGACGACGGTGGCGATCCCGGTGGATCGGAGGGCGTCCAGGCGGGCGTCGTCCGGGGTCACCCAGAGGTTGGGATCGGCGGCGATGGCTTCGAGTTCGTACCCGGTCAACGTGAGCTCGGGGAAGACGATCAGCTCGGCGCCCTGCTCGCGTGCCTGTCCGGCGAGGGTGACGAGCTGCCGGACGTTGGCGGGTATGTCGGTGGGGACGCAGGTGAGTTGAGCCGCAGCGATCTTCATGGTGTCGAGCATGGCACGGGACGGGAGTGGGAAGTCGGCGAGACCGACTTCCTACTCCGGTCCCATCAGGCGTGGTGGTCGAATTCACCGGCCTTGATGCCGTGGAGGAGGGCGGCGAGGGCGGTGGGGGTGGTGCGGAGGATGAGGTGGCCTTCGTCGGACTCGCGGAGTTCGACGGCGTCGCCAGCCGTGCGGACTTCGACGCACGCGTTGTTTGCGCCGGAGTAACTGGACTTCTGCCACACGGAGCTATCCATGCTTGCTCTCTATCTCCTTCTTGATCTGTCGGATGAAGTCTCGTGACTCCTCCTCCGAGAGCGCAACGGAAGCCATCCGATCAAGGATCTCGCGGTAGCTCGCGAGTGGTGCAGGAGAGTCGAGGATCAGGCTGTTGTGGGTGGTGTCGATCTGAACTGAGTCCAGCTCGGGCGCAGCGCCTTCTGCGTAGATGAAGTTCTCGCTCGGGCCAGGAAGGGACTCAATATCGAACGGTACCGCGCGGATTGAGGCCTCTGGGGTCTCGGAGTGCCTGATGAGAGCTTCGAGCTGCTCAGCGAGAACTTTTGGTCCACTGAACTGCATGCGGAGAGCTGCTTCGTGGATGAACGCGCGGTAGGGAACCCCATTTGGGCGGATGATTTGCTGCCGCTTCATCCGGAATTCCATACGGACGTCGACTTCGTGCTGGGGCAATGGTGGGATGGCCCGGGCGAAGACTGAGGCGGCGTATGCATCGGTTTGAAGCAGCCCAGGCACGAACGTGATCGTGTAGGCGATGAGTCTTGTTGCGGTTTCCTCAAGTTCTGCGAGGTCGAGCAGGTCTGAGGAGACTGTTCCGCGGTACTCCTCCCACCACCCCTTCCTGCGTTCGACGGCCATCTCTGCGAGGGCATCGATGAGGGGAGTGTTGGAGCAACTGCACGCTGCGGCGACTGTGCGCAGACGTTCGGCGCTGACGCCGATCTTCCCCGTCTCCATCTGGGTCACCTGGGTTGGCGCCAGGCCGAGCGCGCGGGCGAGTTGGCTGCCTCCGAGTCCTGCCAGCTCGCGCATCTTTCGCATCTCTGTGCCCAGCCGGCGCTGTCGCAAGGTCGGTTCGCGGCGTAGCGGCATGGTGTCCTCTCGGTGGGGCGCGTGGGGACCAGTCTGCCGCGCTTCGCACGGAAGGGGGAACCTGAGCCGGATTGCCTTCAATTGTAGTCAAGCTGCGCTATGGTCGTTCTCACATCGATCCGACGGATCGTCAGTAACGCCTGTTGGCAGGCGCCGCAGAGCAGCCATGCCCATTTGCGTGGCCTGGTTCACGGCGACCCATGTCCGCCGGATCTTCCTTCTCAACCGCGCCCGGGAGAACTCCCATGCGTCACCTCAACACGCCCTCCTTCGCCCTCACCCGCCAGTCCCTCCGCGACGCGATGATCCGCTCCGGCTGGCACCCCTCCTCCACGTTCGACGCCGAACTCGCCCTCGGCGAACTGCTCGTGAACGCCTGGCGGCACGGCCGCACGCCCGCGCCGATCGTCCAGATCCTCTTCCTCCACAAGGTCCTCCGGGTCTCCGTCTCCGACGAGAGCCCCGTCGTTCCCGGCCTCCAGGCCCCCTCCCTCCTCGCCGAGTCCGGCCGGGGCCTCCAGCTCGTCGCCGGCCTCACCAGCCGCTGGGGCGTCGACCCGCAGAAGCGCGGCAAGTGCGTCTGGTTCGAGCTGGACGCCGCCTGATGCCCGTTCCCCGCCGCCCGATGAAGCCGACCGATCCCCGGATTCCGGCCTACACCGAGGACCACATCCGCACCCTCCTCGCCGAACCCCAGTAACGCGGAAAGAAGTTCGGCCTCATCTGGCCCTCGGCCGGAACCGACAGGACCATCGACGGCCGGGTCCTCGTCCGCTTCAACACGGCCCCAGCCTCCACTCTCCTGAACCTCCTCACCCTGCTCCTCGACGTCGAGCGGGACCAGGGCCGGGACCGGGGCCGGGACGCCTCGTGCGATTCCTGATCGCGACCGCCTTCGCGGTCCTCCTCGCCCTCGCGATCGCCACCGTGGCGCTCGGCGTCGTCACCGCCTTGCGCGCGGCCCCGCCCGACGAGGACATCTGAGCGGAGTCCTGGTGCGGGGGTGGCAGCTCGGAGCCATCACGAGACGCCACCCCCACCCATCGATCGTCAGTTCTGGCAGCCCGCGATGCTGTTCAGCGGGGTGCAGTTGTTGGGCGTGTTCCTGATGACGCGGCTGTCGTTGAGCGTCACGGCGGAGCCGGTCTGGTTGTTGATGCCGCCGCCGTCGCGCGCGGCCGTGTTCTCGGTGACGGTGCTGTGGTTGAGGGTGAGCGTGGCCACGGCGCTCTCCAGCGGGACAGTCTGGTTGTTGATGCCGCCGCCGTCGCGACCGCTTGAGTTCAGCTTGACCTCGACCTTCGTCAGCGTCGCGATGCCCGCGTTGTTGAGGCCGCCGCCGTCGCGGCCGGCGGTGTTGTCCCTGATCTCGCCGCCGGTGATGTCGAGGACCCGGTCCTTCGGCTCGTTGTCGATGCCGCCGCCGTCGGTGCCCGCGAAGTTGTCGATGAAATCGCTGTACTTCAGGGTCGTCTTCGGCCCCCCGACATTGAACAGGCCACCGCCGGAGCCACTGCGGGCGGAATTGCGGGCGAAGGTGCTGCCCTCGACCGACAGGGCGCCCTGGTTGTCGATGCCGCCGCCGTCGGTGGCGGCCTGGTTGTCGTTGATCCAGCTGTCCGCCACGGTCAGGACGGTGGGGGAGAGGCTGTCGATGCCGCCGCCCTCGCCGTCGGAGACGTTGTCGGAGACGCTGCTGTGGCGGATCGTCACCGTTCCGCCGCTGCTGAAGATGCCGCCGCCGCCGCCCGAGGCCGAGTTGTGGGTGGCGGCGCTCTTGTCCAGGGTCAGTTTGCCGCTGTTGAAGATGCCGGCTCCGAGGTCGGTGGCACCGCCACTGACCTCGACGCCGTGGAGGGTGAGGTCGCCCGTCGAGGTCACCTGGAGGATGCGGAACTGGTTGGACGGGGTGTCGGTGGACCGCACGATGGCGGAGTCGCGGCCCGTGATGGTGATCTTCCCGGTGATGGGCGGCAGGGCGTCGCCCGAACTGTCGTACTGGCTGCCGAACGCGTAGGTGCAGTTCTCGGCCAGCGCGATCGTCCCGCCGGGCCCGTTGAGGGCGCTGACAGCTGCGACGAGCCCGGCGGTGTCACCGCACGCGACAGTGGTGGGTGGTGCCGCGAACGCGGTGGAGGGGACTGCGGCCAGGCCCATGGTCAGCCCGAAACCGATCGCGGATCCCCGGAGGAGCATGTTCTTCACTGGGATTTTCTCTCTCTGGCGGCGCCGGCCCGTGGAAGGCCGTGGCGACTGGGTTCACGCCGGACAGCGGAACGGTTCTCAGTTCCCCCGGGTGGAAATCGGCCGAAGCGACCGGCCGCAGAGTTCAGCCGACGGCACCACTGCGATCCCCCGTTCGGGCCGATCGCCGGGAAGGTCGGGAGGGCCGTGACCGCCCCCGGCGATCACGGCCCTCCCGTGCGACTCACTTCCCGAAGCCCGCCAGCAGTCCGCGCGGGTCGAAGGTCACCCGGATCCGGGCGATCTTCCCGTTCTCCACGTGCATCCAGTTCGCCGTCGGCGCCGGCGGCGCAACCGTGGTGCACAGCTCGAACCAGGTGACCACCTCATCGCCCTCCGACACCCGCACCTTCACGTCGATCTTCTCCAGCACCTGCCCGAGGCCCTTCAGCCCGCCCAGCGCCTCCTCGATTCCCGACGCCGTGCCCAGCGCCCCGACGAAGTCGACATCGTCGGCCAGCAGGCCCCGGATGGTGTCGAAGTCGCCCGTCTCCCAGGCGGTGAAGTAGGTCTCGGCCAGCTCGCGCGCAGTCTTCGTCGTGGTCATGTCTTCATCCTTTCGCCCGCCCATCCATCCGTCCAACAGATAGATCAGATGCCAGCTATCATCCTGAGTCATGGAGATGCACCAGTTGCGCTACTTCGCCGCCGTCGTCGACGAGGGATCCTTCACGGCGGCGGCCAACCGCCTGCACGTCAGCCAGTCCGGCGTCAGCACCCAAGTCGCCAAGCTGGAGCGCGAGTTGGGTCAGCAGTTGCTCGACCGTGCCGGCCGAAGGGTGCAGCTCACCCCTGCCGGCGAGGCCGTCCTCCCGCTCGCCAAGAACGCCCTGGCCACCCTCGACGCCATCCGGCACACCGCCGCCGAGTTCGCCGACGCCGTACGCGGCCGGGTCCGCCTCGGCATGATCATGGGCTGCTCGATTCCGCCCTTCCTGGACACCGTCGCCGACCTCGGCCGCACCCACCCCGGCATCGAGCTGAGCCTGCACGAGGGCCACTCCGAGCTGCTCCAGTCCCAGGTGCTCGCGGGCTCCCTCGACCTGGCCCTGATCGGCTACGCGGGCGAGGTCGCCCCGGGCCTGGAGGTCAGCGTGGTCGTGGACGATCCGATCGCCGCCGTCGTCCCGGTCGGGCATCCCCTCGACCGGGCCGAGCTGAAGCTGTCCGACCTGCGCGGCGAGAAGATCCTCTGCCTCTCCCCGGGCACCGGCCTGCGCGCCGCCTACGATCGCTCCTGCGCGCAGCTGGGCCTCGACCCGCGCGTGGACATCGAAGCCAGCTCCCCGGTGGCCCTGCTCCGCCTCGCCGAGCGCGGCGCCGGGGTCGCCGTGCTCAGCGCCTCCTCGGTCGAGGGCGCCGGCCTGCGGGTCGTCCCGCTCGCCGACGCCACCACGCACGCCAGGCTGGGCCTCGCCGCCCGCCGCGACCAACAGTCCCCGGCCGTCCGCCTCCTGCGCGCCAAACTGCGGAAGGCGCTGGCGAGTTCCTAGCGCTTCGATCGGTGACAGTCGCGGCGAGAAGGGGGGGATGTCGCCGGGCGGACCCGCGCGCCCGCGTTCGGACCAGCGCGGGCGGCGAGGCGGACAGTCGCGTGGCAGGGTGGCACATGTGAGTGCGAATCCAGCCATTCCGGCCTCCTCCCGTACGGTGGGCGCACTGCGGGATGCCGTCCAGCCGGTTCCGGGCGACGGCCACGGTGAGCCGCTACGCGTGCTGGTGCTGTCCGGGTCCTTTCGGACGGGATCGTTCAACGGGCAGCTGGCCATGCTGACCGCCAAGCTGTTGGCCGAGAACGGCGCCGCCGCCGATCTCGCCCACTTGCGGGACTTCGGCATGCCGTCGTACGACGGGGACGTCGAGACCGCCCAGGGCCAGCCACAGAACGCCGTCGCCCTGTGCGACCGCCTTCAGGCGGCACAGGCGTTCGTGCTCGCCTCGCCGGAGTACAACGCATCGGTCCCCGGCGTGGTGAAGAACGCGATCGACTGGCTGTCACGCTTCCGCCCGCAGCCGTTCAAGGACAAGCACGCCCTGCTGGTCTCGGCTTCTCCCTCCATGGTGGGAGGAAACCGGGGACTGTGGGCGCTCCGCGTTCCGCTGGAACATCTCGGGGCCCGTGTCTATCCGGACATGTTCAGCCTGGCGAGGGCCCACCAGGCGTTCGGCGACAGCGGCGACCTGAACGACACCGGACTGCAGGACCGGCTCGCTGCCACCGTGAAGGCATTTCTCGGCCTCGTCGAGGCGGACACGAACTACCCGGCGCTGCAACGCTGTTGGTACGAGTTCCTCGGCGACCAGACCAGTGCCCAGGTCACCCAGCGCGCCGAGACATAGCCCACCCGCCCTTCCCAGCAGGAGGCCCCTCCCTCATCGCGAGGACAGCGCGATGAGTCACAACGGTTTTCGCGCTAGCCCTTCCACCGCGGATCGCGCCCGGAGGCGGCGAGCGCGTGCTCCCACGCCGAGGCGTCGTCCGGCACCGGAACCACCTCCGCGAAGCCCGCGTACTGCCGGTACAGCTCGGCGTTCTCCTCGACGATCTCCAGGGCTACCAGCGCGAGTTCCTCGTCGACCGGGATCTCCCCGCCGGTCGCCCGCGCGACGTCCCAGCCGTGCAGCACCAGTTCCAGGATCAGCATCCGGGCGATCCCCACCGCCGGCACCGGCGATCCGCCGAGGTCGACGTCCCCCTCCCAGGCAGCCGGGTCGGCCCAGGCCGCGACCGCGCGCTCCAACTGCGCCGCGTACGCCGAGCGCCAGTCGGCGTCCGCCGTGAAGTCCCGCGAGCTCAACTCCTCGGGCAGCTCGGTGCGCCGGGCCCGGTGCTCCAGGCCGTGCGAGGTGTAGAGCACCCAGTGGTTGATCAGCGCGCGCGTGTCGAACTCCCCGCAGGGCGTCGGCGCGTCGAGCGACTGCCCGGCCGGAACGGCGGCGGCGACGCCGGCCGCAGCGGAGGCGGCACGGGCGAGGAAGGGGTGCATGGGGTGAGCGTTCATGACGCAAGCCTGTACCGGCCCGCGCCACCCGGTCTTGAAGAAACGCGACGGCTAGCCTGGCCGCCATGGACTCTCCCGACCTCGGCCGCGGCGTGCTGCACCCCGCCAAGGCCGCCGAGCTGATCAGCGTGGAGCGGCTCGCGCCCGCGCCCGCCGTGGCGCGTTTCGTGGAGTACTACTGGCTGGTCCGCTGGGATCTGCGCGGCCATGCCCCGTACGAGCAGAAGGTGCTCGCGCACCCCAACGTCCACCTGGTCTTCGAGGCCCCGTGGGCCCGGGTGTACGGGGTGGACCGCTCGCTCTTCGTCCGCCGCCTGGAGGGGGCCGGGCACGTGCTGGGCGTGCGGTTCCGGCCCGGCGCCTTCCGCGCCTTCTCGGGGCACCCGGTGAGCGCCCTGGCGGACCGGTCCGTGCCCGCCGCCGAGTACTTCGGCGCCGACGTGGACCGGTTCAACGCCCGGATCCTCGACGCGCCGGACGCCGAGCGGGCCGATGCCTTCCTGCTGCCCCGCCTGCCCGCTCCCGACCCGGTGGCCGAGGGGGTCGCCGCCATGGTGGACCGGATCACCGCCTCGCCGGACCTGTGCCGGGTGGACGAGCTGGCCCGCGAGCTGGGCGTGACCGTCCGCAGTCTCCAGCGGCTGTTCGCCGAGTACGTCGGCGCCTCTCCGAAGTGGGTGCTGCGGCGGGCCCGGCTGCACGAGGCAGCCGAACGCGCCGCAGCGGAAGGAGAGTTGGACCTGGCCGCGCTCGCGTCGGAACTCGGCTACGCCGACCAGGCCCATCTCACCCGGGACTTCACCGCAGCGGTCGGCATCTCACCGGCCCGCTACGCGAGTTCCCGCTGAATCAAGCAGCGGCAGCGGCAGCCGCAGCCGCCTCGGCGGCGGCCCGGCCGCGGGCGCTGGCCCGCTTGGCGTAGGTCATGGTGAAGTACACCAGCCCGCCGAGTACCACGTACGGAAGGATGTTGTTGATCGTGACCACCGTGCCGTGCGACAGGGTGTAGACGAACACGATGCGCAGCACGGCCTCCAGGACGAAGGCGATCCCCCACACGACGGTCAGGTTGCGCTGGACGCGGCGGAAGCCCTCGTACTGCCACATCGAGTTCCACCAGGCGACCATCTCCGGCGTGCCGTCCGTGGCGAACTTGCGGCCGAAGTAGAACATGATCGGCTTCGGCGCGGCCAGCGACGCCAGGTAGAACACGCCGAGCAGGCCGGAGACGAAGGAGTCCTTGGCCAGCAGCATCTTCGGGTCGGTCGGGCCGATCAGCGCGACGATCAGGCTCAGTGCGACGAAGACCAGCGAGACGACGGCGAACTCGTCGATCCGGCGGTGCCAGGCCAGGTAGATCGCGGTGTCGACCACCGGGCCGAGGCCGGAGAGCAGGATGGCGGTGGACTCGCTGTAGCCGGCGTCGTGCAGCTGGTTGTAGATCATGATCGGCGCGACCACGTTGAACGCGATGCTGATCAGCCAGCCGAGCGCGGCGGCCTTCCCCTTGCGGGCGGGAGCGGTCGGAGCTACCGCAGTTGACATGGTGTTGTCCCCCGGGACGAGTGTGGTGATTGGCGGCCCATTGTGGCGGACTCACCGCTCGACTGCACAACCCTCGGCGAGTCGACATATCGTCAGTAGACCGACTATGCCCCGAGGAAGCGCTGCAGCTCGTCCAGCATGAAATTGGCGCCGGTGTACCCGATCCCCTGGAACCACAGTTGGTCGTCCACCGGGAACGCCCGGTGCGCCTTGACCGCCCCCAGCGCCTGCCAGCCCGGGCTCGCCAGCGCCGCGTCGGTGCCCGCCCGCTCCGGGTCGCCGTAGGTCGAGTACAGCAGCAGGTCGCCGTCGGCCCGGCCGATCTGTTCCAGCGGGACCTCGAAGTCCGACTGGTCGACGTTCTGTGCGTCCGGCCGCCCCACCTGGGCGTCGGCGAGCACGATCCCGGGGAAGCTCTGCCGCCCGAACAGCCGGATCCCGCCGCCCTCCGTGAACCGCACCAGGCTCACCTTGCGGCCTGACAGCTTCGCCGCCGCCAGCGCCGCGGCCACCTGCCCGGCGTGCTTCTGGTACGAGGCGACGAAGGCCGCGGCCGCCGCCACCCGGCTCAACGCCTGGGCGTGCAGCTGGAAGTTCGCCTTCCACGGCGCCCCGGTGGTCTGGGTGAGGACGGTCGGAGCAAGCGCGCTCAGCTGGTCGTAGCGGTCGCCGTCGCGGGCCTGGTTGGAGAGGATCAGGTCCGGATGCAGGGCCCGTACGGCTGCGAGGTCCGGCGCGCCGGGTGGGCCGACCAGCCAGATGCCCGTCGTGCGGGAGGCCGGCCAGTAGTCGGGGAAGCCGGTGTCGGCGGCCGGGAGGGCGGCGCCGACCGGGGTGATGCCGAGGGTCAGCGCGGAGTCGAGCACATCGGTGTCCAGCACGACCACCCGCAGTGGCTCGCCGGGGACGAGCACCGGCCCGGTCGCGGCGTTCACCGTGACCGGCGGCACCGGGGTGGGGGAGGGGATGGTGCTCGCGGCCAGGCTGTCGGTGGTCGGCGGTGCCGGCTTCCCGGGGGTGCACGCCGTGAGCGCGGCCCCGCCGAGACCGGCGAGGAACGTACGGCGGGCGATCCGGGGCATCGGCGGGTCCTCCGGCGAAGACGACGCGGCAACGGGCGAGAGCCCGTCGATTATGTCCGAAATCGCGCCTAAAGTGCCGTTAAGCGTCCACAGACGCCGTCAAGCGTCCACCGCTTCCGCCGTCACCACCTCCCCGGGCGTGCCCCGTGCCACCACCCGGCACGTACCCGGCGACCGGGCGTGCGCCGCGCTCCCGGTGGTGCGGTGGTGTCGGTCATGAGCCCTCCCGCGGAAAACTCAGGCCAACCTAAGTTCCGTCTCGAAGCCGGGGTAAATCGCCTCGTCACCCCCGGTGCCCGTTGGATAGCCTGGCGGTATGCCCGTGTCCTCGCCCACCCCGCTCACCGTCGGCTTCGACCTCGACATGACGCTGCTGGACACCCGGCCGGGTATCCATGCCACCTACCAGGCGCTCTCCGCCGAGACCGGCACCTACATCGACGCCGACCTGGTGGTCACCCGGCTCGGCCCGCCGCTGCTGAACGAGATCCGCAACTGGTTCCCGGAGGAGGAGGTGGAGCGGGTCGCCACCCGCTACCGCGAGCTGTACCGCGACCGCGCCTTCGCCCCGACCGTGGCCCTGCCCGGCGCGCACGCCGCCGTCGAGGCGGTCCGCGCCCACGGCGGCCGGGTCGCGGTGATCACCGGCAAGTACGAGCCGAACGCCCACCTCCACCTGGAGCACGCCGGGATGGCGGCGGACATCGTGATCGGCGACCTCTGGGCCGAGACCAAGGGCGAGGCGCTGCGCGAGCACGGTGCGAGCATCTACGTCGGCGACCACCTCGGCGACATCCGGGGCGCCCGGCACGCGGACGCGGTCGCGGTCGGCGTGGCCACCGGCCCGTACGACGCGCAGGAGCTGCGCGAGGCCGGGGCGGACGTGGTGCTGGCGGACCTCACCGGTTTCCCGGAGTGGCTCGAACGGCACCTCGGGGCGAACTAGGGCGTGTCCGCAGGACGGGCCCTACGGCTCCACCCGGCGGCGCTGGGCCCGGACGTTCAGGAACAGCCCGGTCAGCGCGGACAGGAAACCGGCCGGCATCAGCATGCTCAGCCAGTACATGACCGTCGGCAGCGGCGTCAGGTGCAGGAACAGCGGGACGAAGGTGATCAGGGTGGCGAGTGCGCCGAGGCCGAAGACGACCGTCCCGGCCTTGACGTACACATCGCCGGGGTCGGCGCTCTGGCTGCTCACGTCTGCTCACTTCTCCGCTCTGCGCTGGGGTGCCCCCAGTCTGGCAGAGCGGCCGCCGGAGCCGCCCACCGGAGCGGGTCGGTCACGTTGCGCAGTTTCCCGGCAGCTGAACGTTTTGATCCCTGCTGGGCGGGGGTATGCACGGGGTGCCGAGGGGCGCTGCAGGTGCGTCCCGTGTCCTCAGACCCGGGGGTGTGAGCCGATGGACTGCGCCGAACCGCGCCCCGGCCGTGCCAGGACCGGGTTGCTCGTGACCACGAGATCCCGGCGCTCCCAACGCCCCGGGCGGGCCTTGGAACACGGACCCTTCGCGGATCGCGGATGAGGCAGTGACGGACCGTTAGTCTGCTCCCGACAGCGTGCCGACCGTGAGCGCCCACGGGCGCCGAGCCGAGGTCGGCCCGTCTTTTCTCCCACATCACCCAGTGATCCCCGGCCAGGGCCGGGATCCCTCACACCCATTCGAGGACTGTTCGAGATGCCCACCGGCCAGGTCAAGTGGTTCAACGAGACGAAGGGTTTCGGCTTCCTGTCGCGCGACGACGGTGGCGATGTCTTCGTCCACACCAAGGCGCTGCCCGCCGGTGTCACCGTGCTGAAGCCGGGCCAGCGGGTCGAGTTCGGCGTGGTCGCCGGCCACCGCGGGGACCAGGCGATGGCCGTGCAGCTGCTGGAAGCGCTGCCGTCGGTGGCCGCCGCCCAGCGCCGGAGCGCCGACGACATGGCGCCGATCGTCCAGGACCTGATCACCACCCTGGACGCGGTGCTGCCCGGCCTCCAGCGCGGCCGATACCCGGCCAAGCCCACCGGCCAGAAGCTGGCCGGCCTGCTGCGCGCGGTGGCCGACCAGTTCGACGTCTGAGGCGTCCGGGGTGTTCGGGGCGTCCGGGGTGTTCCGGGGCTACCCGAACGCGAGCGCACCCGGGTCGAGCGGGGGTACCAACCCCTCCGCGGCGGCCCGGGTGAGCAGCGCGTGGACGGCCTGGTAGCCCTCCTCGCCCAGGTCGGCGGTGAACTCGTTCACGTACAGCCCGATGTGCTGGTCGGCGACCGCCGGGTCCATCTCCTGGGCGTGCGCCAGCACGTACTCCCGGCTGGCCGCCGGGTCCGCCCAGGCCTGCCGGACGGAGGCGCGGATCGTGTCGGCGAGTTCACGCAGCCGCTCCGCGCCCAGCGAGCGCTTGGCCACGATCGCGCCGAGCGGGATCGGCAGGCCGGTCTCCCGCTCCCAGGCCTCGCCCATGTCGGCCAGGCTGTGCAGGCCGTACTGCCCGTAGGTGAAGCGTGCCTCGTGGATCACCAGGCCGGCGTCCACCCGGCCGTCCCGGACCGCGGGCATGATCTCGTGGAACGGCAGCACCACGATCTCGCCGAAGCCGCCCGGCACCGCCCCGGCCGCCCAGAGCCGGAACAGCAGGTAGGCGGTGGAGCGCTCGGACGGCACCGCCACCGTCTTTCCGGCCAGCTCCGCCGGTGAGCCCACGCCCGGCAGGGTGAGCACCAGCGGGCCGCAGCCGCGCCCGAGCGCGCCGCCGCAGGGCAGCAGGGCGTACTCCTCCAGGACCCAGGGCAGCGCGCCGTAGCTGATCTTCAGCACGTCCAGCTCGCCGCGCTCGGCCAGGCCGTTGGTGATGTCGATGTCGGCGAAGGTCACCTCGGGGGCGCCCGCCCCGGGCACCAGGCCGTGCGCCCAGGCGTGGAAGACGAAGGTGTCGTTCGGGCAGGGCGAGTACGCGATGCTCAGCCGTTCAGCCACGGCCGGCCTCCTCGATCAGTTCGGCGACGGGCAGCGCGGCGAAGGCCCGCTCCAGGGCGGCCAGCGCCTCGCCGATCCGCCAGGCGGCCCGGTCGCGCGGGCCCACCGGGTTGGAAACGGTCCGCAGTTCGAAGGCCGGCACGCCGTACCGGGCGGCGGCCTCGGCCACGCCGAAGCCCTCCATCGCCTCGGCGGCGGCGCCCGGGTGGCGGGCGGCCAGCACGGCGGCGCGCTCGGCGCTGCCGGTCACGGTGGAGACGGTCAGCACCGGGCCGGTCAGGGCGCCCAGCGCCCGGGCGGCAAGCGCCACAGCGGCCGGGGAAGGGGTGTGCCGTGCGGTGCCGAAGCCCAGCTCGGTGACATCGGCGAAGCCCTCGGGGGTCTCGGCGCCGAGGTCGGCGGCCACGATCGTGTCGGCCACCACGGTCGCGCCGACCGGGGCGTGCGGGGCGAAACCGCCGGCGATCCCGGCCGAGGCGACCAGGCCGTACGGGTGGGCGGCCAGCGCGGCGGAGGCGGCGGCCGCGGCGGCGGCCGGGCCGACCCCGGCGGCCAGCACGTCCACCGGAGCACCCTCAGAGCGGTGCAGCACACCGCCCGGCAGCGGCAGGGCGGCGGCCCCGCCGGGCAGGCCGCGCAGCACGGCCTCGGCCTCGGCGGGCACCGCGACGACGACGAGCAGTCGGGCCCGCCCGGGGCCCGACTGCTCGGGGTGCGCGTCGGAGACGTGCGCGGTCATCGCAGGACCGTCAGCTCTCCTGGGTGTTCAGCTGGAAGTACCAGATCGCGGTCGGGCTCTCCAGGTCCCGGTCGCCCTCGACCACGGTGATCAGGGTCCGGCCGGAGGCGTTCAGCAGCTGGCCGGCCGCGTGGGAGCCGGAGTAGGTCGAGCCGTTCTTGGACCAGCTGGACACGGAGAACTGGCCACCGCCGCTCAGCGGGCCGCCGTTGCTGAAGGCCACCCAGCCCTTCTTGGCCACCGTCGGGGAGACGCCGACGCCGACGCGGTCGCTCAGCACGACGTCGGAGCTCGGCAGGGTCCCGGCCTTCAGCGCGTCCTGGGCCTTCTTCGAGCACTTCTGCTGGTCGTCGTCGGACAGCGGGCTGCCGTCGTCGTTGGCGCAGAACGGGTCCTGGGCCTGCGAGGAGTTGCCGACGGTGAGGGTCACGCGGTGGTCGCTGATCTCCGTCTGACCGGAGGCGTAGGCGATGGACCCGCCGACCGTGCCGGCGCCGACCACGACGACGGCGCCGAGGGCGGCGATGACACGGGAATTGAGGCTCATGCGTCAGAATCTACCGGGCCGGGCCGATCACGCTACGCGGGGGTCGACCACCGCGTGTTGCCGCACCGTCGGAATCAGGCCACCCGGGGCGCGGCCAGGTGCCGCCGCGGGCCCAGCCGTAGCAGCGAGTGGACCGTCCACACCAGCATCAGACCGACCACCGAAGCCGCGATCGACAGGCCGAGCACCCCGTTCAGCGGCAGCACGATGCCGACCGCGCCGCCCGCCACCCAGCACAGCTGCATCAGGGTCTCCGAACGGGCGAACGCCGAGGTCCGCACCGCCTCCGGGACGTCCCGCTGGATCAGCGCGTCCAGCGCCAGCTTGCCCAGCGAAGCCGCCATCCCGGACACGCCGGCCACCAGAACCACCGTCAGCACGCCGTACCAGAGCGCGGCCGCCGCCGTCACGCAGGTCGCCAGCACCAGCATCGCGGTGACCGTCGCCTCCGGGGCCCGCGTGCGCAGCCAGGAGCCCAGCACCGAACCCAGCGCGTTGCCCGTCCCCGCCGCCAGCACCACCAGGCCCAGCGCCAGGGTCGGCTTCAGACCGCCGATCGGTTCGGTGCGCAGCAGGAAGGCCAGGAAGAACACCAGGAAGCCGACCAGCCAGCGCATCGCCGACATCGCCCGCAACGCCAGCACCACCGAGGGGCCGACGGTGCGCAGCGAGGCCTTGACCTTCGGTGGCTTGTGGTGGATCAGGTGCGAGCCCTCGCCGTGCACCTCGGCGTGCAGGACGGCCCGCTGCTCGCCCTTCGCCGAGTCCACCTCGTGCGGCAGGTGGAAGGCCATCAGGGTGCCGATCACGAACACCAGGAAGGCGCCGCGCAGCGGCCAGGCCGGCCCGATCAGGTGCAACAGCCCGCCCGCCCCCGCCGCCACACCGGTGGCCAGCAGCCCGGCCAGGGTGACCCGGGAGTTCGCCTTGACCAGGGACAGCCGGCTCGGCAGCAGCCGGGGCACCACGACGCTGCGCACCACCCCGTACGCCTTGGACGCCACCAGCACGCCCAGTGCCTCCGGATAGAGCGCGATGCCGCCGCCGGAGACCACCCCGGCCATCGTCCAGGCCAGCACCGCCCGGGTCAGCATCGACATCGCCATGGCCGCCCGGCGGCCGTGCGGGAGCCGGTCCAGCAGCGGGCCGATCACCGGGGCCAGCAGGGCGAACGGGGCCATGGTGATCAGCAGGTACAGGCCGACCCGGCCGCGGGCCTGGCCGGTGGGGACGGAGAAGAAGATCGTGGAGGCCAGCGCGATGGTGATCAGCATGTCGCCGAAGGAGTTCAGCGCGTGCAGTTCGATCAGCTTGGCGAGGCCGGACTCGCCCGCGCCCTCGGCGGAGGTGGCCCGGCGGATCCGGCGGCCGGTGCCGTGCACCAGCTTGCCGAGGCGGATGCCGACGGCGGAGACGGCGCGCACCAGGACGTTACGGTGGGGCTCGGGGAGTTCCTCCTCCAGGTCCTCGTCGAGCGCGTGGAGGTGACGGGTGTGGGCGTCGTCCGGAACGTCCGGCTTCTCCAGGTCGACCCGGGCGGCGGACGCCTCAAGGCCGTTCCCCGGCCGCGGCTCGCCCGCAGCGGGGACGGGGGGCTGCGGTCGCGGCGCGGCGGCTGCCTCGTCGGGGCTGCCGGCCTGCGAGGCGCGCAGTGCGTGCTGCGACGGGTTGTCGTCCGCCACAAGCCCATCCTGCCCCAGATTCGCTGTTGCGACGCGGGATTCCGCTTCGCTCGGCGCGGCCGAGGAAGGCCAGGCTCCGCCCCGGACTGTGCCGGGGCACCGACCGGCGGGTAGCCTGCCCAGGGTCCGCCCGTCGGGCGCCGGGCGCCGGTAGGCCGGTCGAGCGGCGCGGTCGGTACCCGCGGCGGCCCCGGGTCGCGCAGAATGGACGAGGGACCACCGAGCCGCGACGGAACAGGCAACACGCCGTGGGTGACAGAAGAACTGGGAGAGAATCGACGCCGTGAGTGCTGCGATGCGAAGCCGTACCCCCGACCGGCTCTGTGCCGAGGCCGTCGAACTCGCCCGTCAGGCTGCCGAGGAGGCCGTCGGATCGGAGGCGGTCGGCCCGCACCTGGGCGTCCAGGCGGACGCCGACCGTGTCGTCACCCACAGCTTCGAGTGCCTGGACGCGGCCTACCGCGGCTGGCACTGGGCGGTCACCGTCGCCCGCGCGCCGCGGGCCAAGAACGTCACCCTGGACGAGGTCGTGCTGCTGCCCGGCCCCGACGCCGTGCTGGCCCCGGAGTGGGTGCCGTGGAGCGAGCGGCTGCGCCCCGGCGACATGGGCCCCGGCGACCTGCTGCCCACCGGCGCCGACGACGTGCGGCTGGAGGCCGGCTGGAGCGGCGAGGACGAGCCCGCGCCGAACTCCGCGGTCGCCCTCGCGGCCCAGGAGGACGTGGTCGTCACCGACCCGCACGTCCAGCCCGCCCCGGCCCGCGCCCAGATCAACGCCGTCGCCGAGGAGCTCGGCATGGGCCGCAGTCGGGTGCTCTCCCGGCTCGGCCTGCACCTGGCCGCCGACCGCTGGGAGAAGGCCCACGGCCCGCAGACCCCGATGGCCCAAGCGGCGCCCGCCGCGTGCGGCAGCTGCGGCTTCCTGATCCCGATCGGCGGCTCGCTCGGACAGGCCTTCGGTGTGTGCGGCAACGAGTTCGGCCCGGCCGACGGCCAGATCGTCTCCTTCGCGTACGGCTGCGGCGGGCACTCCGAGGCGGCCGTCATCCCGGCCCCGCCGGCGCCGTCCGAGCTGATCCTGGACGAGCTGGTGGTCGAGCCGCTGCAGCTCCACCCGGACCGCGCCTCCGGCTCGGTCGAGCCCGACGCCCCGGCGGAGGAGCTCGGCCACTCCTGAGCCCGCGTCGCTTGACGGCCCGCCCCGCTGAACCGGTGGGGCGGGCCGCGACGTTTACGGGAGTGGGGGCGCCTGATGCGGGGCCCCGCCGCTCCTGTCGCCTGCGGGCATCCCCCATCCCGCGGGCGACAGGCCTCCTGCCCCCACCCCCCACCCCACCCCACCCCACCCCGCGCCCCGGCCTGCCTGCCGCCCGCGGGGCGCCCCGAGCGGGGCCGGTCGACGGCGTCGGCCTGCGGATCCTGCGGGTGCGGGCGCCGCCGGGCGGGGCCGTGGTCGGGAGTAGTCGGTGGGGCAGGGAAGAATGCCCTTACGACGTACAGGGCGGCGGAAGGCGGCAGGTCCAGTGGAACCTCGGATCATCGGCAGCGGCACGGACGAGCACCTCGCGGACTCCTTCGGGAGTGCCGCGTTGCGCCGACGGGTGCTGGACGCCTGGGCCGCCTCGCCGGCCCGGTTCCGGGAGGACGCCAATGCCGAGGAGGAGCTGGCGCTCGGCGGCTACCGGGACCGGCTGGTGGTCGAGTTGGCACAGAACGCGGCCGACGCGGCGGTACGGGCCGGGCGCGGCCCCGGGCGGCTGCGGCTGACCCTGGCGGACGGCGTGCTGGCCGCAGCCAACACCGGCGCCCCGCTGGACGCGGCCGCCGTCGAGTCGCTGTCCACCCTGCGCGCCTCCTCCAAGCGCGGCGAGGAGCCCGCCGTCGGCCGCTTCGGCGTCGGCTTCGCCGCCGTCCTCACCGTCACCGACGAGCCCGCCGTGCTGGGCGCCGCGGGCGGGGTGCGCTGGTCGCTGGGCGAGGCCCGGTCACTGGCCGAGGCGCAGCCCGCGCTGGCCGACGAGCTGCGCCGCCGGGACGGCCATGTGCCGCTGCTGCGGCTGCCGTTCGCGGCCGAGGGCCCGGCCCCCGAGGGCTACGACACCGTGGTGGTGCTGCCGCTGCGGGACGCCGCCGCCGAGGACCTGACCCGCCGTCTGCTGGCCGGGATCGACGACGCGCTGCTGCTCACCCTGCCGGGCCTGTCCGAGGTCGTGGTGGAGACCCCGGAGGCCACCCGGACGCTCACCCGCAGCTCCGCCGAGCCGCGCCCGGACGGCGTCACCGAGGTCACCGTCACCGACGACGCGGGCGGGCTGCTGCGGCAGACGGTCTGGCAGACCGTCGGCGCCTCCGGCCGCCTGGACGCCGGGCTGCTCGCCGACCGGCCCACCGAGGAGCGCACCCGCCCGTACTGGACGGTCACCTGGGCCGTCCCGGTCGCCGAGGGCGGTGCCCCGCAGCGGCCCGCGATCGAGCCGGTGCTGCACGCGCCCACCCCCAGCGACGAGCCGGTCGGCCTGCCCGCGCTGCTGATCGCCTCCTACCCGCTGGACTCCACCCGCCGGCACATCGCCCCCGGCCCGCTCGCCGACTTCCTCACCGAGCGCGCCGCCGACAGCTACGCCGAGCTGCTGCGCGCCCGCGGCGCCGACCTGGGCTCGCTCGGCCTCGTCCCCGGGCCGCTCGGGCAGGGCGCGCTGGACAACGCGCTGCGCGCCGCCGTGCTGTCCCGGCTACCCGGCACGCCGTTCCTGCCGCACCCCGGCGTCGTCGAGGAGGGCACGCCCGCGCTGCGGCCCCGGGACGCGACGCTGCTGGAGGGCGCGGACGGCTCGGTGGTCGAGGCGCTGGCGCCGATCTTCCCGGGGCTGCTGCCGGCCGGCCTGGAGCGTCGCACCGAGCTGCGGGTGCTGAACGTGCGCCGGGTGCCGCTGGCCGAGGTGGTCGACCAGCTCGGCGGCCTGGACCGCGACCCGGCCTGGTGGCGCAACCTGTACGCGGCGCTCGGCGCGGCCGACCCGGAGGCGCTCGGCGCGCTGCCCGTGCCGCTCGCCGACGGGCGGACCGTCACCGGGCCCCGGCGGGTGCTGCTGCCCTCCGAGGACGCCGACTGGGCGGCCTTCCCCGGCTACCCCGAGACGCTGGCCGGCGCACTCGCCGCGCTGGACCTGCGGTTGGCCCACCCCGAGGCCGCCCACCCGCTGCTGGCCAAGCTCGGCGCCGGCACCGCCACCCCGGCCGGGGTGCTGGACACGCCCGAGGTGCGGGCCGCCGTCGCCCGCTCCTACGAGCTGGCCGAGGACGACCTGGACGCCGCGCTCGAACTGGCCGACGCCGTCCTGGCCCTGGTGAAGGCCGCCGCCCCGGCGCCCGGCGAGCACCCGTGGCTGGCCCGGCTGGCGCTGCTGGACGACGAGGGCGAGCCCGCCCGCGCGGGCGAGCTCGTGCTGCCCGGAAGCCCGTTCGCCGCCCTCGCCCGCGAGGAGGACGCCGGCTGGGTGGACGACGAGCTGGTGGAGCGCTGGGGCCCCGAGGTGCTCGCGGCCGTCGGTGTGCTGGCCGACTTCGTGCTGGTGCGCGCCGAGGACGTGGTGCTCGACCCGGACGACCTGGAGCGGCTCGACCCGACCGTCCCGGCCGACCGGGCGGCCGGCGGCCACCCCACCGGCCTGCTGGACGAGGCGCCGGACGGGCTCGCCGACTGGGCCGAGGACGCCCTGGAGGCGCTGCAGGCGGACGAGGTGGTCGGCGTGCCGCCGGTGGCCGCCGAGCTGCTGGCCGTCCGCGACCTCGACCTGGTGGACGACGACGCCTGGCCCGAGGCGCTGGCCGCGCTCGCCCGCCCGCCGTACCGGGACGCCGTGGTCAACCCCGTCCGCACCCTGTTGCCGAACGGCTCCTACGCCGACCTGCCGCCGTACACCGCCTGGTGGCTGCGCGACCACCCGGTGCTGGCCGGCCGCGAGCCCGCCGGGCTGCGCGCCGCCGGGGCCGACCCGCTGCTGCGCGGCCTGTACGACGAGGCGCGCACCACCCTGGACGAGCAGTTCCTGCACGCGCTCGGGGTGCGCACCACGCTGGCCGCGCTGCTCGCCGAGACGCACGGCCCGGACGAGGTGCTGGACCGGCTCACCGACCCGGCCGCCGAGGTCGGGCACCGCCAACTGCACGGCATCCACACCGCGTTGGCCCGGGTGGACCGCGAGCGGATCGAACCGCTGGACGTGGTGCGGGCGTTGCCGCCGCTGGACCCGGCCACCGGGCGCCGCCCGGACCGCACGGTGGTGGTGGACGCCACCGAGGCGGTCGTCGCCGACGCCCCGGACCTGGTCCAACTGCTGCACCCGTACCCGCTGTTGCCGGTCGCCCCGGCGCTCGCCGCGGACCTCGCCGAGCGGCTGCACGTGTCGCTGGCCAGTGAGGTGGCCGGCGGCCGGGTGCTCTCCGAGGGCGTGCTGCACCGGGTGCCGGCCGTGGTGCGGGAGCTGCTGCCCGGCTGCCCGGTCGCCTACGAGGAGCACGAGGAGCTGCTGGTGGTCGGCCCGGACGGCAACGAGGCCGCGGTGGACTGGCGTTGGGACCCTGAGTCGGACGCGCCGGAGCCGCCCTACGACCCGGAGCTGGCCGAAGCCGCCGACGAGGACGACGAGTTCGAAGTCCCGCCGGTGCCCGGCCTGCTGCACGCGGCCACCCCGGAGGGCCTGGCGGCCGGGCTCGCCTGGTCGGTCGGGCAGTGGCACCGGCGCTTCGAGGTGCTGGCCGCGCTCAGCGAGCCGGACCGGGCGTACGAGCTGTCCGCGGCCCGGGACTTCGAGGGCTGAGCGGACCGAGAGGGCGGACCGGGCTGAGCGGCCTCAGTCGCCGCGCGGCTTGAGCCGCAGGTAGACGGTGGTGGTGACGGTCAGCCAGACCGCGCCGAGCGTCACCATCGCGGCCGCCTTCACCGCGGGCGTCGGCCTGATCGTCAGGCCGACGCCCGCCATCGCCAGCGCCGTCAGCCCGACCGCCAGCAGCCCGCCCAGGAAGGCGATGAACGCCTCCAGCTCCCCACCCCTGCGCGCCATTCGGCACCCCCTCCCGGGGCCATGCTAGGCCGGGGTCATTCGAGCCCGCGGCGCTTCATGAAGCCCCAGGCGATCTCCAGCACGATGCCGCAGAGCACCGCGATGGCGACGCCCGTCCACGGGTCGCGTCCGCCGACCAGGGAGAGCTCGAAGAAGTCGGACAGCGGCGGGATCACCAGGACCAGCGCGAACGCGCCGCCCATGGTGCCGATCAGCAGCAACCGCCACCAGTTGTACGGGCGGGCGACGATGGCGAGCACCCAGATGGCGATCAGGAAGAGCGTCAGGGTGGCCACGCTGGTGTCGGCCTCGAGGTCGGTCGCGTGGTTGGCGCGGGCCAGCGCGTAGGCGACGAAGGTGCCGGTGCCGGCGATGATGCCGCCGGGGATCGCCAGCCGCAGGACGCGCTTCACGAAGCCGGTACGGGCCCGCTCGTTGTTGGGGGCGAGGGCCAGGAAGAAGGCCGGCACGCCGATGGTGAGGGTGGACAGCACGGTGGAGTGCCGGGGCAGGAACGGGTACGGCGAGTGGGTGAAGATCACCAGCAGCGCCAGCAGCACCGAGTAGACCGTCTTCACCAGGAACAGTCCGGCCACCCGCTCGATGTTGCCGATCACCCGGCGGCCCTCGGCGACCACCGAGGGCATGGTCGCGAAGGAGTCGTCGAGCAGCACGATCTGGGCGACCGCCTTGGTGGCGTCCGAGCCGGTGCCCATCGCCACGCCGATGTCGGCGTCCTTGAGCGCGAGCACGTCGTTGACACCGTCGCCGGTCATCGCCACCGTGTGGCCGCGGGACTGCAGCGCCCCGACCAGCCAGCGCTTCTGCTGCGGGGTGACCCGGCCGAAGACGCTGGTCCGGTCGGCGGTCTCGGCGAGCTGCTCCGGGTCCTCGGGCAGGGTGCGGGCGTCCAGCGGGCGGTCCGCGCCGGGCAGGCCGAGGTGGTCGGCCACCGCGCCGACCGAGACCGCCGCGTCCCCGGAGATCACCTTGGCCCGGACGTTCTGGCTCTCGAAGTAGCGCAGGGTGTCGGCGGCGTCCGCGCGCAGCCGCTGCTGGAGCACCACCAGGGCGAGCGGGGTGAGGCCGGCCGCCGGGTCGGGGGAGTCCAGCGGGACGGGCGTGCGGCCGATCAGCAGCACCCGCAGGCCCTGGGCGCCCAGCTCGTCCACCTCGGCGAGCGCCGGGTGCCCTGCGGGCAGCAGCACGTCGGGGGCGCCGAGCAGCCAGCTGGCCTCGCCGCCCTGCGGCTCCAGCAGCTGCACGCCGCTCCACTTGCGGGCGGAGGAGAAGGGCATCGCCTCGATCACCCGCCAGCCGTTGCCGCCCGGGCCGGCGCCGTCGCCGCGCCCGTACGCGTCGATCACGGCCCGCATGGACGGGTTGGGGCGGGCGTCGGCGCCGGCCATCACGGCGAGCGCGTGCTTGATGGTGTCCTGGTCGACCGGGGCGGGCTCGCCGTCGGAGATCACCCGCAGGTCGATCACGTCCATGCCGCCCTCGGTGAGGGTGCCGGTCTTGTCCAGGCAGACGGTGTCCACCCGGGCCAGGCCCTCGATCGCCGGAAGCTCCTGGACCAGGCACTGCTTGCGGCCGAGCCGGATCACGCCGATCGCGAAGGCCACCGAGGTCAGCAGCACCAGGCCCTCGGGGACCATCGGCACGATGCCGGCCACCATCCGGCGGACGGCCTCGCGCCAGTCCCGGCCCTCGACGGCCAGCTGGCTGATGATCAGGCCGAGCGCGGTGGGGATCAGCAGGTAGGTGATGAACCGCAGGATGCTGTCGATGCCGCTGCGCAGCTCCGACTTCACCAGGGTGAACTTGCTGGCCTCCTCGGCCAGCTGGGCCGCGTAGGCCTCGCGGCCGACCTTGGTGGCGGTGAAGGCGCCCGCGCCGGCCACCACGAAGCTGCCGGACATCACGTGGTCGCCGGGCTGCTTGAGGACGGGGTCGGGTTCACCGGTGAGCAGCGACTCGTCGATCTCCAGGCCGTCCGCCTCGGTGACGTCGCCGTCCACGATCACCTTGTCGCCGATGCCGAGCAGCACGGTGTCGTCGAGGACGATCTCGGAGACGGTGATCTGCTGGACGGTGCCGTCCCGGCGGACCTGGGGGCGGGCCTCGCCGATCAGTGCCAGGCTGTCCAGGGTCTTCTTGGCGCGCAGCTCCTGGAGGATGCCGATCGCCGTGTTGGCCACGATGACCAGGCCGAACAGGCCGTCCTGGATCGGGCCGACGATCAGGATGATCCCGAACATGACGCCGATGATGGCGTTGAACCGGGTGAAGACGTTGGCCCGGACGATCTCCTTGGCGGACCGGCTGGACCGCACCGGTACGTCGTTGACCTGCCCCTCGGCGACCCGTTCGGCCACCTCGGCGGAGGTCAGGCCACCGCGCCGCCCGGGCAGCAGCCCGAGGGGGTGCGCTCCGTCGGGTAGGTCTCCGTCGGCCGGCTGCTCTTCCTCGGGTTGGGCAGGCTGCGTCATGGCACCGACTCTACGGGCGCCTTATGTCCGATGCGTGCTACTAAAGGGCTGTTCAGTCCGACTGGGTGGCCGGGCCCGCGCCGCTGCCGGTGCCGTCGTCGTCGGCCGCGCGCAGGGCGGCCTCGGCGGTGCGGCTGCGGGCGATCGCGTCCCGCCGGGCGCGGCAGTACCAGAGACCGATCAGGCCGAGCAGACCGCCGGAGAGGCAGATCCAGGGCCAGGTGCCGTGCCCGTGGTCGGAGAGGGTGCCCTGGAAGGGGAGCAGGGCCAGGAAGGCGACGAACCACAGCACCGTGCCGCCGCCGACGATGGCGACGTCGTTGGCCTCCAGCGGAGGGGGCGAGGGGTGCAGCGGCGTCTTGGGCATGGGGCCTAGCGTACGGTGCGGTGGGGGCCGGGCGGGTCCCCTGGGTGCGCTCCGGGACGCCCTGCGGGCTCTACGCGCGAAGATAGCGCGTGTGCGATCCGGAAACCATACTTAATGGTCTACGCCCGGCCACCGTCGCCCCGGGCGGTCCCCCTCTCCTCAGCTCCCCCACAGAGGACGCCCCGCCATGCCCGTGGTCCAGCCGACCACCGAGTCGCCCGAACCCGCCGACGCCGCACCGCAGCCCCCTGCGGGTGCCCTGGACCGCTACTTCCGGATCAGCGAGCGCGGCTCCACCCTGCCGCGCGAGGTCCGCGGCGGTGTCGCCACCTTCTTCACCATGGCGTACATCCTGGTGCTGAACCCGATCATCCTGGCCAGCGCCACGGACATGACCGGGGCTCACCTGGACAGCGCCCAGCTGGTCACCGCCACCGCCCTCACCGCGGGTCTCACCACCCTGCTGATGGGCGTGGTCGGCAACGTGCCGATCGGCCTGGCGGCCGGCCTCGGCGTCAACACCATCGTGGCGCTGCAGCTCGCGCCCAAGATGACCTGGCCGGACGCCATGGGCATGGTGGTGCTGGCCGGCTTCGCGATCATGCTGCTGGTCGCCACCGGTCTGCGCGAGCGGGTCATGAGCGCCGTCCCGCTCGGCCTGCGCAAGGCCATCGCGATCGGTATCGGCCTGTTCATCAGCCTGGTCGGCCTGGTCGACTCCGGCTTCGTCAGCCGCGTCCCGGACGCCGCCCACACCACCGTCCCGGTGCAGCTCGGCGGCAACGGCCACCTGCTCGGCTGGCCGGTGCTGGTCTTCGTGTTCGGCCTGCTGCTCACCCTGATCCTGGTCATCCGCAAGGTGCCCGGCGCGATCCTGATCAGCATCGCCGGCTCCACCGTGCTCGCGGTGGTGATCGACAAGCTGGTCGACATCCCGGCGCTCACGTGGGGCCTCACCGTCCCGACCTGGCCCGGCAACCCGGTGGCCGCCCCGGACTTCGGCCTGGTCGGCAAGGTCAGCCTGTTCGGCGGCTTCGAGAAGGTCGGCGTGCTGACCGGCGTGCTGTTCGTCTTCACCGTGCTGATGTCCTGCTTCTTCGACGCGATGGGCACCATCCTCGGTGTCGCCGACGAGGCCCACCTGCTGGACCGGAACGGCGACCTGCCGGGCATCAACAGGGTCCTGATGGTCGACGGCATCGCCACCGCGGCCGGCGGCGCCACCTCCGCCTCCGCCAACACCTGCTTCGTCGAGTCCACCGCCGGCGTCGGCGAGGGCGCCCGGACCGGCTTCGCCTCGATCGTCACCGGTCTGCTCTTCATGGTGGCGCTCTTCCTCACCCCGCTGGCCACCATGGTCCCGGCCCAGGCCGCCACCCCGGCGCTGGTCACGGTCGGCTTCCTGATCCTGGCGAACTCCGTCAAGGAGATCGACTGGGCCGACTACACCATCGCGATCCCGGCCTTCCTGACCATGGTGATGATGCCGTTCACCTACTCGATCACCAACGGCATCGGCCTCGGCTTCATCGCCTTCTGCGTCCTGCGCCTGGCCGCCGGCCGCGGCCGCAGCGTGCCGGCCCCGCTCTACGCGGTGGCGGCGGTGTTCGCCTTCTACTACCTGATGCCCGCGCTCGGTCTGCTCTGAGGCCCTGCGGCCGCGCAACGGCCCCGGCTCCACCGCGGCCCCGCCCTCCCTTCCCGGAGGGCGGGGCCGCGCCGTTCCCGCGCCCGGTCAGTGGACGCAGAACTCGTTGTCCTCGGGGTCCCGCATGACGGTCCACTCGCCGCCGGGCTCCTTGACGTCGCGCAGCACGGTGGCGCCGAGGGCGACGAGGCGGGTGACGGCGGCCGCGCGTTCGCCGGGGCCGGGGTGGACGTCCAGGTGGAGGCGGTTCTTGCCCTGCTCGGCCTCCGGGACGGCCTGGAAGAGGATGCGGCGTCCGAGGCCGGTGTCCGAGGCCGGGTCGTACGGGTCCTCGGGGTGGCGGACGGCGGCGAGGGTGCGCCAGGCGGGCCGGCCGTCCAGCTCGGTGAGGGCGTCGGGGGTGATCGCGCCGGCGTCGAGCAGGTGGGTGATCAGGGTGCCGTGGTCCTCGACTGTGTACTCGAGGGCGGCGCCCCAGAAGGCGGCCTGGCGGTGCGGGTCGGCGCAGTCGATGACGAGTTTCCAGTGCAGCGGCATGTAACCGTTTATATCGGTTACCTGGGGGCGGGGCAATCATCGACGGTCGGAAGGTGTCGCGGAAGGTGTCAAAAAGGCGACCGTGTAGGGCAGTTGACGGTGGGCATACTGCCTGGACGGAGACGGGGAGGGGACTCGACCGATGGTGCAACAGGATCCGCCCGGGGGAGTCGAGGCGCGGCTGCTGCCGGATCTGTTCTGGCGGGCGGACAAGGCCTCGCTGGACGGACAGCGCGAGACGCTGCGCTGGCACCGCGGACTGATCGCGATGCTGGTGATCGCCGCGCTGATCGGGTCGCTGCCGGGCCCGGACCACAAGGGCGACAGCGATATCAAGCCACTGTTCTCGGTGGCCGCCTTCCTGGTGGCCGGCTACTTCTGGTCCCGGCTGCGCCGCAGCAACCCGCAGGGGCGTTGGTACGAGGCGCGGGCGGCGGCCGAGTCGGTCAAGACGCTGGCCTGGAAGTACAGCGTCCGGGCCCGGCCGTTCGACGGCGAGGCCGAGTCGGCGGACGCCGACCGCGGCTACCTGCTCCAGGTCGAGGACGTGCTGCGGGCCTTCGAGGACCCGGAGATCGTGCCGCCCGGCACCGTCCCCGAGATCACCGAGGAGATGAGGCGCGCCCGGGCCGACAGCCTGACCGCCCGACGCACCCTCTACCTGCGCACCCGGGTCGAGGGCCAGCGCACCTGGTACCGCTCGCGGGCCGACTCCTGCGAGTCCCAGGCGGTCTCCTGGGGGCTCGGCATCGCGACGCTGATCATCATCGGCGCGGCGGCGGCGATCGCCCAGGCCACCGGCGCCCTGGAGGTGCACATCTTCGGCGCCAGCTCGGCCGCGGCCGCCGCGATCATCGCCTGGACGCAGCTCAAGCAGCTGCGCCCGCTGGCCGCCGCCTACCAACTGGCCGCGCGCGAGCTGGAGAACGTCGGCAACCAGCTCTCCGACCTCGACCTCAAGGGGCCGGGCGCCGAGGCGCGCTGGGCGCGGCTGGCCGCCGAGGCGGAGGACGCGGTCTCCCGGGAGCACACCACCTGGCGGGCCCGCCGGGCGTTCCCACGCTAAGGCGTGTCTCGTGGGTCCTCGTCCGCTCCGGGAGGGGCGCGCCAGACCAACTCCGGGAAGAGGCTGGGGAGATCCGGCGAAGCACGGGCCACGCCGGGGCCACACGTGTGCGGGGTGCGTGAGGGTAGGGCGTCGAGGCGCGGAACGTAACCATTACGTGTCCATGCCCTGGTTTCATCGCCTCCGCGCACCCGAAGTCCTGCCCGGAGGCCCCCCCTTGCGCATTCTCCTGATCGCGACCGCGTTCAACAGCCTGACCCAGCGCGTCCACACCGAGCTGCGCGAGCGCGGCCACCAGGTCGCCGTCCAACTCGCGCTCGGCGACGACCAGATGCGGGCCGCGGTGGCCGACGTCGACCCCGAGCTGATCATCTGCCCGATGCTCACCAAGGCCGTCCCGGCGGACATCTGGTCCACCCGGACGGTCCTGATCGTGCACCCGGGCCCCAAGGGCGACCGCGGCCCCTCCTCGCTCGACTGGGCGATCACCGAGGGCGCGCGGCGCTGGGGCGTCACCGTGCTGCAGGCCGTCGAGGAGATGGACGCGGGCGACATCTGGGCGTCCGTCGACTTCGCCGTCCCCGACTGCGGCAAGAGCGAGCTGTACCGGGGCGAGGTCGCCGACGCCGCCGTCGAGGCCGTCCTGCTGGCCGTCCAGCGCTACGAGGGCGGGCTGTACACCCCCGAGCCGCTGGACTACGCCCGCCCGGACGTGCGCGGCGAGCTGCGGCCGCCGCTGCGCCAGGAGGCCCGCCGGATCGACTGGGAGCAGGACGACACCGCCACCGTGCTGCGCAAGCTGCGCGCCGCCGACTCCCAGCCCGGCGTGCTGGACGAGTTGTACGGACGGGAGTTCTTCCTGCACGGCGGACACCCCGAGGACGACCTGCGCGGCCCGCGGCCCGGTGCCGTCATCGCCACCCGGGACGGCGCGATCTGTCGGGCCACCGTGGACGGCGCGGTCTGGATCCCGCAGCTGCGCCCGCGCCGCACCCCCGGCGGGCCGGCCACCTTCAAGCTGCCGGCCGCGACGGTGCTCGCCGACGAGCTGCACCGGGTCCGCGAGGTGCCGGTGAGCCCGGCCGAGGCCGCCCGCCGGGACACCTGGTCGGAGCTGCGCTACCGCGAGGACGGCGACGTCGGCTACCTCGAATTCGCCTACGCCGGCGGGGCGATGAGCACCGAGCAGTGCCGCCGGCTGCTCGCCGCCTACCGGATGGCCGCCGACCGGCCCACCTCGGTGCTGGTGCTCGGCGCGCCCCGGGACTTCTACTCCAACGGGATCCACCTCAACGTCATCGAGGGCGCGGCCTTCCCGGCGCTGGAATCCTGGGAGAACATCAACGCGATGGACGACCTGGTCGAGGCGATCCTGGCCACGAGCGACAAGCTGACCGTCGCCGCGCTGGCCGGGAACGCGGCGGCAGGCGGCCTGATGCTGGCGCTCGCCGCCGACGAGGTGTGGTGCCGGGAGTCGGCGGTGCTCAACCCGCACTACCGGCTGATGGGCCTGTACGGCTCCGAGTACTGGACGTACACCCTGCCGGCCCGGGTCGGCGCGGAGCGGGCCGAGCGGCTCACCACGGAGGCGCTGCCGGTCGGGGCCGAACACGCCCGCCGGATCGGCCTGGTGGACCGTACGGCCGGCGGGGACGCGGCCGACTTCCGCCGCTGGGTGGCCCGCGAGGCCGCCCGGCTGGCCGCCTCGCCGGAGTTCACCGGGCGGCTGGTGGACAAGAAGCGCCGCCGCGCCGAGGACGAGGAGGCGAAGCCGCTGGCCGAGTACCGGGCGGAGGAACTGCGCCGGATGCACGCCAACTTCTACCGGGCGGGCGAGTCGTACCACGGGCTGCGGCGGGACTTCGTGCGCAAGGTCTGCCCGGTGGCCACGCCGGGGCACCTGACCGGGCCGCTCGGACGGCCGGAGTAGCCGGAGCCGCGGGCGATCGAGGAACGAACGACGTCCGGCCGGGGTGGGGGACCCGGCCGGACGTCCGTTTTCCGCCGCGCGCGTTCAGCGCCGGGCGCCCGCCCTGCCCATCGACCGTCGCTGCTGCGGCGGGACGCGGGGCGTCCGCGTCGGCAGCGGCGCTGCCGGGCCGGCCAGCAGTGGCTGCGAGGAGGTCTTGCTCGGCGAGACGGCGAAGGCCAGCGCGCCGAAGAAGATGTAGCAGCCGAGCCCGACCCCGAGCGGGAAGATGAACTGCAGCGCCATCACGCCGTCCTGGGTGGAGTGCGAGAAGTCCAGCCGGACCGACAGCGCCGCCATCCCGGTGTAGTGCATCGCGCAGACCGCCACGCCCATCACCGGTGCCGCCGCCAGCACGGCGAGGGTGCCCCGGATGTTCAGCGCGGCCCAGAGCGCGGCCGTCGCCGCGAACACCGCGATGCCGATCGACAGTTCCACGGTGAGGTGGTCGTAGCCGAGGTGGCCGGGCAGCACCATCGCGGCCATGCCCAGGTAGTGCATCGCGGCGACGCCGAGCCCGGTGGTCAACCCGCCGATCAGCAGCGACAGGACGGGACGGCTGCGCCAGTACCCGACGGTGAACAGCCCGACGCCGACCACCGCGACGGCGACCAGCAGACTGAGCACGGTCAGCCCCGGCTGGTAGGTGATCTCGACGCCGCTGACCGAGAAGCCGAGCATCGCGATGAAGTGCATGGACCAGATGCCGGCGCCGAGCGTGGTCGAGGCGAACAGCAGCCAGACGACCCGGCTGCGGCCATTCGAGATGAGCGCCCAGCGGGCACTGCGCAGGGCGACGAAGGCGCCGAGGCAGGCGACGAAGTACGAGACCGCCGGTGTCACCCAGCCGTGGTCGGCATGATGGATCTCACCCAAGAGAGCTCCCTGGACGGATGCGGGAATGCGGGGATGCGGGCGCCAGGGCTCGGGCGGAGGCGGGGGACCGGGTACGGGGGAACGGTGGAACACGCGCGGAGACGGGCGCGGAGGGGGCTCCGCCAAGGGGAGACCTGGCGGTGTGGTGCCCCTGACAACGGGGAGAGTAGCCACTGCCCGGTGGTCGCACAAGGTTCGCGTTTTTCGTGAAGTCGCAGGTCAGCATGGACCTTTACGCGGTCTGCAAGATCTTGGCACCAAGCCCTGACACCGCCTGCGCACGGCCCCCAGGCGCGTTCGCCGGCCCTAGGGCGTGTCTGTCGATTCCCGCCGGGCGCGCGACGCCGGGGCACGCACCTCGCTGCGTTGTCGTCAGTCGCCGATGCTCCGCATGGACTCCCTCCTCCGCCTTGCGATGCACGCACCCCAACGCCGCGCGCTGATCCGACGCGAATCGTCAGACACGCCCTACTGCTCCAGCGGGGCTAGCCCGAACGGGTGGCCCGCCGGGTCGATCAGCACCCTGAGTGTGCGGCCGTGCTGGTAGCTGGGTTCGGTCGCGCCGAGTGCGAGGGCCTTGGCGGTCGCCTCGTCCAGGTCGTCGACGTAGAAGTCGAGGTGGAAGTGCTTGCTGCCGTCCGGCTCGGTCCACGGCGCCGGCCGGTAGTCCGTCACCCGTCCGAAGCCCAGCGGGCTGCCGCCCTCCGGGTTGTCCAGGATCGCGAAGTGCTCGTCCACGTGCCGGGTCTCCCAGCCCAGCAGCTCGCCGTAGAACGAGGCCAGCGCGACCGGGTCGGCGCAGTCGATGGTGACCATGGCGAGCCGGGCGAAGCCGGTGTCGTCCTGCCCGGACTGCCCGGGCTGCCCGGACGTTGCGGACTGCTCGTACGGCGCGGGCGGCGCATACGGCACGTACGGCCCGGACTGCTCGGCGGCGAGATCGGACATGGCTGGTCGGCCCTTCCTGGAGTCGGGAGCGGTGACCCCATGACCAATATGGCACCGGGTCGATCTTCCGGCGCGGCGGGAACCCGTTTTTCCTTAGCGAGAGTAATGACGTAAGCTAAAGAGATGCCCGAGATGTCCGAGCAGGACCTCGCAGCGATCTCTCAGCTGCGGTCGTCCACGATGCGCCTCTCCCGACGACTCAAACACCAGCGGGTGGAGGAGTCGTTGAGTCCCACCGAGATGGGAGTGCTGGGCACCCTCGCCCGGTGCGGGAAGGCGACGCCGGGTGAGCTCGCCCGGAAGGAGCACGTGCAGCCTCCTTCGATGACCAGGATCGTCGCGATGCTGGAGGAGAAGGGCCTGGTGCGGCGCGAGCCGCACCCCGAGGACCGCCGCCAGGTGGTCGTCAGCAGCACCGAGCAGGCCGAGGCGATCCTCGCGGAGAGCCGTCGGCGCCGAAACGTCTGGCTCGCCGAGCTCGCCCAAGGGCTCGACGAGGAGGAGTGGGCCGTCCTCCGGGAGGCCGCGCCCGTGCTCTACAAGCTCGCACACCTCTAGGCACACCGAACCCGGCGGCAACCGGGAGAACAAGGAGTCAGCATCACCGCAGGACCGACCACCGACACCAGGAGCGCGACGGCCACCGCCAAGGCCGTCGCGCCACGAGGGGAGACCACCGTGACACCGCCGGCCGCAGCCAGCGCCGCCGCCATCCGTACCGACGACCCGACCACTGACCCCGCCGCGGACCGTGCCGCGGCCGCCGACGCCCAGGCCCCCGCCCCCAGCGGACTGCCCGGCAGCGGCGACGACGACCCCGACGAACGCACCGCGGCGGACTCCGCCGCTCAGGGCCGCAGCGACGCGTCCCGCCCGTCGCCCGCCACCACCCTTCCCGCGACGATCCCCCAGCCTCCGGCCGGGGGGACCCCCATCGCTCGGCCCCTCCCATCTCCCACAGGAGCCCGTTTCACGAGGCCCGGGGGGATGTTCTCCTCCCTGCGCGTTCGCAACTACCGCTACTACTTCGCCGGCCAGGTGGTGTCCAACACCGGCACCTGGATGCAGCGGATCGCCCAGGACTGGCTGGTGCTGAGCCTCACCGGCAGCCCGCTCGCGGTCGGCATCACCACCGCCATGCAGTTCCTGCCGATGCTGCTGCTCGGCCTGTTCGGCGGCGTACTCGCCGACCGGATGCCCAAGCGCCGGCTGCTGATCCACACCCAGGGCGCGATGGGCCTGCTCGCCGCGGGTCTGGCCGTGCTGACCGTCGGCGGCGTGGTGACGCCGTACTACGTGTACGCCTTCGCGCTGCTGCTCGGCCTGGTCACCGTGGTGGACAACCCGACCCGACAGGCCTTCGTCGCCGAGATGGTCGGGCCCGAGGACCTCGCCAACGCGGTCAGCCTGAACGCCGCCAACTTCCAGACCGCCCGCCTGGTCGGCCCCGCCGTCGCGGGTCTGCTGATCGCCGCGGTCGGCAGTGGCTGGGCCTTCGCCGTCAACGCGCTGTCCTTCGCCGCCGTGATCGGCGGGCTGCTCGCGATGCGGGAGAGCGAACTGCGCCCGACCGAGCCGATCGCCCGCGAGAAGGGCCAGCTGCGCGAGGGCCTGCGGTACGTGAAGGAGCGGCCCGAGCTGCTCTGGCCGATGGTGCTGGCCGGATTCATCGGCACCTTCGGCTTCAACTTCCCGACGCTGCTCTCCGGTTTCGCGTACGACACCTTCAAGGTGGGCGCCGGGCAGTACGGCCTGCTGAACACCGCGATGGCGATCGGCTCGCTGGCCGGTGCGCTGCTCGCCGCCCGTCGGGGCGCGCCCCGGCTGCGTCGGCTGGTCGGCGCGGCGCTGGCTTTCGGCACGCTGGAGGTGGTCGCGGCCTTCGCGCCCGACTACTGGACCTTCGCGCTGTTGCTGATGCTGATCGGGGTGTTCGGGCTGAGCTTCAACACCTCGGTCAACTCCTCGCTGCAGCTGGCCACCGACCCCGAGATGCGCGGTCGGGTGATGGGCCTGCTGGTGCTGGTCTTCACCGGCGGTACGCCGATCGGCGCCCCGATCGTCGGCTGGGTCACCGCCTCGTACGGGCCCCGGCTCGGCCTGCTGGCCTGCGGCGTGGTGTCCGCGCTGGCGGCCGCCGCGGTCGGCCTGGTGCTGGCCCGCAGCGCGGACCTGCGGGTGCGCTTCGACCTGCACCCGGGCCGTGGGGGCCGGGTGGTGGCCGTCGTGCCGCGGACCGTTCCGGCGCGCAAGGCCGATCTGGCCACTGCCTGCTGATCGATCGCCATGAACCCCCGGAGTCCCGACTCCGGGGGTTCCCGACGTCGCGTCAGAGGCGGATGGCCAGCACCTGGCCCGGCCAGACGCCGGTCGGCTGCTCGACCTCGAAGCTCTCGGTCTCGGTGAAGCCGAGCGCCCGGTACTGGGCGACCAGCTTGCGGTCCGCGCCGCCGTAGCAGTCCACCCGCAGCAGGCCGATGCCGCGCCGACGGGTCTCCTCGATCGCGTCGGCGATCAGCGCCGCGCCGATGCCCGAGCCCTTGCGGCTGCGGTCGGTGACCAGGTTGCGGACGTACAGCTCGCGCTCGTCCACGGCGGGGATCCACCGGCCGCGGTCCTCGGAGAGCACGCAGCAGCCGACCGTGCGGCCGTCGTCGTTCACGGCGAGGCGGATCAGGAAGGGCTCGGCGGCGTACGAGGAGACCTGGTCGACCCGGGCCTGGTTGGTGCTGAACGGCTGGTCGCCCCACTGGCCGGTGCGGTCCTGGCCGGCCAGCCAGGACACGGCGTCGTCGAGCAGGGACAGGATGTCGGGGACGTCCGCGGGCCCCCCGTTGCGGATCTTCATGGATAAACGTTCTACTCCAAACGGCCGATCGAGGGAAGATTGGCCCATGAGGCTGTTCGTGGCGGTCATCCCGCCGGTCGCGGCACTGCAAGGGCTCGCCGACGCGGTCGCGCCGGCGCGCGGGCTGCCCGGGGCGGACCGGCTGCGCTGGACCACCGTCGAGGGCTGGCACCTCACCCTGGCCTTCCTCGGCCAGGTGCCGGCCGAGCGGCTGCCGGAGCTGGAGACGGGCCTGGCCGCCGTCGCCGAGGTGCACCCGGTGCACCGGCTGCGGATCGCGGGCTCCGGCCGGTTCGGAGACCGGGTGCTCTGGGCCGGGGTGGAGGGGCAGACCTGGGCGCTGCGCCGGCTCGCGGAGGCGGTCTCCGAGGCCACCGCCGAGGTCACCGGGGACACCGACGACTTCGCGTTCCACCCGCACGTCACCCTGGCCCGGGCCGGCTCCCACCGCGGCCACCGGCGGGCCGTCCAGCGGGTCGCCGCGGCCGAGCTGGACGCGCTGGCGGCGGCACTGGCGCAGTACCGGGGACCGGAGTGGGAGGCCGCCGAGCTGCACCTGATGAAGAGCGACCTGGACGGCGGCTTCGCCCACTACGAGTCGCTGCGCTCCTGGGCGCTGGCCGACTGGAGCTGAGGCCTCGGGTCGGCTCGGGTGTGAGCCGGAGGTACGCTCGTTGACCGTGGATCCCAAGACTCGTATGCGCATCGTCTCCGGCACCCTGGTGCTGCTGTTGGTCGTCGTGCTGATCAGCTCGCTGGTCAACCGGTAGACCGGACAAACGCGAAGGGCCACCGCCCGCAGGCGGTGGCCCTCAGCCGTGTCCTCGGGGACGCAGGGGTCAGAGCTGCTCGACCACGTAGTCGATGCACTGGGTGAGCGCCTCGACGTCCGCCGGGTCGATCGCCGGGAACATCGCGATGCGCAGCTGGTTGCGGCCCAGCTTGCGGTAGGGCTCGGTGTCCACGATGCCGTTGGCACGCAGTGCCTTGGCGACCGCGGCGGCGTCCACCGACTCGTCGAAGTCGATGGTGCCGACCACCTGGGAGCGCTCGGCCGGGTTCGCCACGAACGGGTTGGCGAAGGAGGACTTCTCGGCCCAGGCGTACAGCCGGGACGAGGAATCAGCCGTACGGGCGACCGCCCAGTCCAGCCCGCCGTTGCCGTTCAGCCACTCCAGCTGGTCGGCCAGCAGGAACAGGGTGGCGATCGACGGGGTGTTGTACGTCTGGTCCTTCGACGAGTTGTCGATGGCCGTCGGCAGCGAGAAGAACGGCGGGATGTAGCGGCCGGAACCGGCGATCTCGGCGGCGCGCTCCAGGGCGGCCGGGGAGAAGGTGGCCAGCCACAGGCCGCCCTCGGAGGCGAAGGACTTCTGCGGGGCGAAGTAGTAGACGTCGGTCTCGGTGATGTCGACCGGCAGGCCGCCGGCGCCCGAGGTGGCGTCCACCAGCACGAGCGAGCCCTCGTCCGCGCCCACCGGGCGCTTGATCGGCATCGCGACGCCGGTCGAGGTCTCGTTGTGGGTGAGGCCGTAGACGTCCACGCCGGCCTCGGCGACCGGCAGCGGGTGGGTGCCCGGGGCGGTCTTGATCACGGTCGGCTCGGCCAGCCACGGGGCGGCCTTGACCGAGGAGGCGAACTTCGAGGAGAACTCGCCGAAGTCCAGGTGCTGGGACTTCTCCCGCACCAGGCCGAAGGCGGCGATGTCCCAGAAGGCGGTGGAACCGCCGTTGCCGAGCACGACCTGGTAGTCGTCCGGCAGTGAGAAGAGGCTGCTCACGCCCTCGCGTACGCGCTTGACCAGGTTCTTGACCGGGGCCTGGCGGTGCGAGGTGCCGAGCAGGGAGGTCTGGGTGGCGGCGAGGGCACTCAGGGCCTCGGGGCGCACCTTGGACGGTCCGCAGCCGAAACGGCCGTCTGCGGGCTTGATGTCAGCGGGGATCCGGATCTGAGCCACGCGCGCAGCCTACCGGCCGGGTGCTCGCCGGGGGTACGGTCGTCCGCCCGCTGAGACTGTGATCTTCGCTGCTCGGAGAAGCCGACAGCGGGCCCGGCCGAGGCCGGACCCGCTGGTCAGAGGCGGTGCGGAGCCCGAGGCTCAGCGCGCTCAGTGGGCGATGGCGTCCCAGCCCTCGACCTCCTCGGGGCGGCGCGGGCCGGGGCCCACGTAGCGCGCGGAGGGGCGCACGAGGCGACCGGTGCGCTTCTGCTCCAGGATGTGCGCCGACCAGCCCGCCGTGCGCGCGCAGGTGAACATCGACGTGAACATGTGCGCCGGCACCTCGGCGAAGTCCAGCATGATGGCGGCCCAGAACTCGACGTTGGTGGCCAGCACGCGGTCGGGGCGGCGGTTGTGCAGCTCCTCCAGCGCGGCCTTCTCCAGCGCCTCGGCGACCTCGAAGCGCGGCGCGCCGAGCTCCTTGGCGGTGCGGCGCAGCACGCGGGCGCGCGGGTCCTCGGCGCGGTAGACGCGGTGGCCGAAGCCCATCAGGCGCTCGCCCTTGTCCAGCGCGTTCTTGACCCACTTGACGGCGTCGCCGGTGCGCTCGATCTCCTCGATCATGCCGAGCACGCGGGAGGGCGCGCCGCCGTGCAGCGGGCCGGACATCGCGCCGACCGCGCCGGAGAGCGCGGCCGCGACGTCGGCACCGGTGGAGGCGATGACCCGGGCGGTGAAGGTGGAGGCGTTCATGCCGTGCTCGGCGGCCGAGGTCCAATAGGCGTCGACGGCCTTGACGTGCTTCGGGTCCGGCTCGCCGCGCCAGCGGATCATGAACCGCTCGACGACCGTCTCGGCCTTGTCGATCTCGCTCTGCGGGACCATCGGCAGGCCCTGGCCGCGGGCGGACTGGGCGACGTAGGACAGTGCCATCACGGCGGCGCGGGCCAGGTCGTCGCGGGCCTGCTCGGCGGAGATGTCGAGCAGCGGCTTGAGGCCCCAGACCGGGGCGAGCATGGCGAGCGCGGACTGGACGTCGACCCGGATGTCGCCGGAGTGCACCGGGATCGGGAAGGGCTCGGCGGCCGGGAGGCCGGGGTTGAACTTGCCGTCGACCAGCAGGCCCCACACGTGGCCGAAGGAGACGTGGCCGACCAGGTCGTCGATGTCGACACCGCGGTACCGCAGGGCGCCGCCTTCACGGTCGGGTTCGGCGATCTCACTCTCGAATGCGACGACTCCCTCAAGCCCGGGTACGAAGTCGGACATACGACGGCTCCTTCAGTTCTGCGATCGGTGCTCCGCCGTGGTGGGGCGGCGCGCCAGTGACCGAATCGTGGTTGGCACTCGGTGCCAGAGTGACAGGCACGGGGTGCATTGCGCCATACACCACCATGGTGATGTTTCCTGCGGGCCCGCTTGACTTGCCGCCGAGGGTCGGTCGTGCTCGGGGGAGACCCGGAACCAAACGCCCGGTTCCGGACGATTCCCCGCACGGCGGACGGCCAAGCGGTGGCGAGTCACCATATCTCCGGCCGAGGTTTGTTCGGAGGTAGCGGTGTCGGCGGCTTGTCGTACGGGATGATGTTGGCGTGCAGACCCCGGAACGCGCCCAGTCGACGCCCCTGAGCCCCGCCAACCGGACCCTGGCCGACGAGCCCCGCCCCGGTCCGGACCTCACCGTGATGCGCAAGCACTACACCCACGAGGGCCTGACCGAGGAGCAGCTCGCGCCCGAGCCGATCGGCCAGTTCACCCGCTGGTTCCACGAGGCGGACGACGCCGGGGTGATCGAGCCCAACGCCATGGTGCTCTCCACCGCCGACGCCGAGGGGCGGCCCAGCTCGCGCACCGTCCTGCTCAAGGGCTACGACGCGCGCGGCTTCGTCTTCTACACCAACTACGGGTCCCGGAAGGGCTCGGAGCTCGCCGAGAACCCGTACGCCGCGCTGCTCTTCCCGTGGATCGCGCTGGCCCGCCAGGTGATCGTCCAGGGCCGGGTCGAGAAGGTCGGCCGGGACGAGACCGCCGCCTACTTCCGCACCCGCCCGCACGGCTCCCAGCTCGGCGCCTGGGCCAGCGAGCAGTCCAGCCCGGTCGGCGGGCGCGACGTCCTGGAACAGCGCTACGCCGAACTGGAGCGCCGCTACCCCGAGGGCGAGGGCGTCCCCGTCCCGCCGTTCTGGGGCGGTTACCGGGTGGTCCCGGACGGCGTCGAGTTCTGGCAGGGGCGCGAGAACCGCCTGCACGACCGCCTCCGTTACCTCGCCGACCCGTCCCGCTCGACCGGGTGGCGGGTGGAGCGGCTCTGTCCGTGACGGTATCGGCCATCCGGCTACTTCCCGTGCCGCGATGACGCGCAACTGACGAGCCGTCAGGTAGAATTCTCCCGCGCGGACCAGGGGCGGGTTTCGCCGACCGGCAACCCGCTGTGCCGGCATGATCGAGTGAGGGACTAGGGACTGATGGGCGTCACCGGTGTCGACACCACCGCTGGACTCGGCTCCGACCTGGTCGACGTCGCCGCCCTGCCGCTCGACGAACTCGATTCCCTGCCCGATACCGTGCTCGGCGACCTGCTGCGCCGGGTCGTGGCGGACGCCCTGACGCCCGGCGCGGAGCCGCTCGCCGCCTTCCAGTCGGCACTCGAACGCTAGGGCCTGCGCCAGGGTCCGACCCCGCTCCGCAGTGTCCGGCCGCTGACCGCCGGTTAAACCCCCGAGCCACCGGATTTCTCCCAACTTTGCAGTTTCCCGGTGGAGTTCACGACATCCTGGGTATGACACCAGCGCCGTCGCGGCACCGTCTGGCTCGGGGGGAATCAGGTGATCGAACGGGAACAGCGCCCGTACTTCTTCTTCAGCTACGCGCGTCGGGACTTCATGGAAGACGCCTTCGTCGACCAGTTCTTCAACGACCTGCGGGACGAACTCGGACGCATCCTCGGGCCGGCCGTCCAGGCCGACGAACTCGCCTTCCGCGACACCGAGCAGCTGCGGCTCGGCGACGAGTGGGCCGACAAGCTGGCGCTGATGCTCGGCCGCAGCCGGACCATGGTCGCGCTCTACTCCCCGGCCTACTTCGCCAGCCTGTACTGCGGCAAGGAGTGGACCGCCTTCCGCGGCCGGGTCCGGCGCCACCACGAGGAGGCCGGGGAACTCGTCTCGGCGCTGATCCCCGTGCTCTGGGAGCCCGTCACGCCGGGCGAACTGGCCAGTGAGGTCAACAAGATCCAGTGGGCCCAGCCGGACATGGGCGACGCCTACGCCCGCCACGGCCTGCGCGCCCTGCTGCGCACCGCCCAGCAGGAGGCCTACCGGCAGGTCGTCCGGGTGGTCGCCGGGCGGATCCGGGACGCGGCGGTGCGGCGGCTCGGCGAAGTGCCCGAGTTCGACCTCGACGCCGTCCGCGGCTACTTCCCCGGGCCGGCCACGCCGGCGCCGGCCGAGCCCGGCATGGTGCGGCTGTTCATCGCGGCCGGCCGGGCGTCGGAGGCCGTCGTCGAGGCCGACGCCTGGACGGGCGGCCTGTACGGGGCCAAGCCCTGGCACTGGGCGCCCTACCACCCGCCCGTGCAGCCGTCGCTGGCCTCGCGCGCCCAGCGGGTGATCACCAACGCGGGGCACACCACTACGTTGGAGGAGATCGGCCCGGGCCTCGGCGAGAAGCTCGACCAGGCCCGGGAGGACAGTCAGGTCAGCGTCCTGCTGGTGGACCCGTGGGTGACCGACAACGAGCGCTACCGGGCCGCGCTGCGCGAGTACGACGACCAGAACCACCCGGTCACCGGAGTGGTCGTCCCGATGGGCAGCAGGGACCCGGGCGCGGAGCGCGAAGCACCGTGGACCGGCGTGCGCGGCGTGTTCCGCCGCAACTGGTTGCGCCGGAGCGACCTGGAGCACTTGTTCCGGGTGAAAGTGAATCAGGAGAGCTTCGATCGCGACCTCACCATCATGGTGACGGTTGCTCAGAACAAGCTGATGGACGACAACTTGGATTGGCGGGACGATGGCGACGGCGCCTTCGGCCTCGGGTCCGGCGGCGACGCCTTCGGCTTCGGCGGCGGTCCGGACATGCCCGGGCTGTCCATCCCGGCCGGCCCGCCGCCCGGCCCGCGTCAGGGCCCGCCCGCGCGACGCGAGCCGGACCGGGAACCGAGGGAGATGCCCGGCCAGCGCCGGGGTGGCCACGACGGGTCCGTCCCGATGAGGGGATCCGTCCCGCTGAGGGGAGAAGGCGACGATGACCATTGAGTCCGGCGTAGAGCTGGAGCGCGGCGAACCGGGTTCGGTCGTCACGTTCTACTCGTTCAAGGGCGGCACCGGCCGGACCATGGCACTCGCCAACGTCGGCTGGATCCTCGCCAGCCGGGGCCTGCGCGTCCTGGTGGTCGACTGGGACCTGGAGGCGCCCGGCCTCCACCGCTACTACCATCCGCTCCTGATCGACCCCGAACTGCACGCCACCGACGGCCTGATCGACCTGCTGCGCGCCTACGTCCGGCAAGCGCTGCCGTCCGCCTCCGGGCCGACCGGCCAGTCCCCGGCCGACTGGCTGGACGAACGCGGCCGGCTGGACGGCTACATCTGCGGCCTCGCCCTCGACCTGCCGCCCGGCGGCCGGCTCGACTTCCTGCCCGCCGGCCGGCAGAACGCCGCCTACGCCGCTGCCGTCACCAGCTTCAACTGGCGCAGCTTCTACCACGGCCGGGACATCCGCGGCGGCGAGTTCCTGCGCGGGCTGCGCGAACGCTGGGCCCGCGGCTACGACTACGTGCTCATCGACAGCCGCACCGGGGTCAGCGACACCTCCGGCATCTGCACCGTCCTGATGCCCGACACCGTGGTCGACTGCTTCACCTTCAGCGCCCAGAACATCCGCGGCGGCGTCGACGCCGCCCGGGCCATCGCCGAGGCCGAGGAGCGGGCCATCCGCGTCCTGCCGGTGCCGATGCGGGTCGAGGACGCCGAGCAGGAACGCCTGGAGGCCGGCCGGGACTTCGCCCGCGAGGCCTTCGCCCCCTACCTCGGCCGCTGGCTGCCCGGGGACCGCCGGGCCTCCTACTGGGCCGACGTCGAGGTGCCGTACAAGCCGTTCTACGCCTACGAGGAGGTGCCGGCCACCGTCGCCGACCGGCCGCAGGAGGCGCGCAGCCTGCTCAACGCCTTCGAGCGGCTGGCCGAGTGGATCACCGACGGCAGGGTGCGCTCCCTGCGTCCGCTCAGCTCCGAGTCCCGCCGCCGGCTGTACGGCGCCTACCTGCGCTCCGCCCGCGCGGTGCCCCGCCAGGTCTTCGTCAGCTACGCGCCCGAGGACCGGATGTGGGCCGAGTGGGCCGCCGGCACCCTCACCCGCTTCGGGTACCAGACCTCGCTGCACAACGCCGCCGAGTCCTACGGCGGCCAGCGGCCCCCGGAGGTCACCGGACCGCTCGACGGCCAGGGCCGGCTGCTCGCGCTGCTCTCGCCCGAGTACACCGCGCTGCCCCGCGCCGCCGAGGTCTGGCAGCTCCTGCAGGGGCGCGAACTCGCCTCCGGGGCATCGGCGTTGGTCGGCCTACGGCTGCAGGACTCGGACGAGCCGGTGCCCCGCCCGTTCGTCGGCCAGGCGGTGCCCGACCTGGTCCGGGCCTCCGCGACCGGCGCCGAGGCCCAGCTGTACGCCGAACTCGGCCCGCCGCCCGGCAGCAACCGGCAACTCGACACCGACAGCGGTGAGTTCGCCGCCCCGGCGCGCTTCCCCGGCACCGCCCCGCAGGTCCAGGACGCACCCTCGCGCAACGCCGCCTTCATCGGCCGCGGCAAGCTGCTCGAACTGCTCCGCAACCGCTTCACCGGCGGCCCCGCCGCCGTCCTCAGCCAGGTCCTCTACGGCTTCGGCGGCGCCGGCAAGTCGCAGATCGCCGCCGAGTACGCGCACCGCTTCAAGTCCGCCTACGACGTCATCTGGTGGGTGCCCGCCGAGGAGCCCGCCAACATCCCGCAGAAGCTCGCCGAACTCGCCCCCCGACTCGGCGTGCCCACCAGTGACGACGTCGCGCACACCGCCGCCGCCGTGCTCGACGCGCTGCGCCGCGGCCACCCGTACCGCCGCTGGCTGCTGGTCTTCGACAATGCCGGCACCCCCGAGGAACTCGCCCCCTGGCAGCCCGGCGGCTCCTCCGGCGGGCACGTGTTGATCACATCCCGCAACCAGGGCTGGGCCCGGCACGCCGGCCTGGTCGAGGTCGACGTCTTCCTGCGCGAGGAGAGCGTCCGGCTGCTGCGCCGCTTCAACAGCGGCCTCTCCCCGGAGGACGCCGACCAGGTCGCGCACCGCCTCGGCGACCTGCCGCTGGCCGTCGGCCAGGCCGCCGTCTGGCTCCAGGAGACGTCGATGCCGATCGCCACCTACCTCGAACTGCTCGACGACGAGCTCACCGAGATGCTGGAGCGCACCAGGCTGCGCCCCACCGACTACCCGCACTCCGCCGCCGCCACCTGGCGCATCTCGGTCGAGGAACTGCGCCGGATGAACGCCCCGGCCGCCCAGATCCTGGAGATCTGCGCCTTCTTCGGCCCCGACGCGATCCCGATGCGGCTGCTCTACAGCCGGGCCGTCACCCGCGCCCTGCGGCTGCCCCCGCGGGCGCCCCGCGACAAGCTCGCGATCGGCGAGTTCCTGCGCGCCATCAACCGGTTCGGACTCGCCCGCACCGACCAGGGCAGCGAGACCATCACCGTGCACCGGCTCGTCCAGGCGGTGCTCCGGGACCAGGTCGAGGAGGATCGGCGGGCCGAGCTGCGCGGCGTCGTCCACGCGGCCCTCGCCACCGCCAACCCCGGCGACCCGGACATCCCCGCCAACTGGGCCGAGTACGCCGAACTCCTGCCCCACCTCTGGCCGTCCGGCGCCGTCGACAGCGCCGACGAGGACGTCCGGGAGTGGATCATCGACTCGGTCCGCTACCAGTGGAAGCGCAGCCTGCACGAATCCGGCCGCGAGCTGGCCGAACGGACCCTGGAGCACTGGCGCCAGGAGGACTACGGCGGATCCGACTTCGACGTCGACAACGACGCCCAGACGCTCATGCTGCGCACCCAGCTGAGCAACATCCGCCGCTCCCAGGGCGCCCTCCAGGAGGCGTACGAGATGGACCGGGACATCCTGGACCGCTTCACCGCGACCCTGGGCCCGGAGCACTCGCACACCCTCGCCGTGGCCAACAGTCTCGGCGCCGACCTGCGCTTCCTCGGCCGCTACGACGAGGCCCGGACGCTCGACCGCAGGACCCTGGACGCGGCCCGGCGCACCCTCGGCCCGGACCACCCGCGCACCCTGATGATCACCAACAACCTGGCCGTCTCCGACTACCTGGCCGGCGACCGCTACGCCGCCCTGGAACGGCACCGCAGCAACTACCTCCAGCAGCGCGACGCCCTCGGCGCGCACAGCCTGTACGCGCTGTCCTCCGCCTCCAACTACGCCCGCGACCTGCGCGAGACCGGGCGACTGCGGGAGGCGCTGGACCTGCTGGAGGAGACCGTCCGGACGTACCAGCAGATCATCGGCGACAACCACACCGACACCCTGCGCGCCCGCAAGAACCTCGCCGTGGCGCTGCGCCGGGCCGGTCGGTACACCGAGGCCCTGGAGATCGACGAGGACATCTACCAGCGCTACCTGGACATCAACGGACCGGAGCACCCGGACACCCTGGCCGCCGCCACCAACCTGGCCAGCGACTACAACGCGCTCGGCGACACCGACCGGGCCATCCCGCTCGCCGAACGGGCCCTCGCCCGCTACCGCGACTACCTGGGCGAGAACCACCCGGTCACGCTGGCCGGCGCCAACAACCTCTCGGTCTACCTGCGGCTGGCCGGCCGCCTGGCGGAGGCCCGGGAACTGTCCGGGCGGACCCTGGCCCAGTTCCGGACCGTCCTCGGCTCGCACCACCTCTACATCCCGATCGCGATGATGAATCACGCGAACGACCTGGCGCTGAGCGGGGAGATCCGGGCCGCGCTCGCCCTGGAACAGGAGGCGGCGCCGCTGATGACCGAGGCGCTCGGCCCGGACCACTACGACTCCATCGGCATCACCTCCAACCTCGCGCTGTCGCTCGCGGCGATCGGGGAGACCGAGCGGGCCGCCGAACTCCGGGCGGACTGCATCCGCCGGGCCAGGGTGACGCTGGGGGAGGAACACCCGACCACCGTCGCCGTGAAGGCCGGGACGCGGCTCGACTCGGATGTGGAGCCTCCACACGTGTGACGGACGGTCAGCGATCTCGCCTGCCGCTGCTAAGGTTCACGCGCATGGTGCCGTTCCGGCAGTTCCTGCTGAAGATCCACAGCCGGTGCAACCTGGCCTGCGACTACTGCTACATGTACGAGAGCGCCGACCAGAGTTGGCGCGACCGGCCGCGGCGGATGGAGTCGGCGACCGTCCGCCGGACCGCTCGGCGGATCGCCGAACACGCGGCCGAGCAGGGGCTCGACGAGGTCTCCGTGGTGCTGCACGGCGGCGAGCCGCTGCTCGTCGGCGCGGCCCATCTCGACGCGCTGCTGGCCGAGTTGGCGGCCGCCGGGCCGCGGGTGCGGTTCAGCCTGCAGACCAACGGGCTGCGGCTGCTGGACGAACCCGCGCTGCTCGACGTGCTGCACCGGTACCGGGTCGGCGTGGGGGTGTCGCTGGACGGCACCGCGATCGACCACGACCGGCACAGACGGCTCCCCTCCGGCGCGGGCAGCTGGGCCCGGACCGCGGCGGCGGTGCGGCTGCTCGGCTCGGACCGGCACCGCGAGCTGTTCGCCGGGTTGCTCTGCGTGGTCGACCTGGCGGCGGACCCGGTGAGCACCTACGAGGCGCTGCTGGAGTTCGCGCCGCCCCGGGTCGACCTGCTGCTGCCGCACGCGACCTGGCGCGCGCAGCCGGCGGGGGTCCACCGGTCGCTGCCCGTCGCCCCTCCGTGCGGCTCGAGCGAGCAGCCCGCGCCGTACGGGGAGTGGCTGATCGCGGCCTTCGACCGGTGGTACGACGCCCCGTACCGGGAGACCGGCGTGCGGCTGTTCGAGGAGCTGTCCGTGCTGCTGCTGGGCGGCCGGGCGGCCAGCGAGGCGGTGGGGCTGGCGCCGGTCGACCTGGTGGTGGTCGAGGCGGACGGCGCCATCGAGCAGGCGGACAGCCTCAAGGTGGCGTTCGACGGCGCCGCCGGGACGGGCCTGGACGTGTGGCGGCACGGCTTCGCGGACGCCGCCGCGCACCCGGCGTTCCAGGCCCGCCAGCGCGGCTTCGCCGGGCTCGGGCCGGTCTGCGCGGCCTGCCCGCTGGCCCGGGTCTGCGGCGGCGGCCTCTATGCGCACCGGTACGCGGGCGACGGGTTCGCTCACCCGTCCGTGTACTGCGCGGACATGGACCGGCTGATCCGGCACATCGCCGGCAGGCTTCGAGCCGGGGTGGCGGAGCTGGCCGGGGCGGTGCTCGGGAGATAGCGGGACGGGTGCGAGGGCGCTAGGCCGTTCGGGTCATGCGCGAGCCCGGACCGGCTGAGCCGCCGCCTCGTGGGGAGACTGCGGGCGGACCCGGCCGGCCGTGCGCTGTTCGCGATCGGGCTGGTTCTGAAGCGGATTGTTCACGAGGCGGATTGTTCATGAGCCGGCTGTTCACGGGCCGGCTGTTCACGAGAGGACGAACCGATGGCTACGGGCGAGGCGGTGGCGGCCGGGGTACCGGGCGCGCGGGGGGCCGACGGGCTGCCCCGGCACGGCATGGACCGGACGACCTTCCGGGCGATCGCCGGCGCGCGCGGCGGCCCGGACGCCGTCCGGCTGCTGCGGGCCGGGCAGTTGAGCAAGCGGGCGCTGCTGCTGCTCGCCCTGCGCCGGGCGGCCCCGCAGGACGAGGGCTACCGCGCGGCGTACGGGCAGGTGCGAGCCTTGCAGCGGGACGACCGGCCGCGCTGGGAAGAGCTGCTGCTGCAGCCGGAGTTGGACGCCTGGGCGGCCGACTGCCTGCGGGCGTCGTCGGGCGGCTCGGCGGTACCGCTGGACGGGCTGGGCGAGTTCGTCCGGGCCGCGGCGGGCCCGGCGCTCGCGCTGGAGTGCGACGGGCTGCGTTGGGCGCCGGTGATCGACCACGTCGGGCCGCGCCGGGTGGACTACGGGCGGCCCCCGACCGGACCGCTGTCGCCCGGCGAACTCGCACGGTGGGAAGACCGGTTGGCCGAGGCCTGGCGGATCCTGGTGCGCCGGCACCGCCGGCACGCGGAGGCCGTCGCGGCCTGTGTCGGCACCATCGTGCCGCTGCGGCCGGCGCCCGGCGGAGAGGGGGTCAGTGCGGCCGCCCGGCGGGCGTACGGCGCGGTGGCGGTCTCGCTGCCGGGTGAACCGGTACTGCTCGCGCTGGCCCTGGTGCACGAGTTCCTGCACATCCAACTCGGTGCCCTGCTGGACCTGGTGCCGCTGCACCGCCCCAACGGGCCGGCGATCTACCACGCGCCCTGGAGGCCTGATCTGCGCCCGGTCGGCGCACTGCTGCAGGGGGCGTACGCGCATCTGGGCGTCGCGTCCTTCTGGTGCGCGGAGGCGGCCGCGGGGGTGAGTGAACGGGGCCGAGCGGAAGGGGAGTTCGCGCGCTGGCGGGGGCACACCCTGGCCGCTGCCGAAACCCTGCTGGGGTGTGGTGAACTCACTCCGCAGGGAAGGGAGTTCACCGACGAGTTGGCTCGTTCCGTCCGCGAACTGAGGGGGCCGGGCCCGTGCGCTTGAGGGCATTGGGCCGTTCGGGCGTCGAGCCGGCATTCCCGGGCCGATGCCGCGACCCCGCGCGCGTCCCTGCCGGGGCCGGTCGACGGGCTCGAACGCCTGCTCAGGTAAACGCGCTTCGACGCGCGCAGCGGCGAAGCGCGCGACCGCTGAACGGGTGAATTCTTGGGGATTTGTGCGCCGTGGTATGGCGTCGATCGGCTGGGCAGACCAACTTGAGGAGGCAAGGTGCCGCGCGGAGTCCGCGTGGGCACTACATTGGTCGCAACCGGGTGACCTACCCGGACTCGGCAGGTCCTAACCGCGCCTAAGGAAACGAACATGACTCCGGTAACCAGCACCAGGCCGGCCGGCAACCTCACTGACACTCAGGAGACGCCGGAACGCCCGTCCCTCGCCGAACTCGCCGCCCTGGGCGCCGAGGAACTGGCCGCCCGACTGCAGCGCGCACTCCCCGGCGCGGAATCCGGCCTCGTGCCGGTAGCGGCCTTCAACTCCTCCATCTGACCCGGCCCGGAACGCCGAACGGACTCCAGGCCGAGCCGAACCTGCCACACCCATGACGACGCGAATTCCGGTGCCACTGACGCAATTCGTGGTCAAGATGCACAGTCGGTGCGATCTCGCCTGCGACCACTGCTACGTCTACGAGCACGCCGACAGCAGCTGGCGCTCCCGCCCCAAGGTCATCGGGGACGAGATCCTGGCCAAGGCCGCCGAACGGATCGGCGAGCACGCGGCCGCCCATCGGCTGTCCGCCGTCCGGGTCGTCCTGCACGGGGGAGAACCCCTGCTCGCCGGCCCGGACCGGTTGCGCCGCGCCGCCGAAGCGCTCCGGGCGGTGCTTCCGCCCGGCTGCGCCCTCGACCTGCGCATCCACACCAACGGCGTGCTGCTGAGCCGCGCCTTCCTCTCGCTGTTCGCGGAGCTGGACGTCAAGGTCGGCGTCTCGCTGGACGGCGACCGCGCATCCAACGACCGCCATAGGCGCTTCGCCGACGGGCGCAGCAGCCACCCCCAGGTCCTGCGGGCGGTCGCGCTGCTGAACGAGCCCGGGTACCGGCACCTGTTCGCCGGGCTGCTGTGCACCATCGACATCGAGAACGACCCGGTCGCCGTCTACCGCGCGCTCGCCGAACTCCGGCCCCCGGCCGTCGACTTCCTGCTCCCGCACGCCACCTGGGACGAGCCGCCGAAGCGGGTCCCGGGCGGCGGCGACACCCCCTACGCCGACTGGCTGCTCACCGTCCACAGGCTGTGGGAAGCGGACCGGCGGCCGTTCGCCGTGCGCACCTTCGAGTCCGTGCACCGGACCCGGCGCGGGCTCTCCAGCCTCACCGAGTCACTGGGCCTGGAACCCTCGGACCTGGCGGTGCTGGAGACGGACGGGACCTTCGAGCAGGCCGACAGCCTGAAGACCGCGTACGACGGAGCGCCCGCCACCGGGATGAACGTCTTCGAGCACAGCCTCGACGACCTCGCCCTCCACCCCGGCATCGCCGCCCGCCAGTCCGGTCTGGCCGGACTGAGCGCCGACTGCCGGGCCTGTCCCGTGGTCCGCTCGTGCGGTGGCGGGCTGTACGCCCACCGCTACCGGGCGGACACTGGTTTCGACAATCCTTCTGTCTACTGCGGTGACCTCATGACGCTCATCAACGGCATTGCGGGGGGCGGCAGTTCGTCCTCCGGTTCTTCGTCCGTCCCGGCGCAGGGGAGAGAGCCGCTGCTGCCTGCCGTGCTCACCGCTGCGCAACTGGACGAACTGGCCCGGGGGTACGGAGGCGCGGACACCGTCGCCGCCCTCGGCCGCTCGCAGCTGGCGCTGACCCGGGCGATGCTGGCCGCCGCCTGGGACGCCTCCGGGCAGGGGCGGGCCGAGGCGTGGGGGCTGCTGTCCTCGCTCGACGAGGCGGCGCCGGGAGTGGTGGACGCCGTGCTGGCGCATCCGTACGCGCGGGCCTGGGCGGCGCGCCGACTCGGCGGGGATCTGACCGTCGGACTGGGGGAGTTGGCGGCGCTGGCGGCCGCAGCGGCGGTGCGGGCCGGTCGGGGGGACGCGGTCGCGGTGCCGGTGCGGGGCGGGTGGCTGCACCTGCCGACGCTGGGGCGGATCGCCGTACCGGACGGGGAGGCGGTGGTCACCGGGCTGGCGGACGGCTTCTCGGTGCGGGCCTCGGACGGGTCGGTGTTCATCTCATACGACCAGCCGCTGCGTCGGGTCCGGCTGGCGGGCGGGTGGACGGTCGCGCTGGAGGACGTCGACCCGCTGCGGGACAGCCACGACCACCCGGTGGCCGGACGGCTCCCGGACGGTGAACTGCTCGGCTGGACCGGCGCGTTGCGGGAGGCCTGGGAGCTGCTCGGGCGGGACCTGCCCGGGTACGCGGAGGGCATCCGGGCAGGGCTGACGACGGTGACCCCGCTGCGGCCCGGGCCGCAGGGCCGGGACATCAGCTCGGCGGCCCGGCAGGCGTACGGCGCGGTGGGCATCGCCCGGCCCGCGACGGCGCCGACCCTGGCGCTGCTGCTCGCGCACGAGTTCCAGCACGTGAAGCTGGGGGCCGTGCTGGACCTGTTCGACCTCTACGACCGGGCCGACGACCGGCTGTACTTCGCGCCCTGGCGGTCCGATCCGCGCCCGCTGGAGGGACTGCTCCAGGGCACCTACGCGCACCTCGCGGTGACCGAGTACTGGGGCACGCGTACGGCCGCGTACGACGGTCTGCCGGGTGAGGCGGCCGACCGGGCGCGGGCACAGTTCGCGCTCTGGCGGCGCTACACGGCGGAGGCGGTCGAGCGCTTGGCCGAGTCGGGGACGCTGACCGCGCTCGGCCGACGTTTCGCGGACGGGATGCGGGAGAGTGTCTCCCCGTGGCTCGCGGTGTCGCTGCCGGCCGCGGCGGAGCGGGACGCCGAGCGGGCGCGTCGGGACCGTGGGCAACTCCGGCTTGCCGGAGCCTGATTCGAAGGAGTCGCTGTGCTGTCTGCCGCCGTCCTCGCCGATCGGTTCGCCCGACTGGGTGTCCGTCCGGGCATGGTGTTGCACGTCCAGGCGTCGCTGCGGGCGCTCGGACCGGTCGAGGGCGGGGCGGGCGGCGTGGTCGACGCCCTGCGCGAAGTGTTGGGAGCGGAGGGGACGTTGGTGGCGTACACCGCCACGCCCGAGAACTCCTCCACCTCGCGCGCCTACCAGGCCGCCGTCGCGGGGCTGTCGCCGGCCGAGGTCGACGCCTACCGCGCGCTGATGCCCCGCTTCGACCCGGCCGGCACTCCGGCGTCCCCGACGATGGGCACGCTCTCGGAGGCCGTCCGCACCCGCCCGGGCGCCCTGCGTAGCGGTCACCCGCAGACGTCCTGGGCCGCCCTTGGCCCGCTCGCGGGGGAGATCACGGCCCACCACCCCCTCACCTCGCACCTGGGCCCCGATTCCCCGCTCGGGCGGCTGTACGACCTGGACGCCCGGGTACTGATGCTCGGCGTCCCGATGGCCCGCTTCACCGCCTTCCACCTCGCCGACCTCCGCCAGCCCGACGTCCGCCTCCGCGAGTACCGCTGCGTGACCCCTGACGGCTGGACCGGCTTCCAGGCTCCCGACCTGGACGACGTGCACTTCGCCGACCTCGGGACCCGCGTCCTCGCGGCCGCCGCCGGTGTCACCACCGCCCGCATCGGCACCGCCGACTGTCGCCTCGTCCCGGTGCGGGAGGCGGTCGACCTCGCCGATGAGTTCCTCCGCACCCGTACCCTCTCCTCCACCTGATCCCGCCGTTTCCTCGCCCCGCCCCCGCCCGGTCGCCCGTGGCTGTGCGCGGGAAGTCGGTCGGGCCGACTTCCCGCGCGAAGGGGAGGCGGCTGTGGGCCGGTCGCGCCGCACGCGGCGACGTCCGGGATCGGACTGCTGAGAGCGACGTGACGTGAAGGAGCCCCCCGCCGGCCTTCACCGGGCGGGGGCAGGGTCGGTCAGTGGTCGAGGTCGACCGTGAAGCGCCTCGTGCCCGGAGCGATCGTGTCGGCGTGGACCATGCCACGAGCCCGGTCGAACTCCCCGGTGCCGCCGGTGATCCCGTTGTCGAACGAAGGGGGCGGGCCCGGGTTGAGGAAACCGAAGACCATCCCCTGCACGGAGAGCTGGCCGCCCGGGAGGTTGTAGGTCACGACGCACTCCTCGGCTCCGCCGTTGTCGGCCCGGGTGGTGGTGCAGGTGCCGCCGGTGTCGCCGATCTCGTTGCCGTTCTGGTCGAAGAGGATCGAGCGGAAGACGGCCCGATCGCCCTGGGCGGGGGCGCCGCCGGGATTGACGGGGAAATGGGTCTCCTGCGCGAGCCGGCCGATGATGGTGAAGACCCGGTCTCTGCCCTTGGCGTGGGCGGAATCGGTGTCCGTCGCGGCGGCGGCCGCGACAGGGGCGCAAACGAGGAGGGTGGCCAGCGCAGTGGCCGTGCCGAGACAGGCTGCTCTGATGGGGCGCATCGTGGCTCCTGAGGCTGATGTTCACCGATAGTCGGATGACGAACGGTCATCCGGGCATTCATAACCTCGCCTCCGCCGCCGCCCGGAACGTCCCGGCGCGACCCACCGGCAGATCCGACCAGTCGGACCAACCCGGGACGGGAGCGGCCTGTTCGACGGCCGACCCGGCCGGGGGACGCACCGGTTCGGTCGCACGGGCGAAGGCCGTCCGGCGGGTGACGGCTACCGGCGCCGCCGCCAGTCGGACTGGGTGAGCTCGTACTCGACCTCGCCGTGCTCGGAACCGGGGATCACGTCAGGCCAGTCGCCGGTGAAGTTCCGCAGGAACGACAGGCCCGACTTCTCCATCACGCGCCGGGACCGGGTGTTGACGGCCATGGTGTTCGCGGTGACCCGCTCCACTCCGAGCTCGGTGAAGCCCTTGTCGATCAGCTCCCGCGATCCCTCGGTGGCGTAGCCCTTGCCCCAGGACGCCTGGTTCAGCCGGTATCCGAGCTCCACGACGGCGGGGCTGTGCTCGTCGAGGGGGCGGAACTCGAACCAGCCGAGGAAGATCCCGGTGGCCTTCTCCTCGGCGGCCCAGAAGCCACGGGTGCCGAAGCACGGGTAGTCGTGGAGGAGGTACGGCAGGATCCTCGTCCCGACCGTCTCCCGGCTGGTCGGCTTTCCGCCGTTGATGAACCGCATCACCTCGGGGTCGTTGTCCAGTGCGAAGAGGTGATCGGCGTCGGATTCGGTGAACGGGCGCAGCACGAGCCGCTCGGTCTCAAGGAAGGCATGCATCTGCTGATCTTCGACGCCTGCCCCCGGGCCTGCCACCGGATATTCGCGGGCCCTGGCGGTCGTCACTCACCGGCCGGGGTTGTACTCGCGGTTCCCGCCGACGACGGCACCGAAGGCCTTGCCCACCCACTGGGCGCAGTTCTTGCAGGGCGGTGCGATCCGCTCGTCGACGTCGTACGTCGCCAGTCGGTAGTACTTGGGGTTGAGCCCTTTGCCGACCATCTTCATGTAGAGGTGCGCCTCCGCGCAGTTGTGCGGTGGCCAGCCCTCCAACTGCTCGATGTCGGCCCACGGCGGCCGCCACCCCTGGCCGACGGCGGTCTCCTGGGCCTCCTCGTAGAGTTCCCTGGCCTCCAGGGTGCCCCGCTGCTCCCGTGAGAAGCCGTCGTAACCGCTGGTCGCCGAGATCACCTCGTCGTCGCGCTTCTTCCCACCCCGCCCGTTCTTCTGCTTCAACGAGGTCGCCGTCGCGAACTTCGTCGAGGGTTTCTGCGCGGCGACCTTGTCCATCTGGGCACCGAGGGTCTTCTTGCCCCCGGCGCGCTGGAGCGCGTGGCCCACCGCGAGGTTGCCCACGGAGCGTTGGAGGGCCGCAGCCGTGGCCGGCGTGATGTGGGCGGCGGCCCGCGCCGAATGGGACTCGGGGCATGAGGCCGCACGCTTGCGGGGCTGCGGCCGGGCGTTGAGGTGCTCGGACATCCTGCCGTGGTCACGCGCGCCCACAGGAGCCCCTTCCGATCGTCCGACTTCTCGGGAAGACCAGCGTCACGGTCGGACCACGAGTATGGGAAGGCCCGTGAGGGCAGCGTTCGCTGCCCTCACGGGTCGGGGGCAGGCGGTGAAGTGGTCGAAGCGGCACATCGGGCTTCAGGAGCGGGGTGAGTGCTGCCGCGCCCACCGGGTCCACCAGGTGATCGAACTGCTGGAGCTGGAGGAGGAGTTCGCCATGCCGGAGGGCTTCGAGTCGGCGGGGTACCGGCGGACGTACCCGGCGGACTTCCGCGCCCGGCTGCACACCGGGGAGGCGCTGGTACGACCCACCCCGGAGGGCGCCCGCCGCCTCGGTGTGACACCTGCGGGCGAGGGCCGGACGGAGGCCCGGGCGCCCATCGAGTCCATCGACCACGCCTACGGGGAGTTCCTGCGGCTGGGCACTGACCTCGCGGTCCTCGAACCGGTCGAACTCCGCGACCGCATCGCCGAGACGGCCCGGACGCCGGCCGTCCGCTACCGGCGGTGAGGGGTCAGAGGCCGACGAAGTGGTCGAACTCGCCGTCCTTGGCGCCCAGGATCCAGGCGTTGAGCTTGGTGCGGGTGGTGGTGACCACGTGGGTGGGGTTGTCGGACTCGCGGATGTAGACGAGGTCGCCCTCGGAGGCGATTTCGAGGCAGTTGGCCTGGTCGCCGCTGAAGGTCGACCGCTGCCAGTTGAGCTGGTCCATGGGCGTATCTCCTGATCGTTCGCGATGGCCGCAACGAGGGTACTGCTTCCACACGGAGCGCAGCGGCATCGTTTCGGTCATGTCAATTCGTGCGAGTCGTTGTGCTATTCCATTGGGGCGCCAGTCGTTCCTACACTGAAGCCCCGCCGCACGGGGGCTGCGGGAACCAGGTTGCCGACGGGCCCGGGGGAGGCGCGTGTGAACGACCGTGGCTGGGACGAGGACGACGCCCGGCCGTACTTCTTCCTCTCCTACGCGCACACCCCGAAGTCCGGTGCGCGCGGTGCCGGTGATCCGAACCACTGGGTCAGGCAGCTGTACCGGGACCTGTGCGAGGCGGTGCTGCAACTCACCACCGCCCCGGCCGGGGTGCCGGTCGGGTTCATGGACGAGTCCATGCACCAGGGCGAGTTGTGGGCCGAACGGCTGTCCGAGGAGTTGGCGAGCTGCCGGGTGTTCGTACCGCTGTACTCGCCCCGGTACTTCAACAGCGTGCCGTGCGGGCAGGAGTGGCACGCCTTCACCCGCCGCCCGGTCTATCCGGCGACCATCGACGCCGAGCGCACCAGCGGCATCGTCCCGGTGCTGTGGGCGCCGATGAGCCGCTACCGGCTGCCCAAGGTGGCCAGTGAACTGCAGTTCAACCACGCGAGTTTCGGACCCGACTACGCCACCGAGGGCCTGTACGCGCTGATGAAGCTGACCTACTTCCGCTCCGCCTACGAGCTGGCCGTGCACCGGCTGGCGGCGCGGATCGTGCAGGTGGCGGAGGAGACGGTGATCCCGGTCGGGCGGCGGCTGGAGTTCAACGGGCTCCCCAGCGCCTTCAACGTGACCGCCCCGACCAAGCAGCTGCGGATCTCCGTACTCACCTACCACCAGGGCGAGTTGCCGTCGGACCGCAACCCCGATTTCTACGGCGCCAAGCGCAGCGACTGGCACCCCTACCGTCCGGCCGGGTCGCCGATCGCGCAGCACGCGGTGCGCCTGGCAAGGCAGTTGGGGTTCCAGCCGACCGTCCACGAGTTCGACGACGAGGTCGAGTCCATCATCGAGGGGAACGCCGAGGCCCCCGGACTGCTGCTGCTGGACCGGTGGGCGCTGCGCGACCCGCGCCGCCGTGAGCTGGTCCGCCGCTTCGACAGCTCCGACGCCACCTGGGTGAGCGTGCTGGAGCCGTGGAACACCGACGACCGGGAGTGCCTCGAACGCGACGGCGAGTTCAGCGGGTTGAGCGACCAGACGCTGCGCAAGACCCGGCGCGCGGGCCGCCCCAGCTTCCTCGGGGTGACCGGCCCGACCGGGCTGAACACCCTGGAGGACTTCGACGACGCGCTTCCCCGGGCGGCGATGAAGGCCAAGTACGCCTTCGAGGGCCGCACCAGGGCCGAACCGGAGGAGCCGCCGGCTCCCCGGCCGAGCCTGCGGGAGGCCTTCCGGCGAGCGCCGAGTCCCTACGGTCCGGACGGCTTCGAGGAGGGCGGGCACAGGGTGGAACCGTACGGGCCCGACCCTCACGACCCCGACCCCCACGACCCCGGCCATGACGACCGCAACGCACCGTGACGACCGCAACGCACCGCAACGCACCGTGACGCCGGCGATGACCCCGATGACGGGATGGCGCCCCTGGGAGGACGAGGAAATCGATGAGTGAGCGAAGCGAGCGAATCATTGACGGGCGCGTGTCTCGCGAAGCGACCGCCGAGCGCAGCGAGGTGGCCGCATGAGTGAGAACCGCACCAGGAACCTCCGCCTCGGCGGCCTCACCGCCGCCGACCTCGCGGCCCAGCGCGAGGCCGAGCGGCAGGGCGCGGCACAGGACCGCAACGGCCGGATCATCACCTTCTACTCCTACAAGGGCGGCACCGGCCGCACCATGGCCCTCGCCAACACCGCCTGGATCCTGGCCGCCAACGGCTTCCGCGTCCTCACCGTGGACTGGGACCTGGAGGCGCCCGGCCTGGCCAAGTTCTTCCACCCCTTCCTCGACCCGGCCTCCCTGGCCGGTACGACCGGGATGATGGACCTCATCGCCGAGTACCGGGAGGAGGCGCTGCGCCCGGTCGAGCACGCCGAGGGCTGGCACCTGGACTTCGCCCGGGTGCACCCGCACGCGCTCTCGCTCACCTGGCCGCACTTCCCGGCCGGCGGCAGCCTGGACTTCCTCTCCGCGGGCCAGTTCAACCGGGACTACTCCGAGGCCGTCACCCACCTCGACTGGGACATCTTCTACGACCGCTTCGACGGCGGGCAGTTCTTCGACGCGCTCAAGGCCGACATGGCCAAGCGCTACGACTACGTGCTGATCGACTCCCGCACCGGCCTGTCCGACATCGCCGAGATCTGCACCGTGCAGATGCCCGACGACCTGGTGGTCTGCTTCACCCTCAGCGACCAGTCCATCGACGGCGCCTCCCGGATCGCCCAGCACATCCACGACCGCTACCGCGAGCGCGGCATCCGGATCCTGCCCGTCCCGATGCGCATCGACGAGGGCGAGAAGGAGAAGGCCGACGCCGGCCGCGCCCTGGCCCGGGTGCGCTTCGACGGACTGCCGTCCGGCCTGGGCGGCGACGAGCTCGCCCAGTACTGGGGCTCGGTGGAGATCCCGTACCGGCCGTTCTACGCCTACGAGGAGATCCTCGCCACCTTCGGCGACCAGACCGGCAGCCCCACCTCGATGCTGGCGGCCTGCGAGCGGCTCACCTCCATGATCACCGAGGGCCGGGTCACCGGCCTGCCGGTGATGGACGAGGAGGTGCGGCTGCGCTACGTGGACGCCTTCACCCGCCGCCGCCCGTCCGTTCCCGCCGACCTGTACCTGTCCTACGTGCCCGAGGACCGGATGTGGGCGGACTGGATCGAGTCGATCCTGACCCGGGCCGGCTTCCGGGTACTGCCGCGCGACCTCAGCGCCGGCACCGACCCGCGCGAGGAGACCGAGCGCGGCATCGACTCCGCCTACCGCACGGTCGCCGTGCTCTCGCCCGCTTACCAGCGCTCCCCGCAGGCGCGGGCGCTGTGGGAGTCGGTGGTCAGCTCCGACCCCTCCGGCACCCGCCGCCAGCTGCTGCCCGTCCGGGTCGGCGACGTCCGGCTCACCGCGCCGTTCAGCAACCGCAACCCGGTCGACCTGGTCGGCCGCGACGAGAACCAGTCGATCCAGAGCCTGCTGCGCGCGCTCGGCCGCGGCGACGTCGCGCTCGGCGACGCCCCCAGCGGCGGCCCGCGCTTCCCCGGCAGCAAGCCCTCGGTGTGGGACGTCCCGCCGCGCAACCCGTCCTTCACCGGCCGCGCCGCCGTCCTGGAGCAGCTGCGCAACCAGCTGCGCGGCGGCATGGCGGCCGTGCTGCCCACCCCGCAGACCCTGTACGGGCTCGGCGGCGTCGGCAAGACCCAGGTGGCGCTGGAGTACGCCCACCGCTTCATGTCCGACTACGACCTGGTCTGGTGGATCGACGCCGAGCAGACCGAGCTGGTCGCCCCGGCGCTGGCCGAACTCGCCCGCCGACTGGGCCTGCGGGTCGGCGACTCGGTGACCGAGGCCGCCGAGGCCGCCCGGGAGGCGCTGCGCCGCGGCGTGCCCACCTCGCGCTGGCTGCTGATCTTCGACAACGCCGACGAGCCCGCCGAGATCCGCCGCTTCTTCCCCGGCGGCTCCGGCCACATCCTGGTCACCTCCCGCAACCAGGCCTGGACCGGGCACGCCGAGGCGCTGGAGGTCGACGTCTTCACCCGCGGCGAGAGCGTCGAGCACCTGTGCCGGCGCGCCCGCAGCCTCTCCCGCCCGGACGCCGACCGGGTCGCCGAGGCGGTCGGCGACCTGCCGCTGGCCGTCGAGGTGGCCGCCGCCTGGCTGGACACCACCGGCACCCCGGTGGACACCTACGTCACCCAGCTGCACGCCGAGGCCGCCCGGGCGCTCGCCGTCGGCCGCCCCGCCGACTACCCGACCCCGGTCGCCGCGACCTGGAACGTCTCGATCGGACGGCTGCGCCAGCAGTCCCCGGCGGCGGTGCGGCTGCTGCAGCTGTGCGCCTTCTTCGCACCCGAACCGATCTCGATGAACCTCTTCTACAGCGACCAGATGATCCGGGCGCTGGTGAAGTTCGACGCCGACCTCAGCGACAAGTTCATGCTGGGCAAGGTGATCCAGGCGATCGGCCGGTACGCGCTGGCCAAGGTCGACGCCGGCAGCAACAGCTTCCAGGTGCACCGGCTCGTCCAGGCGGTGATCCGGGCCGGGATGACCGACGACGAGCAGGAGATCGCCGTCCACGAGGTGCACCGCATCCTCACCGGCGCCCGGCCCGTCCTCGGCGACACCGACGACCCGGCCAACTGGCCCGCCTTCGACGAGATCTGGCCGCACCTGTCGCCCTCCAAGGCGCACAACTGCGACGAGGCGGACACCCGACAGCTGCTGATCGACCGGGTCCGCTACCTGTGGAAGCGCGGCGAGCTGGACCGCGCCCGCGACCTGGGTCACGCCCTGGACGCGGAGTGGACCAGCAAGCTCGGCGAGGACGACCGGCAGACCCTGCTGCTGCGCTTCCAGCTCGCCAACGTGCTCCGTTCCCAGGGCAATTACGCCGAGGCGCTGGCCCTGGACGAGGCCACCCTGGAGCGCCAGCGGGTGCTGCTCGGCGAGCACCACCCGTACACCCTGATGACGGCCGGCTCGCTGGGCGCCGACCGCCGGGCGCTCGGCCGGTTCCAGGCCGCGCTGGACCTCGACCAGGAAATCCTGGAGCAGTTCCGGGAGTTGTTCGGCGACGACAACCCGCGCACGCTCTCCATGGCGAACAACCTGGCGATCGACTACCGACTGGTCGGCGACAGCGAGGCCGCCCGCGAACTCGATCAGGAGACCCTCGACCGGCGCACCGCCGTGCTCGGGCCCAGGCACCCCTACACCCTGTCCACCAAGTCCAACCTGGCCCGCGACCTGCGCGAACTCGGCGACTACCGCGGCTCGGTGGATCTGCTCCAGGAGGTCACCTCCGACCTCGGCGACGTGCTCGACCCGGACCTCCCGGAGAACCTGCGCAACGCCAAGTCGCTGGCGGTCTCGCTGCGTCGGATCGGCCAGCTCGCCGAGGCCCGCCGGATCACCAAGGAGACCTACGAGCGCTACCTGGAGCGGTACGGCGCCGACGCCCCCGACGCGCTGGCCTGCGCGCTCAACCTGGCCGCCGACCACAGCGCCTCGGGCGACAAGGAGGCCGCCCGGGACCTCTGCGCCACCGTCTTCGAGGGCCACCGGCGGCTGTTCGGCGACGAGCACCCGTTCACCCTGGCCTGCGCCAACAACCTCGGCATCTACCTGCGGGGCAGCGGCGACGTCCAGGGCGCCATCGAGCGCGGCCGGCTCACCGTCGAGGGGCTGACCCGCTCGGTCGGGGCGGAGCACCCGTACACCCTCAACGCGGTGATCAACCTGGCCAACGCCTACGGCGACGACGGGCAGATAGAGCTCGCCGAGCGGCTCGGCCGGGCCGCCTACCAGGGCCTGTGCGAGCGCTACTCGCCCCAGCACCCGGACGCGGTGGCCTGCGAGGCCAACCTCGCGATCACCCTGCGGGCGGCCGGCCGGCACACCCATGCCGCGGAGCTGCGCGCGCGGGCGATCGCCGAGCTGATCCGCCAGGTCGGCGAGGAGCACCCCAACACGGTCTCCGCGCGTGGCTGGAAGCGGATCAACCGCGACCTGGAGCCGCAGCCGGTGTGACCGGGAGGGCGGGGTACGCTGCGCCCTGCGAGCGCAGCGAATCATGGAAAGGTGCGTATGGACACCCCGCCCCCGGTCCTGGTCACCCGGCGCCTCGCGCCCGGCGTCATCGAACGGCTCACCGCGCACCACGCCGTGACCTGCCGCGACACCGACGAGGAGATGGACCGCGCCGAGCTGCTCGACGCCGTCCGCGGCCGGCGGGCCGTGCTCACCACCCTGAACAATCGGGTGGACGCCGAGTTCCTGGACGCGGCGGGCCCGCAGCTGGAGATCGTCGCCAACCACGCGGTGGGCTTCCACAACATCGACCTGGCCGCCTGCGCCGAACGCGGTGTGGTGGTCTCCAACACCCCGGGGGTGCTCACCACCGCCACCGCCGAGACGACCTGGGCGCTGCTGCTGGCCGCCACCCGCCGGCTCGGTGAGGGCGAACGCCTGCTGCGCTCGGGCACGCCCTGGACCTGGGCGCCGAACTTCCTGCTCGGCCTGGAGCTGGCCGGCACCCCGCTCGGCATCCTCGGCATGGGCCGGATCGGGCAGGCGGTGGCCCGCCGGGCCCGCGCCTTCGACATGCCGGTGAGCTACCACAACCGCCGCGAACTGCCGCCCGGGCAGGCCGAGGGCGCCGAGTGGAAACCGCTGGAGGAACTGCTCGCCACCTCCACCGTGCTGGTCGTCACCTGCCCGTGCACCGAGGAGACCCGGCACCTGCTGGACGCCCGCCGGCTGGCGATGCTGCCGCGCGGGGCGGTGGTGGTCAGCATGACCGCCGGCGTGGTGGACGAGGAGGCGCTGGCCGCCGCGCTGGAGTCCGGGGCGCTGTTCGCCGCCGCCGTGGACAACTTCGAGCACGAACCCGACCTCCCGGCCGCGCTGCTCGCCCAGGAACGCGCGGTGCTGGTCCCGCACCTGGGCAGCGCCACCGTCCGCACCCGGCAGGCGATGGGCGACCTCGCGGTGGACAACATCGTGGCCGTACTGGGCGGGGGCGAACCCTTGACCCCGGTGAAGGCCTAGCCGCGCCCTGGTCCTAGCCCGCTGCCCACGCCAGGGCGGTGGTCATCACCCGGAACGCCCCGAAGTGCGCCGCCCCGGGCTCCAGGAACAGTTCGGAGCCCGGGATGTGGTCGGCCAGCCAGCGGGAGTGGTCGACCGGCGAGAACTGGTCGTCGGCGCCGTGCCAGAGCCAGGTCGGCACCCGGATCGAGTCGATCTCGAACCCCCACGCGGCGGTGAAGGCCAGCATGTCGTCGATCCAGCCGTCCGCGCCGTGCCGGAACGCCTCCCGGTAGTTGCTCTGCAGCATCTGCCGCAGCCCGCTGTCCGCCACCACCTCCCGGTCGGCGGGGGAGAGCTCGGTGCGCAGCCCGTTCAGCAGCCGGACCGGGTCGTCCTTGATCTGCCGGGAGCGGAACTCCATCGCGTCGGCGATCCTGCTGTGCCCGCGGTCCGCCTCCCGGTAGGCGCGGACATTGGACGGGGTCATCCCGGCGTACCAGTCCAGGCCGGTCGCGTCGCGCGGCGCCAGGCCCACCAGCACCGCGACCCGGCTGACCCGCTCCGGCAGCAGCGCCGCGCAGGCCAGCGCGTGCGGGCCGCCGCCGGAGCGGCCCAGCACCGCGAAGCCGTCCAGCCCCAACTCGTCGGCGATGGTGCGGACATCGGCCGCCGCGTGGGCCACCCGGCGGCCGAACAGCCGGGTCGAGTCGCCGTAGCCGGGCCGGTCGTAGGAGATCAGCCGCACCCCCAGCCGGTACAGCACGGTGCTGCGCGGATGCGGCCCGACCCGGCTGCCGGGCATGCCGTGCAGCAGGAACACCGGACGGCCGCGCGGGTCGCCGAGGGACTCGACGGCGAGGGCGCGGCCGTCCACCGTTTTGACCATCCGTAACGCCACGTGTTCCTCCTCAGTGCTCGCGGTCGGTGGTGGTGCGCACCTCCCGGCGGGCCTGCCAGGTGGTGTGCTCACGGGACACCGCGTCCTCGGCGTCCCGGGCGAGCCGGGCCCAGATCTCCTCGGCGTCCACCGACTCCAGGTCCAGCCGGGCGAGTTGGCTCCGGATCAGCTCCAGCTCGTCGGCCGCCAGCCCGTACGCGGCGGCCAGTGGGCGGTACTGGCGCAGTTGCGCCCAGGCGGTGACCGAGGCGGCCACCGCCGAGACCGTGCCCAGCGCGTCGTAGGTGAACGCGCCGAGTGCCCGCAGCAACGCCAGCACCAGGCCCAGCGCCGGCAGCAGCACGCCCAGCACGCCGGTCCAGTACCCGGCCCGGGCGCAGTAGCGGGACTTTCCGCGGTACCAGTCGTGCTGCACCCGGATCCGCTCGTTCAGGTACACCTCGCGGCGCACCGCCAGCGGCTGGTCGCGCAGGTCGCGCATGGCCTCTGTGATCCCGGCGAGCTCCACCTTCGAGGCCGGCACGGCCACCGGGCTGTCCCGGAAGGCGCCCAGCACCCGGGCGAGCTGGAAGCGGTACAGGCCCTCGGCGTCCGGCAGGCTGCGCGGCGGCGGCTGGTAGGCGTCGGCCCGGACGGCGAACTTCCAGGCCAGCGTCTTCACCGACTCGGCGGCGGCCCGGCCCTCGTACCAGAGGCCCTGGGGGTTCTGCCGGCTGATCACCACGGCCAGCGCCATCGCGCCGAGGTAGGCCCCGGCCGCCGGCCAGGCCCAGGGTTCGCCGTCGGCCGAGCCGGCCGCCGCGGCGATCAGCAGCAGGAGCAGCTCCCAGGCGGAGAGCAGCACCGCGCGGTGCTGGCCGCGCAGCGAGGCCGCGTCGGCGGCCCAGAAGAACTCGGGCAGCAGCTCGCGCTCACGCACCCACCCGGTCCGTCCCGCACCAGACGCCATGTTCGGCCCCCACCCGTCGCTCCGGTCGCACCGCTCTCCTGCCCCGGGCGGCTTCCCGGCACGCCTCCCTAGCCCCGGGGCCGCCCGCAATGGCCGGGAAGCCCCGGTGGTTGTCCGGTACGCCCCGTGCTCGGGTCGGCACCCAGCGTGTGCCGGTGGGCGGGGCTCAGTAGGTGTAGAGGATGCGCCCGGCGTTCTCGGCCATCTGCTCGGCGTTCCACTCGGTGCCGCCCGGGACGTTGCCGGAGCGGAACAGCGGCGGGGCGGGGGCGTCCCCGGCGGCGGCCCGGTCGGCCAGCCGGCCGACCGCGGAGGCGACCACGGCCTGCATCAGCGCGCTGGTCACGATGGTGGAGACCGGGCCGAAGGAGGTCTCGGCGCCCGGGTGGGTCAGCTCGCCGTCGCCGACCGCGACCTTGCTGTCCAGCACCACGTCGCAGTGGTCCTTCAGATAGGTGCCGGAGGGGTGCGCCGAGGGCACCTCGCCCGGGTAGGCCAGCGAGGTCACCCCGATCACCTTCAGCCCGCGGTCCCGGGCGTACCGGGCCAGCTCGACCGGCATCACCTGGCGGCCGGACAGCGAGATCAGGAACAGCAGGTCCCCGGCGGTCGCCGGGGTGAGGTCCAGGGTGGCGGTGGCCAGCCCGGAGACCCGCTCCAGGGCGCTGGCCAGCGGCGCGGGCATCGTCGTCACCCCGGCCATCCCGGGCACGTTCAGCAGGTTCATCGGGACCAGCCCGCCGGCCCGGTAGACCACGTCCTGGGCCGGCAGCGAGGAGTGCCCGGCGCCGAAGGCGAACACCCGGCGACCCTCGGAGATCGCCTCGGCCAGCAGGGCGGCGGCGGCCTCGATGGTGTCGGCCTCCTCCTCGCGGACCCGCTGCAGGTGGTCGATGGCGGCGTCGAAGTACCTGCCGACCAGGTCGTTCATCGGTTGCCTTCGCTCTCTGCCGGTGGGGGCGCCGGCCGGGCGGGGCGGCCGGGGTGGTCCAGACCGCCAGTGGAGAAAACTACGGCGAGCACGGTCGCGCCCCGGCGGCACCGCTGTCAACAGGAACGAAAACCGGTACCGGAACCCCCCGGGCGGGCCCGCTCGTCGGTGCGGTACGTCAGAATTGGCGGTGAGGACACCGAAGAACGGAGCCAGCGGCGATGTCTGGGCTGATCGACACCACTGAGATGTACCTTCGCACCATCCTGGAACTGGAGGAAGAGGGCATCGTCCCGATGCGGGCCCGGATCGCCGAGCGCCTGGAGCAGAGCGGTCCCACGGTCAGCCAGACGGTCGGCCGGATGGAGCGCGACGGGCTGCTCCAGGTCGCGGGGGACCGCCACCTGGAACTCACCGAGGAGGGCCGCCGGCTCGCGGTGCGCGTCATGCGCAAGCACCGCATCGCCGAGTGCCTGCTCGTCGACGTGATCGGCCTGGAGTGGGAGCAGGTGCACGAGGAGGCCTGCCGCTGGGAGCACGTGATGAGCGAGACGGTCGAGCGCAAGGTGCTCGCCATGCTCGGCCACCCGACCCAGTCCCCGTACGGCAACCCGATCCCGGGCCTGGACGAGCTGGGCGACACCAAGGCCGAGGGCGAGGGCTTCGACGCCGCGCTCGTCCCGCTGGACTCCGTCAAGCCGGGCGAGGCCGGGGCCGACGTGGTGGTCCGCCGGATCGGCGAGCCGATCCAGACCGACAGCGAGCTGATGAGCACCCTGCGCCGGGCCGGCGTCCGGCCGGGCTCCACGGTCAAGGTGAGCGCCGGTGTGGCCGGTGTGCTGGTCGGCACCGGGGACAACGCGGCGGAGCTGGGCAAGGACATCGCCCAGCACGTCTTCGTCGCCCAGGCCTGAAAACGGTCGGGGCCCGCTGCTCCCCGTGCAGCGGGCCCTTCCCGTCCTCCCCGGTTCCCCTCCGTCCCCTCCGCTCCCTCCCGGTTCCCCTCCACCGCCTCGCCCGGCTTCCCCGTCCGAGCGACCCTTCCGGCGTCCCCTCGCACAGCAATCCTCCCCTCGGCCGATCATGACAATCCTTGAGCACTGTCACTCGTACGAGGGGCTTTTCCGGTTGACCAGCGGGTAGACCAGGGCCTTATCCGCACATGCGTATGACGGGCCGCGCCTCCGGTGGGAGGCAAGGCCCGTCACTCGCGCGCGTGGTGTCGCGCGGTGCACGCCCTCACCCGATCGGGCGCAGGGCGGCATGATCCTGTGGTCAGACCCCGGCCGGCTGGGCGGCCTGGGCGTGGTGCGAGGGCGCCTCGCGGCCGCACGCGTAGGCGAGCGGGCTGATCAACTCGGCGGCGTCCGGCAGCCAGCGGTTGAGCGCGGAGGGGGAGCGGGCCCACTGGGCGTAGCCGGTGGAGCCGATCCGGGACGGCGGGGCGACCGTCCAGTCCCCCTCGCCGCGGGCGACCAGGTCCAGCCGTCCTTGCGGCCAGCCCAGCTTGCGGAGCATCCCCGGCAGCTTGGCCGCGACCCCGGGCAGCACCAGGAAGTGCAGCCGCCGCCCCACCCGGCCGGGCGAGGCGGGCAGCACCGCGACCGGGCCGAGCTGGAGGTCCATCCGCTCCATCCGGGCCAGCGCCAGGCACCCGGCGGTCTCCGGGACGTCCAGGACGTCGAAGGACCGGCCGGTGGGCAACAGGATCGAGGCCTCGGGCCGTTCGGTCCACCAGCGCCGCACCGCGCCCGGCCCGGCGCTCGCCTTGCGGGCCCAGTCCGCGTCCAGCGGGTGGGCGCCCGGCAGCGCGCAGTGCAGGTCGCCGCAGGAGCAGTGGGCGGGCCCGTCGCCGTCGATCAGCCAGGCGCCCGGGGCTACCTCCCAGTGGCGGTTCTCGGCGTAGTTGACGGCTTCGATCAGCAGCGGGGGCAGGTCGGCGTTCTTGTCCTGGCCGGGGGCGTCGGGGGTGTCATCCACGCGCTGCTCAACTACCGTGCGTGAGGCTGGTTACGGTCCGGTGGCGCCCGGTCGGCCGCATCCGGGCAATGTCACCCGAACCGGTGACTCAACCGAGTTGGGGCGGGAGGAGGCAGGCGCAGCGGGGGCGCACGGAAGCATTTCCCAGGGCGCGTGGGGGGTGCGGTTCGTCACCGTGGGTATCCCGCTGGCGTTGCTGATCGCTAACCTGGTGTCAGATTCCTTGGACGGTCGGACAGTCGGCAACAGATCAGCAGAATCGTCGCCCGCCGGCCGGGACCGGAGGGTGTGGGGAGGCGAAGCCCAATGGCCGCGAGACCACTCGTCGCACGACAGCCCAACGAGCGTCTGCAGCAACTGATCCAGGAGGCCAGCTGCTCCAACGCCGGTCTGGCCCGCAGGGTCAACCTGTGCGGCGCGGAGCACGGTCTGGACCTGCGCTACGACAAGACCTCCGTGGCCCGCTGGCTGCGCGGTCAGCAGCCGCGCGGGCAGGCGCCGGCCGTGATCGCCGAGGCCCTGGGCCGCAAGCTCGGCCGCAGCGTGTCGGTCGAGGAGATCGGCATGGCCGACGGCAAGCACCTCAGCTCCGGCATCGGGCTGCAGTTCGCGCCGACCCTGAACGCGGCCCTGGAGCAGGTGTGCGAGCTGTGGCGCAGTGACGTCGGCCGGCGGGACTTCCTGACCGGGGCGACGGTCGCCGCCTCCGCCCTGGTGGAGCCCAGTCGGGACTGGCTGATCACCCCGCCCGACCCGGTGGTGGCGCGCACCGGCGGCCCCCGGGTCGGCCCGACCGACGTGGCCGCGATCAGGGCCACCACCGCGATGCTGGTCGACCTGGACCACCGCTTCGGCAGCGGGCACGTCCGCCCGGTGGTCGTGCACTACCTCAACTCGGTGGTCTCCGGCCTGCTCGGCGGTGCCTACCGGGAGGAGACCGGACGCCAACTCTTCGCAGCGGTGGCCCGGTTGACCGAGCTGGCCGGCTACATGGCGGTGGACACCGGCCAGCCCGGGCTGGCCCAGCGCTACTACATCCAGGCCCTGCGGCTGGCCCAGGCCGCCGACGACCGGGGCTACGGCGGCTACGTGCTGGCCGCCTCGATGAGCCACCTGGCGGCCACCCTCGGCAACCCGCGGGAGATCGCCCAGCTCGCCCGCGCCGCCCAGGAGGGCGCCCGTACGGTGGCCACCCCGACGGCGATGGCGATGTTCTACGCCGCCGAGGCCCGCGGCCACGCCCTGCTCGGCGACGCCCGCTCCTGCGAGGCGGTGTCGGCCAAGGCGCTGGAGATGATGGAGAAGCGCCGCCCGGAGGACGATCCGGACTGGATCGCCCACTTCGACGACGCCTACCTCGCCGACGAGCTCGCCCACTGCCACCGGGACCTGGAGCAGGCCGGCCCGGCCGAGCACTACGCCCGCCGGGCGCTCGACCTGCACCCGCCGACCCGGGTCCGCCGCCGCGCGGTGGACCTCGTCCTGCTCGCCACCGCCCAGCTCCAGCAGCGTGACCTGGAGCGCGCCTGCGAGACGGGCACCCAGGCGGTGCGCCTGCTGAGCGGGCTGCGCTCCAACCGGGGCGTGGAGTACCTGGACGAGTTCCGGCGCAGGCTGGAGCCCTACCGGGAGCAGCGGGTGGTGCGCGAGTTCCACGCCCGGGCGGACGCGGAGGCGGCCTAGCGAGGGCGGGCGGACCCTGAGATCGTCTGTGTAGGGAGCGTGTGGGATCGTCCCGCCCACGTGGTCACCCGGTGAGGCGAACCGGTAGCGTGGGCGCGACGTCCAAGGAACTGTGATGCTCCCAAGAACCGACGAGAAGTGGTCCGCCGTCAGCACGCGGTCCGGCCCAGGTGAGGAATCGCGTTGAGCCAGCGCCGCTCGTACCCCAACTCGGGTGACTTCAACCTGGACGATCTGTTCCGCCCGGAGCCCGGCCAGCCCCAGGGCCAGCCGGGCTATCCGCAGGGCCCCACGGCCGTGCCGCCGGTCGGACAGCCGTCCGGGCAGCCGGAGTACCTCGGCGACGGCGCGCACGCGATGCCGACCCAGGCCGTGCCCGCCCAGCAGCCCCCGTGGGGCGCCGCGCCGCAGCCGGGTTACGGCGTGCCGCAGCCCGAGGCCCCGGAGACCCAGCACCTGCCGCCGTACCCGGGCGGAGACCCCCAGGCCGGCGGCTACCCGGTGCAGCAGCCCGGTTACGGCGTTCCGCCGCAGGCCGCGCCCGGCTACCAGGGCTACGCGCCGCAGCCGCAGCAGCCGGCCTATCCCGCGCAGGGCTACGGCCAGGAGACCTATGCGCCGGACCCGGACGCCACCCAGGGCGGCGGCTCGGTCCGCGGCGGCCGCCCGTCCAACAAGCTGATCATCGGCGGTGTGGTGGCGGGCTGCGCGGCGGCCGGCGTGCTGGTCGCCGTCCTGATGGGCGGCGGCGGTGACGACACCAAGGCCGGCCAGAAGACCACCCCGGTGGCCGCCACCGGCAGCACCGCCCCCGGCACGGCGAGCGCGTCCGGCTCCGGCGCCGCGGCCGACCCGGAGGTCAAGGCCCAGGCACAGCCGCTGTCCGACCTGCTGGGCACCGCGAGCGACAGCCGCAGCTCGGTGGTCTCGGCGGTCGCCTCGGTGCAGAAGTGCGACAAGCTTCCCGAGTCGCAGCAGGCCCTGGCCGCGGCGGCCGGCAAGCGGCGCGAGCTGCAGAGCAAGCTCGGCCAGCTGAAGACCGACAAGCTCCCCGGCGGCCAGCAGCTGATCGACCAGCTCAACGCCGCCTGGACGGCCTCGGCCCAGGCCGACGACGAGTACGCGGCGTGGGCGACCGACGCCCAGTCCTCCTGCGACCCGAAGAAGCCGGACACCGGCAACCAGCACTACAAGAACGCCGTCCAGGCCAGCGGCACGGCGACCACCGCGAAGAAGCAGGCCTCGACCCTGTGGAACGCGATCGCCACCCAGACCGGGCTGACCAGCCGGAGCGACGGCGACCTGTAGGGCGTGCTCCGGGCACTGCGCGACGCCGACGGGCGGGCCCCCCGGGCCCGCCCGTGCGCGACGTGCCCGGTCAGGCCGGGGGACGGCCCCCGGTGAGCACCCAGCGGACGTCCACGAAGCCCGGCTGCTGCAGGGTCATCCGGCCGTTCTTGACCACCTGGTAGGTGACCCAGGTGTTCACCAGCCGCGGCGACTCGGTGCTGGGCAGCATGTTGGTGGTGCCCCAGTTCAGCGGCGGGGTGAGGCCCACGTCGATGCCCTCGCCGCTGTCCAGCAGCGCGGTGATCGTCTTCGCGGTGGTCGGCTTGCCGGCCGCCGACAGCTTCTCGGACACCGACCGGAACACCTCGTAGGCGACCCAGGTGGTCTGCACGCCGGGGTCGGAGACGTCGATGGTCCGCCCGCCGGTGGTGTCGGAGCGCACCACCCCGCGCAGCCCGTCCCAGGTCTTGGCCGACTCCGGCGGGTACCAGCTGGTGACGAACGCGCCGGCCAGCGGGCCGGTGTCGCCGCCGGTGGAGTCGACCACCGACTGCTGGACGCTGCCGATCACCGAGGCGATCCGGGTGTTCTTCGGGTTCTGCCGCCGGTAGGAGTCCAGCAGGTTGCCGGTCGGCTCGGCGGCCAGGGCGCTGGTGATGCAGTTGCCCGGGTCGTCCCTGCCGATCGCCTTGCGGACCCACTGGGTGTAGTCCGAGGACTGCTCGGGCGCCTTGACGTCCAGCAGTTTGATGCCGGCCGGCTTGAGCGCGTTGCCCAGGTAGCCGAGCAGGTTGTCGCCGGCCGGGGTGTCCGGGCGGACCAGCGAGACGGCCTTGCAGCCGGCCTCGACCAGCTGGCGGCCGCTGCCGGCGATCAGTGCGGGCATCCCGCCGTCCACCGGGTAGGACAGCGGGCTGGAGAACTCGGGCTGGGAGAGGCCGTACCCGCCGATCAGCGGGATGCCGGCGCGTTCCAGCACCGGCATGAAGGCGTCGCCCCACTGGCTGTAGGAGCCGATCACGGCGACCGCCTTGGCGTCCACCGCCTGCTGGGCGCAGGCCTTGGCGCCGTCCGCCCGGTTGTGCTCGTTGCAGGTGATCACGTGCAGCCGGTGGCCGTTTAACCCGCCCTTGAGGTTGACGTCCTGGCCGATCGCCTCGGCGAGCGCGGTCATGCCCGGGCGGTCCGCCGAGCCGGTGCCGGACGGGGCCCAGGTCATCACGGTCAGGTCGTCGGCAGAGGTGGAGGCATCGGCCGGACCGCCGCACGCGGTGGCCGAGAAGAGGGTGGGGAGCAGTGCCGCGGCGGCTGCCGCGGCGGCGATCGGGCGCCGGTTGCGGCGTCCGGCGATCGGGGGACGGGCTTGGAACGAGTCCCTTCGGCTGGTCATCGGTCTTCCCTCTCTGGGCGCCATCCGGCGCACCGGAACCAGCCAAGCCCCGGCGCCACAAGCCGAGAGGGCCGAAATGAGAACGATCGGCAAACGACGGCTGAACTCCGAAGGGGTACGCGTGTAGATCGCGAGTGGAGCACGAACAGACGGGGAACGTACGATCGTTCACCATGTCCGCCAGCACAGATTCTTCGCACAGGTCTGCCCGAAACCCTTCTCGTCCGGGCCACCGCTCCAGCACGATGGGCGGCATGCCCCTCAACGACCTGCCCTGGTGGCGCTGGCGAGCCCGACTGCGCTCGGCGCTGCACATGCTGTCCGACCCCGGCTTCCAGCAGGAGACCTGGTTGGCCGGCCGTGAGGGCTTCGGCGACGTGACCGACGCCGTCTACCGGCTGGTCGAGGACACCTGGCTGGACCGCTGGTCCGCCGAGAAGTACGTGGGCACGATCTTCCGCGACTCCGCCGAGGCCGCCCTGGTCGACGTCGCGGTGCTGCGGGCCGTGCAGATGCTGCACGAGGTCGGTGCGGACGCCCCGGCCTCCGCCTACCTCGGCCACCCCGGCTGGCCGGAGACCGTCCGGGCCGCCCGCGAGGCGCACGTCGTGCTGGCCGTCGGCGACGGGGACGACCCGGACGCGGCCCCCAAGTCGCTGGACGTGCTGCGCATCCTGACCCAGGTCTGAGACCTCCCGCCGGGCAGTGCCGTCCCGCAGTACGGGCAGCGGGGCGGCGACTGTCCAGGATGTGACACGCTGGACCGTCCACGCACGCACGACCTCAGGACGGGATACCCCCAGTGGAACAGCAGCCGGCCAGCGCCCAGTACGTCCTCACGCTGTCCTGCCCCGACAAGCAGGGCATCGTCCACGCTGTCTCCAGCTACCTCTTCATGACCGGCTGCAACATCATCGACAGCCAGCAGTTCGGTGACGGGGACAGCGGACTGTTCTTCATGCGGGTGCACTTCTCCGCCCCCGAGCCGGTCACCGCCGACAAGCTGCGGGCCAGCTTCGCCGCGATCGGCGCCTCCTTCGGGATGGACTGGCAGATCCACCCGACCGAGCAGCGGATGCGGATCGTCCTCATGGTCAGCAAGTTCGGGCACTGCCTGAACGACCTGCTCTACCGCACCCGGATCGGCGCGCTGCCGGTGGAGATCGCCGCGGTGGTCTCCAACCACACCGACCTCCAGGACCTGACCGAGAGCTACGGCATCCCGTTCCACCACATCCCGGTCACCAAGGACACCAAGGCCGAGGCCGAGCGGCAGCTGCTGGACCTGGTCGCCAAGGAGGAGGTGGAACTGGTCGTGCTGGCCCGCTACATGCAGGTGCTCTCCGACCAGCTGTGCACCGAGCTGTCCGGGCGCGTGATCAACATCCACCACTCCTTCCTGCCGAGCTTCAAGGGCGCCAAGCCCTACCACCAGGCGCACGCCCGCGGCGTGAAGCTGATCGGCGCCACCGCCCACTACGTCACCGCCGACCTCGACGAGGGCCCGATCATCGAGCAGGAGGTGGCCCGGGTCACCCACGACGTCAGCCCGGACCAGCTGGTCGCGCTCGGCCGGGACGTCGAGTGCCAGGCGCTGGCCCGCGCGGTCAAGTGGCACAGCGAGCACCGGGTGCTGCTGGACGGGGCCCGGACGGTCGTCTTCGCGTAGCCCCGGGTACGGCTTTTGCGGCCTTACGGCCTTACGGCTTCATGGCCTCACGGCTTCATGGGCCTTATGGCCGCGACAGCAGCGGCAGCGCGTGCAGCACCTCGCGCACCGCGGCCCGGTCACCGTGCTCGCCCACCGGCAGCCGGTCCGGGTCACGGTGCGCGGCGGCCAGCTGGCACAGCTCCAGGCCGTCCAGCACCATCGAGGCCACCGGCTCTCCGCCGGGCGGGCCGGCCTCCTGGCCGTCCAGCGGCACCAGCCACTCGCCCGCCGCCGGACCGTCCACCACCAGCCGCAGCCGGCGGTCGCCCGGGCCGCTCCCGGCCGGCGCACCCGGCACCCCGGCGAGCTCGCGCCGCGCCGTGCGCAGCCCGGCCAGCGCCCGGGGGAGCAGCCGGACCACCAGCTCCACCATCTGTCGCAGGTGCTGCGGGGCCGGCGGGTCGTACGGGTAGGCCACCGCGCGGGCCACGTCCTCGCCGTGCACGAAGCACTCCAGGGCGCGGTCCACGAAGGCGTCGCGCAGCGGCAGCACCGCGAAGCCGAGGTCGACCGGGGCGCTGCCCTGCGGGGCGAGCGAGGCGCTGCGCACCAGGTCGTGGGTCTGCCGCCGCCACCGTGAGCGCACCGACTGTGGAGGCAGCCCGGCCTGGTCGGCGAGCAGCCGGGCGGTGCGCGCGGTGATCGCGGCGTACGGGCCGCCCTGCGGCGGGACCCGCGGCGCCACGGCCGCCTCCTGCGGCGGCACCCGCCACTCGACGGCCGGGGCCGGTGCGGTCGAGGACACCGTGGGCGTGCCCACAGCGGCCGACACCGGGTCGGGCAGACCGAGGGCGAGTGCCAGCACGCCGTCCACGGCGGTCAGCCGGCCCAGCACCTCGGCCGGGCGCAGCCGCTCGGTGCCGCCGTGCCACGGCAGTTCGGCCACCTCCTGCCACTCCTCCGGGCCGAGGTCGCGCAGCAGCGCGTCGAGCTTGGCGGTCTCCGCGGTGTACGGCATCCCCCAGGTGGGGACGGGCAGTTCGGCCGGGCGCCGGGCCAGGCACCAGTCCATCACCTGCTGGCGCAACGAGCCGGGCTGGTCCAGCGGCTCGTCCAGGGCGAGCCAGCCGGCCGCATCGCGCAGCCGGGCCGACTCCTCGGCGCACTCCGGGCAGGCGCGCAGGTGCTGCTCCAACTCGGCGGCCTCACGTGGCGGGCAGGCGCCCAGGGACCAGGCGCCGAGCAGCGAGCGGAACGCGTCGTGCTGCTCCTCGCTCATGCGCCCACCTCTCCCCCAGCCTCAGGCCAGGGGTACCCCCACCGCTCGGCAGTCGCTTCGCGAAACACGCACCTCTCGATGGTGAGCTCGCTCCGCTCGCTCACGTTCACCTGTCCCCGTCCCTGTTCTCCTGGCGGGCCCGCTCGTCGGCCAGTTCGGTGGCCAGCAGCTCCAGACCGAGCCGCATCCGCTGCTTGGCGGCCTGCTCGCTGATGCCGAGCAGCCGGGCCGTCTCCTGGTAGGTGCGGCCGTCGTAGTACGTCACCGCGATGGTCACCCGCAGGGGTTGGGGCAGGGAGTCGACCACGTACTGCACGCGCGCGGCGGTGGCCACGGTGCGGATCTCCGCCTCGGCCGGGCCGGCGTCGCCGTCCCTGGTCCACTCGGCGGCGCGCTGCGCCCGCAACCGCTCGACCGCGCGGCGGTGGGTGAGCGCGCCGAGCCAGGAGCGCAGCGATCCCTGGGCGGGGTCGAAGTCCTCGGGGTGCTCCCAGAGGTGGGCGAATATCTCCCGGGTGAGCTGGGCGGCGGCGGCCTGGTCGGCGAGGACCCGCCCGGCCAGCCCGTGCACCATCGGTGCGAGCTGGTCGTAGAGTTCGCCGAGCGCGGTCTCCTCGCCGCGGGCGAGGCGCCGTTGCAACTGCTCGTCCCAGCGCGGAGTTCGGTCCGGGGTGGCCATCAAGAACCACCCTCCTGCCCGGTTCACTGACGTTACCCAACGGTATCCCGTGGCCGGTCGGCGGTGGGAGGGAATCCGGCAAGATCGGCCGCCCACCTGATCGATCGGCGCCCTCGTGGATACGCGCGGGCGGTCCGGGTGCGCGGTGGGTCGTCACACGGTGGGACGGTCCGCTCGTGGGGCGGTCCGTCGACGGTGCTGTTCGAGACCTGCTGGACATATGTCCAGCGGTGGTTCGCGAGTGGCGGGCGGGGTGCGGCGGGTGTCCGGCGGTAGGTTCACGCGCTAGGCGGAACCGGCCGGTCGGCCCGGGCCGGACGAGTGCCGGTGCGAGGCTCGCGAGAGTGAACGGGACAGTATGCACTGCGCTGTCCCCCGATCGCCGGAATATGCCCGAAGCGCTTGCTGCGGTCCGCCCGCCCACCCATCCTGAGGCGTATTCGTGTCGCGGCCAGTTGCGCGACCGACGAGTTGGCGCGGACGAGTGGGCGCCGGGCGGACGGGTCGGCGAGCGCCCGGGTGAGCCTCGGGTGGCACCGGGCGATGTGCGAGCGCCCGCGGCCGGCCGATCCGGCCCGATCGGGACGATGGCCGAACTGCGAGTGCGGGTGGTGGAGCGGTGCAGGTTCTTCAGGTGCAGCTTGCGGTGCAGGCGGACCCCGCCGAGGTCGGCCGGGCCCGTCGGTGGGTGCGCTCGCGACTGCTGAACCACGGCGTGGAACCGGACGCGCCGATGGCCGAGACGGTGGTGCTGGTGGTCTCGGAACTGGTCACCAACGCCGTGGTGCACACCGGTTGTCCGGCCGTCCTGCGGCTCTGTCTGCCGATGTCCGACGACGCGGCGCAGCCCGGCCCGGTCGGCCCGCTGCGGGTGGAGGTGGCCGACGCGAGCCGGACCGCCCCGGCGCCGCGGCACGCCGGGGCGGACGAGGACGCCACCAACGGGCGCGGCCTGGAGCTGGTCGAGTTGCTCTGCGAGCGCTGGGGCTGGTACCCGGACGGTTCGGGCAAGCGGGTCTGGTGCGAGATCGGCGCCGATGCCCGCCCGGCCGATCCGATGGCGGGCGCGGACTGGGCGGCTTTGGCGCAATAGCGGCTTTCGGTGCGGTCGTCGGCCGGTGCCGATCACCGGCCGAAAGGTGACGCAACCATTCCGAATTTCGGACTACCCATTGACGTGAAGTATCCGACTGATCACGCTTGGGTGCGGCTCTCCGTTGCGAGGGGACGCCGAGGGGATGTCCGTCCGCCGCCACGGTGCTGCTGTCCAGGGGGATCGCGCCAGCAGGGGGGACGTGGACCGCCGGTCGCGGGCCGTTCCTCGGCGAGTGCGGAGGGCGCGGCGCGGCTTCAGGGCCCGCGCGCCGCGATCGGATGGCGGCCTGCCGCGCTGCGCTCGGGGTGCGCGCGGCCGGCCGCTGTCCGTGGCGTCGCCCGGGAGCGGCGAATTCCGGCCAGTGGCCAGTCTTGTCCCAGCCCTCACTCAGGAAGCCTGTCGCACCCCCGGTACGGCCTCGGCCGGACCGGCCCGGAAAGTGCGCCGGTAGGCGCTCGGGGCCACGTCCAGGCGGCCGCGCAGTTGCAGCCGCAGCGAGGCGGCGGTGCCGAACCCGGACTCCCGGGCGACCTGGTCGATCGTCAGATCGGTGCGTTCCAGCAGTTGACGGGCCCGCTCGGTGCGCTGGGTGGTGATCCACTGGCCGGGGCTGGCGCCGGTCTCCTCGCGGAAGCGCCGGGTGAAGGTCCGCACGCTCATGCCCGCCCGGTCGGCGAGTTGGCGCAGCGGCAGCGGTTCGTCCAGGTGCTCCAGCGCCCAGGCGCGGACGGCGGTGGTGGTGAAGCCGCCGGTCTCCACCGGGGGGCTTGGGGCCTCCACGTACTGCTTCTGGCCGCCGTCGCGCCACGGCGGCACCAGGCAGGCGCGGGCCACCGCGTTGGCCACCGCGCTGCCGTGGTCGCGGCGCACCACGTGCAGGCACAGGTCCACCCCGGCGGCCACTCCGCCGGAGGTGAGGACGTCGCCGTCGTCGGTGTAGAGCACGTCGGAGTCGAGCTTCACCTGCGGGTACATCCGGGCGAAGCGGTCGGTGTAGGCCCAGTGGGTGGTGGCCGGGCGGCCGTCCAGCAGGCCGGCGGCGGCCAGCAGGAAGGAGCCGGTGCAGATCGACATCAGCCGGGTGCCGGGCCGGATCCGCCCCAGCGCGGCGGCCAGTTCGGGGGTGAAGGCGGCGTCGACGACGTTCGGGCTGGAGTCCCGGGACGCCGGGATCACCACCGTGTCGGCCCGCTCCAGCAGTTCGGGCCCGTGGTCGACGGCGATCCGGAAGTCGGTGCTGGTGCCGACCGGTCCGCCGTCCAGGGTGCAGGTGGCCACCTGGTAGAGCGGCTGCCCGTCGTCGCCCCTGGCACTGCCGAAGATCCGGGCGGGGATGCCGAGTTCGAAGGCGATCACGCCCTCCAGGGCGAGTACCGCGACGAGGTGCGCCATGCCGGTCCTTCCGCAGGTCGGTGGGGGTCCGGGCCAGGGTATGCCAGACCGTGGCCCGATTCTTGCGAAAGCTGTCATTCAGGCCACTCGTTCCGGCCCCGGGCGTGCCGGGACACTCGTCCGCGTGACCGAAAGAAGCGCCCTCGCCCCCACCGCCTCCACCGCTTCCGATCCCGACCGGCCCGCCCCCGCCAAGCGGCCCCGGGTGCACTACGCCTGGGTGGTGGCCGGCGTCGCCCTGCTCGTCCTGCTCGGCTCGGCCGGCTTCCGCTCCACGCCCAGCCTGATGATGGACGCCCTGCACAACGAGTTCGGGTGGTCGCTCGGGACGATCTCCAGCGCCACCTCCGTCAACCTCACCCTGTACGGCCTCACCGCCCCCTTCGCCGCCGCCCTGATGGACCGTTTCGGCGTGCGCCTGGTGGTGGTCTGCGCCCTGCTGACCATCTCGGTCGGCGCCGGCCTCACCATGCTGATGCGCCAACCCTGGCAACTGGTGCTCTGCTGGGGCGTGCTGGTCGGCCTCGGCAGCGGCTCGATGGCCGGCGCCTTCGCCACCACCATCACCGGCCGCTGGTTCCAGGCCCGCCAGGGCCTCGTCACCGGGGTGCTCACCGCCGCCGGGGCCGCCGGCAACCTGGTCTTCCTACCGGTCGGCGCCTGGCTGGTCGAACACCACGGCTGGCGCGCGGCGGTGGTCGTGGTCTCGCTCGCCGCCTGCGCCGTCGCCGTCCCGGTCCTGCTGCTGATGCGCGAGCGGCCCGCCGACCTCGGCCTGCTCCCGTACGGCGCGACCGAGGCGCCGCCCACCCCCGTCAACGACGGCCGCGCCCTGCTCCGTTCGCTCCGGGTGCTGCGCGCCGCCGCCCGCACCCGGCCGTTCTGGCTGCTGGCCGGTTCCTTCGCGATCTGCGGCGCCACCACCGCCGGCCTGGTCGGCACCCACTTCATCCCGGCCGCTCACGACCACGGCATGCCGGTCACCACCGCGGCCGGCCTGCTCGCCCTGATCGGCCTGTTCGACGTGGCCGGCACCGTGTTCAGCGGCTGGCTCACCGACCGGGTCGACTCCCGGCTGCTGCTCACCGTCTACTACGGACTGCGCGGCCTGTCCCTGCTCCTGCTGCCGCAGCTGCTGGCCGGCTCGCTGCAGCCGCCGATCCTCGCCTTCGTGATCTTCTACGGCCTGGACTGGGTGGCCACCGTGCCGCCGACCGTCGCACTGTGCCGCCGCCACTTCGGCGAGGACGCCCCGATCGTCTTCGGCTGGGTGCTCGCCGCCCACCAGATCGGCGCGGCCGTCGTCGCCGGCCTGGCCGGCGTGGCCCGCGACGCGCTCGGCAACTACGACCTCACCTGGTACGGCGCGGGCGCGCTGTGCGCGATCGCGGTCGGGCTCTGCCTGGCGCTGCGCACCGGGCGGCCGACGGACCGGGCGGTGCCCGCCCTGTCGTAGTGGCCTGGCCTCGGAGGCCTCTTCCCGGGGGTGTCCGAGTGGAGGTCTAGGCTCCGCATCATGGTGCTCACCTTCACCCTGGACCCGAAACTCGATCCCGACCTGCGCACCGCCGTCGTACGGCTGTGGACGGACGTGACCAACGCCGGCGGCGCGGTCGGCTTCGTGGCGCCGGTCACCGAGGACGAGGTGTGGGACACCGCCGACCGCCAGTTCACCGGGGTGGCCCCGGACGGCCCCGACCGGCTGCTGGTCGCGCACGAGAGCGCGACCGGCCGGCTGGTCGGGGTGCTGTTCTTCGAGTCGATGCGCTTCGAACCGATGGAGCACTGGCGGATGCTCAAGCGGGTCATGGTGCACCCCGACTTCCAGGGCCTCGGCTACGGCGCGCAGCTGCTCGCCGAGGCCGAGCGGATCGCCCGGGAGTGGGGCCTGGAATCGCTGCGGTTGACCGCGCGCGGCGGCCAGGGCCTGGAGCGCTTCTACGCCCGCAGCGGCTACCGTGAGGTCGGCCGGGTGCCGGCCGCGATCCGGGTCGCCCCCGGGGACGACCGCGACGACATCACCATGTGGGTCGACCTGCGTTGATCCGGCCCCGGGCGGGCGCGGCGGCCGGGGACGGGAGCCCCGCCCTCCTTGCCCGCCTTCGGGCAGGAGGGGCCCAGCCCGCGTCGGCCGTCAGGCATGCTTGACTGGAAGACCCGCCCCGGCCCGAAACCAGAAGGAAGTGTCCCAGTGAGCAGCAACGGCCCGCAGAAGTCGCACGCCACGCTCCGCTACACCTCCATGCGGGTCAGCATCTTTCTGGGCTGCCTGCTGGTGGCCCTGCTGCTCGGGCACTTCGGGATCATCCCGGTCAGCGGCGAGGCCGGGGTGATCTTCCTGTTCCTGCTGGCCGCGATCGCCTCCGCGCCGCTCAGCTACGTGCTGCTGAGCAGGCAGCGCGACGAGATGTCGACTCAGATCACCACCAAGGTCGCCGGGCTGCGCAGCCGCACCGCCGAGCGGATCGCCGCGCAGAACGCCGAGGAGGACGCGGCGGACGAGGCCGCCCGCTCGGCCACCGCCGGTCAGAACTGACCCCGACCCACCCCTGAGACCGCAGCCCGCCGTGCCCGCCGATCCCCGAGCCTCCGCCGACCGGCCCGCCGACGCCGACCGGCCCGCTGACGCCGCCCTGCCCGCCGACGCCGACCGGCCCACCGGGAGCGAGGCCGGGACCTGGCCGCCCCCCGTGCGTCGGCCCACCGGGCGGGACGTGGCCCGGCTCGCCGGGGTCTCCCAGGCCACCGTCTCGCTGGTCTTCTCCGGAGCCGAGGCCGGCCGCCGGGTCTCCGAGGCCACCCGGGAGCGGGTCCGGGAGGCCGCCCGCAGCCTCGGCTACCGCCCGCAGGCGGCCGGCCGGCAGCTGCGGCTGGGCCGCAGCGGGATGATCATGCTGGCGGTGCCCAACCTGCAGGGCCCGTTCTTCGGCCGGGTGCTGGAGGGCGTTCACCACGAGGCCGGCCGGCACGGCCTGGCGGTCGTGGTCAGCTCCGGCTGGGGCAGCGCCACCCTCGCCGAGGCCGCCACCGCCGGCCGCTTCGACGGCCTGCTGATCTGCTCCCCGGACGACAGCCAGCTCGGCGAGCTGCCCGCCGACACCCCCGCCGTCTACCTCGACGCCGACCCCGGCGCCGACCGGGCGCGCCCGACCGTCGAGCTCGACGTGGCCGGCGGGATGCGCGCGGCCGTCGAGCACCTGGCCGCCCTCGGCCACCGCCGGATCGGGCGTCTGCGCTCCACTCACGCCGCGTACACCTTCCGGGTCCGGCAGGCCGCCTTCGAGCAGGCGGTGCGCGAACTCGGCCTGGACGTCGTGGAGTTGGGTGTCAGCCTGAACGAGGGGCACGCCGCCGCGCGGAGTGTGGCGAGGCGGCTGCTGGAGCGGGCGGACCGTCCGCGCGCGGTGATCTGCGACGACGACGTGGTCGCCTCCGGGGTCTACCAGGCCGCCGTCGAGCGGGGGTTGCGGGTGCCGGACGACCTGTCCGTGGTCGGGATGGACAACGTCGCGGTGGCCGGACTGCTCGCCCCGCCGCTGACCACCGTCGACCTGCCCGGTGAGGAGCTGGGCCGGGTGGGGGCGGCCGCGCTGGCCGGACTGCTGCGCGGGGAGCGGGCGGAGCCGGTCGCCCCGCTGGCCACCTCACTGGTGTTGCGCTCCTCGACCGCCCCGGCGCCCGCCCTCTCCTGACGTGGCGTCGAATGACCCGTTCGCATGGTTCCGATCGGGTGAGTGCGGGGCGTTCCCTCTCGCGCCGTGGGCAAGGTCAGATCGTCGGACGATGGGATTCCACTGTGCGGACGTCCCGGCAGTGACCTCCACGCCTGCCCGGGGCGGCCCGACCGGCCGTGGCCTTCGGCTTGTGCTGTTCACCGTGATCGCCCGGGGCCGTCGAGGCCGCCGCAGCTGATCGCAGGAGGTGGGTGAAAGGACTGCGCCCGCCGGCCAGACCCCCGGCGGGCGCAGTCGTCCGTGGGGGTGGGTCAGCCCACCGGGACGGGCTGGGCGGGCGCCGCGACCGGCGCGGTGCGGAACCAGCCCCGGGCGCCGAACAGCAGCAGGCCGCCGAGGGCGATGCCGCCGGCCGCGCAGAGGGCCACCGAGCGGAGGGAGCTCTCGGCGAGGTGGCCGGAGACGGCGTAGCCGAGCGAGTTGCCGGTGGCGAACAGGGTCACCAGCCAGGCGAAGGCCTCGGTGACCGTACCGGTCGGCGCGAGTTCGGCGACCAGGACGAAGGCGGCCGCCAGCAGCGGGGCGAGCACGATCCCGGACAGGAAGGCGAGCGCGGCCATCGGGTACGGGCCGGGCAGCGTCACCAGCGGCAGGTAGGAGGCGGCCATCGCGAGGGCCATCACCCAGGTGCGGGTCGCGGTGGTCTGCCGCCAGTTGACCATGCCGTAGGCCAGCGCGCCGAGCAGACCGCCGAGGGCGGCCAGTGCCAGCAGGGTGCCGCCGCCGCCCGGCAGTTCGCCGGCGTGCCGTTCGGCATAGGCGATGAACAGGACGTTCTGGGCCCCGACGGTCCAGCCGGCGCCGGCCAGTCCGATCAGCAGCAGCACCAGGCCGGGGGAGCGCAGCGGTCCGAGCAGTCCGGCGGACCGTTCGCGGGCGGGGGCGCGCCAGGCCCGGGCCGGTCCGGCGGTGGCCACGATCAGCGCGCCGGCCAGCCCGAGTCCGGCGGCCACCCAGAGCGCGGCGACCGGGCTGAACAGGCCGGCGATCCCGGCGACGGCCAGCGGCCCGGCGACGTAGAGGATCTGCTGGGAGGCGGAGTCGAAGGCGTACGCGGTGTCGAGCTGCTCCTCCTCGACCACGTCCGGCCAGAGCGAGCGCAGGCAGGGTTCCAGTGGGGGCATGGCGAGACCGGCGATCGCGGCGCCGAGCGGCGCGGCGACCGGGGAGCCGGGGGCGAGAGCGAGCAGTGCGTACCCGCCGCCCGCCACCACGGCGGAGACGAGCAGGACGCGGGGCTGTCCGGTGCGGTCGACGATCCGCCCGAGGACCGGTCCGCCGACGGCGGCGGAGATCGCGTAGGCGGCGGTGGCCAGTCCGATCCGGCTGTACGGGACCCCGGCGTCGCGCAGAGCGAGGGCGATGACCAGGGCGGTCATGCCGGCGGGCATGCGGCCGAGCAGGGTGCCGAGCAGGAGTCGGGTGACGTGCGGGGCGCGAAGCAGGGCGAGGTAGCCCATCGGTGTTCTTCTCCGTCCGGGCAGGGGAGGGCGGGGACGTCGGCAAGGTTATACGTATAACTTCCGGTCGGTCAATCCGACTGGAAGGCAGATCTGATGTGGTGTCAGCCTCGTTCGTGTCCGGATCTCACTCCTGAGGTCCGCAGGGGCCTCGCTCGATCTCAAACAACTACTTTGAACATCTCAAACCTTTACTGCTAGCGTGTCGGCCGTGACCACCTCAGACGCACTGCGGATGCACGGCCCGGGCCCGCTGCCCGGCGCCGCCCACCCGTGCGCTCTGACCGGCGCTGTGGACAGCCCGCGCCGTTGTCGCGCCATGAGCTGTATTCCGGCGGCACGCCCCTGACCGGGGCCCGTGACCCCTCCCGTCCGGCCCCTGCCGTGCCGCCTCCTCCGCCCCACACCCCGCCGTCAGCAACGCCCTCCCCCGGAGTCGCACCCCCATGTCCACAGCGCCCGAGGCGACCTCGTCGCCGTCCGTGCTCGCCCGTATCCGCAAGACACCGTTCTGGGTGCAGATCGTCGCCGGCCTCGTGCTCGGCGTCGGCCTCGGCTACCTGGCCCGTGCCGCCGACATCTCCTGGCTGGCCACCACCCTGGAGACCATCGGCAAGATCTTCGTCCAGTTGCTGAAGCTGGCCGTCCCGCCGCTGGTGTTCACCGCGATCGTGGTGAGCGTCGCCAACCTGCGCAACGTCACCAACGCGGCCCGGCTGGCCACCCGCACCCTGCTCTGGTTCATGGTCACCTCGCTGATCGCGGTCGCCATCGGCCTGGGGCTGGGCCTGCTGACCAACCCCGGCCAGGGCACCAACCTGAAGACCGAGGGCCTCAAGGCGCTCGACTCCAAGGGCACCTGGATCGACTTCCTGACCGGGATCTTCCCGACCAACATCGTCGACGCCTTCGCCAAGGTGAACGTGCTGCAGATCGTCTTCATGGCGGTCGTGGTCGGCGCAGCGATCATCAAGCTCGGCGCCAAGGCCGAGCCGGTCCTCAAGCTCAGCGAGTCCGTGCTGGAGCTGACCCAGACCGCCCTGTGGTGGGTCATCCGACTGTCCCCGCTCGGCACCCTCGGCCTGATCGGCAAGTCCGTCGCCAAGTACGGCTGGGACCTGCTCAAGCCCTTCGCCACGCTGACCCTGGACATCTACGTCGGCTGCGCGCTGGTCCTGTTCGTCGTCTACTCGCTGCTGCTGCGCTTCGCCGCCGGCCTCAACCCGCTGCACTTCTTCAAGGGCGCCTGGCCCGCGATCCAGCTGGCCTTCGTCTCGCGCTCCTCGGTCGGCACCCTGCCGGTCACCCGCCGCGTCACCGAGCGCCTCGGCGTCCCCAGCGAGTACGCCTCCTTCGCCGTCCCGTTCGGCGCCACCACCAAGATGGACGGCTGCGCCGCGGTCTACCCGGCGGTCGCCGCGATCTTCGTCGCCCAGGTCTACAACATCGACCTCGGCATCAAGGACTACATCCTGATCGCCTTCGTCTCGGTGGTCGGCTCGGCCGCCACCGCGGGCCTCACCGGCGCGATCGTCATGCTGACGCTGACCCTCTCCACCCTGGGCCTGCCGCTGGAGGGCGTCGGCCTGCTGCTCGCCATCGACCCGATCCTGGACATGATGCGCACCGCGACCAACGTCGCCGGTCAAGTTGTAACGCCGATCATCGTCGCTGCTCGCGAAGGCATCATCGACCGTGAGGCGTACAACAACCCGAACGGTGACCTGCTCGACGGCCCTGTTGCCATCCAAGCGCAGGCCTCCGCGAAGGCTGCTGCTGCGGCCTGACGAACTCAGCGAATGGGCCCTCTCCCCGACGCGGGAGAGGGCCCATTCGCATTCGTTGGTGCTTTGCGTCAGTCCTGCGTGAGTACGGAGAGGTGCGCGGCCGCCGACTTGGACAGGCTCTCCAGGATGGCCTTGCCCTTCTCGGCTGTCCCGAGCGACGGGCGGCCGATGATGCCGTTTCGGGTGTAGCCGGCCATGCCCAGGGTGAGGAGGTGGGGGCGCTCCGGGGCGTCGTGGTCGTTGTTTTCGACGCCGTCGCGGACGAGGTGGGGAGCGCCGTGGAGGAGTAGTGAGACTTCCAGTTCGCCGCCGTGCATGTCCTCGGCGCCTGAGCTCTCCAGAGCAGCGGCTTCGCGGGCCCGGTGCCAGTCTTCGCGGACAGGGAAGAGGGCGACGCGCGGGCCGGTGGTGTTGGCCTCCTGGACGACGTTCGAGAGGACGTAGTTCCCGCCGTGGCCGTTCACGATCAGCAGGCCTGGGATGCCGGACGCCTGGAGGGACCTCCAGGTGTCGTTGATCACGGCGTAGAGGGTGGCGGCGCTGATGCTGACGGTGCCCGGCATGTGGGCGTGCTCGTGGGAGCAGGACAGCGTGATGGGCGGTAGGAGGAACAGGTCGTAGTCGGTGGCGATCCGTTGGGCGATCAGGCTGGCGACGACGGTGTCGGTGGTGAGCGGCAGATGATCGCCGTGCTGCTCGAAGCTGCCGACCGGCAGCACAGCAACTTTGGCGCCACGCTGGCGTTCGTCTGCGGAAGTAGCGGCCGTGATCAGTGCGTCCATGCGCCCAGCCTCTCTCATCAGGTCATCAGCGGTCGAGACGGTTCCTTGCTGCTCATCAGGGTCAAACGACCGGTGAACGTGGCGACTTCGGGTACGGCTCTCCATTGCTGGAGGGCCCTTCCGGCTGCGGATAGTTCAGACATGGCCCGGGCGGACTCGGTGTCGATGGCGATCGACGGCGCCCGGTCAGCCGCGGCGGCGGCCTGCTCCGGCTCGCCGGACACCGCGTAGGCGCGCGCCAACCGTGAGAGGTACACGCCCTGGTCGTTGCGGTAGATAGGCGGCAGAATCTGAAGCTCGGCCTCGAACATGTCCACGGCCGTTCGCGGATCGCCGAGTTCGATCAGGCAGTTCGCCCGCTGCATCTCGATGTAGGTCGGTGTGCAGTACGCCAGATCAAGCGCGTCGTCCGCGTGCGAGTCGTCCGGCTCGGCCGCGAGTTCGTGGGCCTCATCGAACTTCGCCTGAGCAAAGCGCGGGTTGCCCATGAGCGCGTGACCCTGGGCCTCCTGCTGGGCGGCCAGAGCACGGATGCGTAGGGTGGCGCCGGCCGACCGCTGAGCGGCGCGAGCAAGGCTGACTGCCTTCTGCGCACTGCGTTGAGCGGTGGCCTGGTTGCTCTTCCGGAAGAGCACGTAGGCGGCCATGACATCGTCACCCGACTCCTGCGCCCACTCCATCGCACGGTCTGACCAGAAGAGGGCCTGGTCGAAGTCCCCAAGGTCCTGGTTCAACCAGCCCAGGAACTCGACAGTACACGCACCAATGGTGAGAAGCTTGTCGCGGGCACGGCCCCCGGCGTTCTGCTGGAGGTGGTCAAGTAACTGGACATGCCGGGTCACCGCGTCGAGTGCGTGGCGGGAGCCGAGCAGGTTGGCTGCCTTGTAGTGGCCGGGCATGACGCCGCGCAGATGGCTGACGAAGAACTCGGGGTCGATCGGCGCGCTGAGCCCCTGCCCGCCGGCGAACGGCTCGGGCGCTCGGTGCCGGAGCCGTGGGGCTGGTGCTTCCTGCTCCCATTCCCGAGAGGCCAACCCGAGCATGTGTCCTGGGATGTGCAGGCCGTCTGCGATTCGCTCGATGAGATCGATCTTCTCGATCTTGGGCTTGCCTGCCATGACCTCGCCGACTCGGCTCGGCGTCATGTCGCAGGCCCGGGCGATGAGCGAGGGGTAGATCCCGGCCAGCTTGAGCAGCCGGAAGACGGTGGCGAAGTCTCGTCTTCGGCAGGCGGTGATCATCTCCGGGCTGGAAAGCAGGCCCGGCGGGAGCCGGTCCGGTACGCGTGCCTCGGTCACCACTGCTCCCGCTGTTGATCAGCAGTCACTGCAAGGAAGTTGATTACCTGTGAGTTTACCCACAGTGGGTAATCACCTTGGGTACGAAGTCCGCAATCCCTCTCGGCGGTCTGATGTCAAGGGCCGGAACGTCCATGTTCTGGCCTCGCTTTGGGCGCCGGGAGGTGGTGCACGTGATCAGCTCGGGAGAATCCCGGGACGGTGGCGAGTCGCACATGTCGGCCGACGGGATACCCGCGTTCGGGGCGATGCTCACCCGCCATCGGAGGTCTGCCGGGGTAGCCAGGAAGCACCTGCGGGACTTCCTTGGCGGCGTCACGGACGGCGGCGCGCTGGCTGGGGCCGGCGAGCTGGTGCTGTCGGAGTTGGTGACCAACGCGGTACAGCACGCCCGGGTTTCACCTGGGCGAGAGATCGCCGTGAGGTTCGAGATCGTGTGCAGCCACCTCCGGATCGAGGTCCACGACGCGAGCAGCGAGAAACCGGTGGTTCGACGCTCGACCGGTTCGGACGACCTGTCGGGGCGCGGGTTGTGCCTGGTGGAGGCCCTGTCGGTGGAGTGGGGCTGCACGCCTCGGCCGGAAGGTATCGGGAAGATCGTTTGGGCTCTGGTGGGCCCGGGAGGCGGTGAGTGATGGGGGACAAGCGAGTGTTCGGGTCAGCGGCGTCGCGGTGCTTCTACTGCGGCGCGGGGCTGCGGAAGGCGGTGGCCCGGTACATCGTCGTCAACGGCCAGACGGTCGGTGTCCACATGCGGCACCCGCGCCGTGCCGGGGAGGTGTCGGCGCGATGATGCCGGTGCGAGACCACGGTTCGGCGGGCACGGAGCTGGCCCTGGTCGGCGGTGTGGGGACTGAGGGCGTCTCGCCGTACCCGTTCCCGGTGGTGGTGGAGGTCCGGGGAGTCACGGAGCCCGCGCAGTTCTCCAAGCTGCCGGACGCGTTGGCCGCGCTCCTGGGGTCCCTGCGGGCGCTGCCGCTCAGTTCGGAGCAGCTGGAGTACTTCGAGGAGCTGTTCGGGCCGTCCGCGGTGCAGAAGATCGGGCATCGCCTGGCGATGTACGGGGAGGTACGGGCGCTGGCCTTTCCCGGTCTGACACCGTACGTGGTCAAGGTGTACCCGGCTGACCCCGGGGCGCCCTCGTGATCCGGCGGCTCCGGGCCTGGCGGGACCGGGGCTTGACCTGGTGGCTTCTGCGCGGTCAGTTCTCGCGGCCGGTCAGGGCGATCTCGCCGGGGCGGCGGGCCACGCACCGTCAGGTGGCGCAGTGGCGCACTGAACCTGGGTTCGCGGACGGCGTGCGGCTGGAGCTGATGCACCGGATCTGGCGGGACCGGACCGGAGTTGATGACCCGCTGCTCGGTCTGAGTGAGGCAGAGCTGTTCCGGCGGATCTTCGGACGCGACCAGGAAGGGACCGCACGGGACCGCACCTGACTTGATCAGGAACAACTGAAGACGTGCCGGACCACCCCGCGACCTTGGCGGGACAGGGGTGGTCCGGTGGGTCGGAACCCGGTGCCGATGGTATCGGGCTCCTCGGCATGTCTGTGCACGGATGGCCGGTTCGGTTGTGATCAAGGGAGTTGAGGGACTGTTGCACGGGGACGACGACTTCTGTGCGGAGTTGGCGGCGGGCCTCGATCCGGACGCGTGGGTGTGGCTGCCGGATGTGGACTACGCGGCGGGGTGGCGGGTGGCCCGCCGGGAAGCGGACGAGCTGAATGCGCTGCTCGCGGCGTGTGGTGTGAAGCGCGCGCAGCTGCGGGCGATCGCCGACACCGATGCCCTCGGTGGCCCGGTGGTTCGGCTGGAGGGCATCGCGGAGGGCTGGCTGAGCCTGGAAGAACTGCTCTGCCTGGCCGCATACGTTCGCCGTGAGCTGGCCTGACCGGCCCGGTGGGCGGGTCGGTGCGCGCGTGGCCGGTTGGGGGAGGTTTTGGGCGGTGTCCTTGCGGGGTCGGGGTCGGGCATGGTCGGGGGCCGTAAGCTGCTGCGAACTCGGTCAGGGCTTTTGGGCCTGACCGCAATTGGGCCGAGTGGCCCCCCGCCCTTGCCCGACGCGGGCCCTGGCCCGGCGAGGTGCGTAAAGCCTCCCTCGGCCGGCCACCCCAGCCACCTGGGCAGCGAACGGGCCTGAGCATCTTCGACCTTGAGCGGGTTGTGCCTCGTTGGGCGGGCCAGACGCCCGGCCGGGACCGGCCGGCAGGCCGCAGCCCGGCCGAGGCGGCTGGGACCGCCCGGCGGCGCGAAGACGCCGCCGCTTGAGTAAGTAAAGGAGAGTTGCGACAGCCCCCCACGCCGCGTCTGGAGTAAGTAAAGGAGAGTTGCGACAGCCCCCCACGCCGCGTCTGGAGTAAGTAAAGGAGAGTTGCGACAGCCCCCCACGCCGCGTCTGGACATGCGATGACGCCGCCGCGCACCCGCGCCTGGGGTCGACGCGGGCACACGTCCGACGTTCGTGTCCAGAGACGCTGCCGTCGGCGGATCTCGGTGGCCGCGCGCGCATCCAGTCCGGCGGCTCGATCGCCCTGGAGTGGGACAACCTTGCCTACAAGCAGGTTGGGCGTGGTGTGTGTCCCAACAGGTCGACGTCGTTCGCGCTTACGAAACTGTCCTCAACCTTGGCGATTCTCGCGAATCGGACTTGATGGAACACCTTGCAACAAACGACTTTTGACCTTACGTCAGGTACCTGCCAGCCTATAAGATCATGCGCTCGGGGGGCCCCGGAAGAGCGGGCACGCCCAACAACGAACCGGGAGTACTAGTCTTGAACATTCGGTCAACTGTCGCAAAGGCTGCCATTGTCGGCCTGTTCTCGACAGCCGCACTCGCAACGGTCGCCCCGTCGGCCTTCGCCGGTCAGAGTCCCAACACCTTCGGCTGCTTCTCGACCTGGGGTTCCACGGGGTCGAACGCCCACTGCTACGACGTGACCCAGAATGGCGACTTCCAGAACGCCGCCAGCTGCTCAGCATCTTTCGACCAGCAGTCCGACTGGATTTGGATAAGCCAGGGCTCCACCATTAACGGCTGGGGCCAGGTCGACTGCACCTTCTCGATCAACAATTCCTGGATCAACTACACCAACCCGTAATCTGCGCCATTTCAGGCCCTGACGGGTAGCTCAACATGTAAATGCACCGCGTGACTGTGCGCCGGAGACTTAGACTTTCGGCGCACAGTCGCTATTAGAAGGGTACGCTGTGACTCCCGCAGTTCGCGTCTCGGGGCTGACTCAAGGCTATGGAAAGAAGACAGTATTTTCCAACTTGAATCTCAGCATCACAGGAGGAGTCTTTGGCCTCCTCGGCCCTAACGGTGCTGGTAAGACAACCCTACTGCGATCGCTGGCGACAATTGCGCCACCACGATCCGGATCCATCGAGATTTATGGCATCGAAGTAGCCTCCGAAAGGTCGGCGCGACAGGTGCGCCGGAATATCGGTTTCCTCCCTCAGGATTTCGGATATTTTCCGAACTTTTCGGTGTATGATTTCGTGCGCTACTGCGCGTGGCTGCGCGAGGTCCCGCCAGTTCGTGCCTCGCGGGAAGCTGTAGAGGTAATTGATCGTGTCGGTCTCGGTGATCAACGAAAAGCGAAAATGAAATCCCTCTCAGGGGGCATGCTGAGGCGTGCCGGTATCGCCTCAGCCCTGGTTGGAGCACCACAACTCGTTCTCTTGGACGAACCGACGGTTGGGCTGGACCCAGCGCAGCGGCTGGGCTTCCGAGAGTTGATTCGGTCACTCGACGATACGACAGTGGTTCTCAGCACCCATCTCGTCGAGGACGTAAACGCGGTCTGCGACGAAGTCGCCGTATTTACGGCAGGAAGTGTCATGTTCCGCGGGGCTCCACATGAGCTTGGTGAACTGGCGGCGCCGGGTGTACCCGGAGACACATCGTTGGAACGCGGTTACATGACTGTACTCGCTGGACGAACGGCGGGCACGCGATGAGGATCTACTGGTTGGAGCTTCGGCGTTCACCAGTCCGCTGGTGGTTTCCAATTCTCGTGTTGCTCGATCTTGGAGCCCTCTTCGGCCGGAGTCAATGGTGGATCGGCGAATGGGTGCAGACCAGCGTTCAGGCTCAAATCCCAGCCTTTTACTTTGCCCCTCTCCTTGCGGCGGCATCGGCTTGGGCAGCTGGACGCATTACGCGGAGTAAATTCGAAAGCCAAGTGCAGGCTGGAGCGCTCCCTCGATGGCGGTCAGAGCTTGCATTGCTTTCCGCAACAGTCACGTATGGCCTCATGGCATACATGATCGGCATCATCGTAGCGTCAGTTGTCAGCTTGGCCACGGCTGGATCGGGCTACCCGTGGCCAAGCTACCTGCTACTTGGTGCTGCCTTGCTCATTGGATTCGCCAGTGTGGGACACATCGCCGGCAGCTGGATTAAATCTCAGTTCACAGCTCCATTGGTCAGCGGTTTCGGCAGCTTGATTCTCATCGCTTGGGCGGGTTCGCCAACAGCTCTGGGCCTTTATGCAATCACCGGATCTCCATTCCAGCAAGTTTCCCCTACAGCTTTGACTGCCCGCTGCCTGGTGGCGGTCATCCTCGCAACTGCTGCAATCCTGGTGCAAAGAAGGTTTCCAGTCGCAAACAGTCGCATGCGGAATAAGTTGACGTCCCGCGGTGTCCCCATGGCTGCTTTCTGTGCACTGCTGGTAGTTTCAGTGTTGGGCTTGGAAGCCACAAGCCCGCTGCAGGAGGACCGTGCGGGATCGCCCACTCCCGTGTGCACGGGGGGAAACCCCAAGATCTGCCTTTGGTCAGAGGATCAAAAATACTTGGCCGAAGCGAATAGCATGGCAGAGCGCATGCAAAAACTCCCGGCGGGGTCTTTTGTCATTCCGGAGGCATTCTTTGAGCGCGGCCTGCGAGGCCGCGGGCACACGTACCAGGATTTCTACATCCTAGAAGGGTCCATGTGGGATCCATCTGAGACCCTGGCTTCCGGAATCCTGTACGCGTCTCGACCCTCGGGCCCTGGGTGCAGTTTCCCCAAAGGCCCTCGCATGACCGAGAATTTCAGAACGTCAGATAGTGAACTGCTGGTCTGGCTTTCGATGCGCATCTTCGGCGGAACGCAACCTTCGGACATGCATGGAGGTCCGCCCGGTGTAGATTCCGGCGCGATCACACAGCTTCTCTCGCAGCCAGAGGATACCCAAGCCAAATGGGTTCAAGAACGAGTCGAGGCGATTCACCGTGCATACTGCGGATAGTCGCTCCGCGTCAATGCGGCTGGACGACCTGGCGCGCTACGCAAGGGGCCATCACGTTACAGGCCTTGTTGTAGGACTAGCCTTTCTTACCGCTTGTGATGCCGCGTTCGGTTCCACCACCTTGAATTTCCCTGTCCAGCATGGTGGAGCGATGATCGGTGTCCCCATGCGGCGAGAACTTCCGATCGGATTTGCCGCCCTGGGCGCGGGGAGCCTGCACAGTCAGATGGCGCAGCTTGAGCTAGTCGCAAGCCGCGGACTGCGTCGGTATGAAACGACTCACCTTCTAGCCGTTGTCTTTCTGACAACAACTCTGGTCGGCGTGACGGAGCTGTCTGTATCAGGTGCCACCTTGGCGGTAATTCTGGTCCGAGCACTCCTCATTTGGTTCGGTCTGGCGCTTCTCTCTGGGCGCATCTTCGGACGATGGCTGTCATGGATCCTTCCGGTTGCTACGATATTTCCATTGACATACCTTGGCCAGGACTCGCAGGGCCAGGTCAGGTGGTGGGATTGGACTGGGCAGCCGCCTTCTAGTTTGGGATGCACGTTCATCGCCGTTATCAGTGTGGCACTTGGGGCTATCGCGTTCTATCTGACACCGTGGCACCTTCAGGCGATCAGGTCGCGGTTCGCTTTTCGCAAGTAGGTTTAGCCTCGATCTTTCGTGACGGTCCGTCGGTTCATCCGGCGGGCCGTTTCGGATTTTCGGGCTGGCGGTTTGGATGCCGGGTCGGGTGGGCGCCGGGTTTCACAGCTCCGTCGGTGTGGTGCTCGGTGAACTGGTCCGCCGGGAGCTCCGGCACACTCGCCGGGCCTCCGTCCCTTTCCCGCACCGGGCCCGCCGCCAGCACTCCGTCGCCGCTCGCCGGCTCGCAGGGCGCGGGCGATCGCCGAAGTCCGCTCACTCGCCTCGAACCGGCCAGTCGCCGCCAGCCACACCCGTCACAAAAGCCTGCCGCTCAACGGTCAGGCCTTCGCCCCTGCAGGTACCGCACACCTATCGGCATACCGCAGAAATCGGTGCTTTCCATTACCCAACAACAGCGCGAAAACCTCAGTGGCTGGCGGCCTTAGTCTGGCTGGTGGTGCGCTTGGGCTTGGTGGCCTCAATGTCGTAGGTGAGGCCGGTGGTTTCGGCGCCGAGCCGGAGCTCTTCGAGGAGCAGGGGCAGGTTCGAAGCCTGGTCGTAGGTGACGCGGTGGACGACGAGTAGGACAGCTGCCTCGGACAGGCGCAGGGCTTCCCGCTCGTCGGGCTGGGGGACGCGGGCGGTGACCCGTTCGCGCCAGGCGAGTTCGCGGCCAGCGGCGGCCAGCGCGGCGTATGCCTCGGCCGGTGTCACGCCGGGCTGCTGGGCGAGGGGGGTGTCCTCGATGCGTTCCATCGGGAGTAGCAGGCGGTGGAGGGCGCGGCCGTCGCCGATGGGCTCGGTGATCAGGCGGTCGCAGCCGATCATCAGCTCGTCCTGCTCCATCTCCAGCAGCGGAGCTGTGATGGCTTCCGTGCGGGTGCGGTAGACGGTCGGCTCCTCGCCGTGTCCGAACCAGGTGTCGATGGGCATCTCGTAGGTTCCGCCCCGGAGGGTGACCGTGCGATCCAGGCTGCCGGAGGGGCCGTTGACGGCGGCTCGGACGTAGGTGCCCCGCCCCTGCTTTACGTCCAGCAGGCCTTCGCTGCGCAGTGCTGCGACCGCGAGCCTCACGGTCGGCCGGGACACGCCGTATTTCTCGGCGAGGTCGGTTTCCGTCGGCAGTTGGGTTCCGGGGGGCCACTCGTCGGTGGCGATGGACTGTCGCATCGCCGCCGCTACCTGCTTGTGCAGTGGCTCGTTCCGGATGATCGCCATGGTGTTGACCCCTTGGTGCGGGCGCCGGGGCCCGCGTCGCGCGTGTCGTGTGGTTTTCGGTCGTTTGCCCTGGTCGGGCGGCATCTTTATGTCTGTCGTCAGTCGGTAGCCGTTAAACGTAAGCATGAATCGCTTGCGTCGGGGCGTCAAGGAGGGGCATCATCAAGGCGCCAAAGGTAAGTACGTTTGACGACTGACGTTGGATGGCCTTTGGCGTCAGAGGAGCGTGCGCTCATGCAGTCCATTCCCGTTGACGGAACCCGGCTCGGCACGATGACCTGCATCGTTGCCCCCGAAGCGCGGATCGCGAACCGCGAGACCGGAGAGATCCGCAAGGACCGGGACGGCCAGACCGTCTACACGGTCGGGGTCGCGGTCCGGCAGGACGGCCGGCGGGCCTCGATCATCGAGATCAGCGTGTCCGGCGAACCGGTCGGCGTGGTCGAAGGCATGCGGGTGCACGTCACCGGCCTGACCGCCTTCTCCTGGGCCATGGGGGACCGGCACGGCCTGTCCTTCCGCGCCGACGCCATCACCCCCGTCCCCGCCCCGGCCCCGGCGGCCTCCCGCAAGGGCGGCGACGCCTGATGAGCAGCGCGACGCGCGTGAAACTGCGCGGCCTGCTGCGCGAACTTGGCGACCTGGCCGAAGAGGTCGACCCGTTCGGCCGGGACGACGACGGCGCCCAGCTCTTCGATCACATCGCCATCGTCGCCACCAAGGCCGCCGGCCAGGCCCGCGAGCTGGAGACCGAAGCGCACAACACCTCGATCGAGAACGGGGGACGGTCATGATGCTGGCGCAGGTGCTCTGGCTGGCGCTGCTGGCCACAGTGCTCGTCCTGCTGAGCATCGCTCCGGGGCTGCGGCGCAACTACCCCTACGTGTGGTGGTGCCTGCTCGGCTACCCGATGGCGGTCGTGCGGGTCCGGGTGACGTGGCGGCGGCTGACCACGAACCTTGGCCTCGCTGTGGCCAAGCGTCCCGGGCACGCGCTGCTCGGCGACATGGTCGTTCGCGGTGATCCGCTGAGGCCAGTCCCGCCCCGCCCTGGCGTGCCGAAGCTACAGCGCGGCGGTGCGGCTCCACCCGGGGCAGGTGCCGGAACACTTCCTCTCTGCCGTCGAAGCGCTCACCCACGCCTGGCGCGTGCACGCGGTCCGGCTGTCCTCCGGTGAGCGCGGGTTCGTCACCCTGTCCGCGCTCGCCTGGGACCCGCTCACCGCGCCGGTACTGCCTTACCGGCTGAAGGACCGGTTGCTCAGGGCGGTGGTCGGGCTGTTGGAGGACGGTCGGGCCTGGGCGATCGACTTCCGGCGGGCGCCGCACTGGCTGATCGTCGGCGCTACCCGCTCCGGCAAGTCCACCCTGATCGCCTCGCTGGTGAAGGAACTCGCCCCGCAACGCGTCGCCCTGTTCGGTATTGACCTCAAGGGCGGCATGGAGCTCTCACTCTTCGAGGACCGGCTCTCGGCCTTGGCGTCCACCCGGACGGAAGCCGCTCAGCTGCTCGCCGAGCTGGTGGCGGAGACCGAAGCTCGGATGCAGTTGTGCCGCTCGGCCGGGGCCCGGTCGATCTGGGACCTCCCGGCCAAGCTCCGAAAGGTGCCCGTCGTCGTCATCGTGGACGAGGTGGCGGAGCTGTACCTGATGGCCACCAGGGAGGACAAGGCGGAAGTCGGGGAGATCTCCACGAACCTCCTGCGGCTCGCGCAGCTCGGCGCGGCTCTCGGCGTCCACCTGGTCATCGCCGGACAGCGCGTGGGCTCCGACCTCGGACCGGGGGTGACCGCGCTGCGGGCGCAGTTGGCCGGCCGGGTCTGCCACCGGGTGAGCGATGCGGGCACGGCGGAGATGGCGCTCGGTGACCTCAACAAGGACGCCCTCGGCGCGGCCCAGCGCATCACCCTCGCCGAACAGGGCGTCGCCATCACCGCCGACACCGACGGCCAGTGGATCCGCGCGCGTTCGGTCCACGTCACCCCCGAACAGGCCCGCCGCGCGGCCGGGAAGTACGCCCGTCTCGCACCGACCTGGCCCGGCCTCCGCACGGCGGACGAGCCGACCGAAGGGGTCTACCTCTGATGGGCACCGCCCTCATCCTCACCGCCGTCCTGGCCCTCGTCACCTACCTCCTGCTCCGCTCCGGCGAACTCAAGGCCTGGCACGTCCTCCTCGTCGGCGTTCTCGGCATCTTCCTCGACCGCATCGGCTGGGCCGACCCCGTCGTCTACGCCGTGATGTGGCTCGTCCAAGGCCTCACCCACACCACCACCTGAAAGACGTGACCACCGTGCCAACCCACCCAACCCCCACCGGCGGCACCACCACCCGCCGGACCCGCTCCACCCGCCCCAACGCCGCCCCCGGCCGCGCCAGTACGTGTCTGGCCCGGCCGGGGCCTGGCGAACCCTGGCCCTGGAGACACCCACCATGACCACCGGCACCAACCCGTACACCGATCCCACCGCACGCCGCGCCTTCCTCGACCGGGAGGCGCGGCTGCGCCAACTACCGTCGATTGAGCGTGACTTGGTCCGCCTCGGCGAAATGCCGGACCTGAGCCGCTGGCTGGAGCAGATCCGCGCCACCGGCGGCTGCGCCGAACCGGTCTACCTCACCGGGCACACCACCACCCTCGACGCCGCGACCGGCGAAGTCCTGCGCCACTACACGACCGCCACCGAGCCCGGCGGCCGGCTCGCCGTCCGATGCCGCAACCGCCGGGCCACCCGTTGCGCGTCCTGCTCGCGGGAGCACAGCGGCGACACCTTCCACCTCGTCCGCTCCGGCCTCATCGGCGGCAAGGGCATCCCGGAAGCGGTCCGGACACACCCGCGGCTGTTCGTCACCCTGACCGCCCCCTCGTTCGGCCCCGTCCACCGCGCGGGCGACTGCCACCATGCCCGGCGCAGACGCTGCGACCACGGCGGCCGACACGGCTGCGGCCGAACCCATCCCGACGCGGACCCGCTCATCGGACAGCCGCTGTGCGCTGACTGCTACGACTACCCCGGCCACATCCTGTGGAACGCCATGGCCCCGGCCCTGTGGAAGGCCTTCCGGGGCAACCTTTACCATCACGTCGCCACCCGGGCGGGCGTCGGCCGGTCACAGGTGCGCGCCCTGGTCCGGGTCTCGGCCGCCAAGGTCGCCGAGTACCAGAAGCGCGGCGCCGTCCACTTCCACGCCGTCATCCGCTTCGACGGCCCCAACGGGCCCGCCTCGCCGCCTCCGTCCTGGGCGACAGCGGATCTCCTTCTTGAGACCGTCCACTCGGCTGCCGCTGCTGTGGCACTGCCGTGCCCCGACTCGGCGGCCTACAGCGGCGGGCGGCTCAGCTTCGGTACCCAGCTCGACGCCCACCGGATATCCAACGGGGACGGCGGACGGCTCACGGACGACGCGGTAGCCGCCTACGTCGCCAAGTACACCAGCAAGAGCGCCGAAACCGCCGGCGCCGTCGACCGCCGCATCACGTCCTTAGCGGAGATCCGAGCGCTACGCGTCAGCCCGCATGTCCGCGCCCTCATCGCCACCGCCTGGAGACTCGGCGGCCTGCCCGAACTTGAACACCTGCACCTGCGCACCTGGGCCCACATGCTCGGCTACCGGGGCCACTGCCTCACCAAGACCCGCGCCTACTCCACCACCTACGGACAACTCCGGGCCGACCGAGCTGAACACGCCCGTGCCCTGGCCGGCGCCCGAGGCCTGTACGCCGGCTGGGACAGCGAGACTGCGACTGAGTCCACCTGGCGTTTCATCGGAACCGGGCACTCGCCCGCCGAAGCTCTGATCGCCGCCGGAATCGCCGAAGACCTTGCCACCAACCGGGAGATCGCCAGGCAATCGGCGGGTGAGCCGTCATGACTGCCTCGACCGGCGACCCGGTGGCCGACTGGATCGCGGAGATCCTTTCGAGGTGGGTGCCCCCGGAGGACTACGACGCGCAGCTCTCCGGGGTCGTGGCCGGGTATGTCAGTGATCGTCGACGGGGGTGCGCTCCTCAGCCGGGGGCCGCTGCCCGACCGGAACAACGTTGATCGAGTCGAGCTCCGGAGGCTTCCGCCGACCTCGACCGATGCTGTACACCTCGACCTCCGAGATCACGGTTGCCACGATGGCCCGGCGGCGTTCGAGGTTCTGCATCGTGTCGTCGCGCCAGACGGCAAGGGCGTCCACCTCGGTCTGGGACTGGGCGACTGCGGCGGCAGCCTCTTGGGCCCGCAAGGACTGCAGCTCCGCGCGGAGATGGCCCAAGGAGTCGAAGTAGTCCTCGTCCTCCAACTTCTGCTCCTTCCACCTCAGGCGGAGCAGCCGGATTCGCTCCTCAAGCCGCGAGATGTCGCCGGTCAGATCCACGCCGGACTCGGCGGGTGTGATCTTCGGCTGGCGGGCGATCAGTGCCGCCTCCACAACCTCGTTGAGCCGGTCTTCGATCCAGGTGTACGCCCGGCTGACCTTGCCGCAGGCGATGCGGCCGTCGGCCCCCGTCCGGCCGGTGTGGCACCGGGTCTGCCGGAACGTCCGGGTCTTGTCGCTGGTCCACTGGATCGCCATTACGGAGCTACAGCCGCCGCACTTCAGGAAGCCCGAGTACAGGTGCTTCCGCTTGCCTGACCCCTGGGCTACCGGGGTCGCGCGACTGTCCAGGACGGCTTGGACGTTCTCCCACTCCTCCTTGGTGAGCGGGTGCGGGTAGATGCTGTCGCCGAGCACCTGGCCCTTGTACGTGACGATGCCGCCGACGCGCTCGGACCGGTACACGCGCTTGACCTTGTGCGGAGTCCACATGGTCCCGCTGGCGGACGACCGAGACCCCTTGTCGTTCCACACGCGGGCGACGTCCCCCGGCGTCTTGCGGTCCATGAGCATGTCGTAGCCAAGCCTGATCAGCTCGACCTCCTCCGGCACGACCCGCTGAAACCCGGAGTCGGCCTCGAAGCCGAACACGCGGGGTCCGCCGGCGTGCGGCTTGCCCTTCTCGCGGCGCTGGAGCAGAGCCGAGTTGACCCGCTCGGCCATGCGTTCGGTCTCCTGCTGCGCGACCGCGCCCTTGATCGTGAGGATCATCCGGCCGGAGGCGCTGGAGGTGTCCTCGCCCTCGGTGGTGGCGAAGGCGAACCCGTACTCCTTCTGCTCCTCAAGGAAGGCGGTCAGCTCGGTGATCCGGCGGGTGAGGCGGTCGATCGAGTAGACGACGATGGCGTCGATGACCCCGGACCGGGCGTCCTTCATCATCTCGGTGTAGACCGGCCGGGGCTTCCGGCTGGTGGTGGACGCCGAGACGTCGTTCTCCGGGTAGACCTTGAGGACCGTCCACCCGAGGCGGTCACACAGTTCCCGGCACGCCTTCTCCTGGCGCTGGATGCCGAGTTCCTGTCCCTTGCGATCCTTGCTGATGCGGACGTAGATGCCGACCCTCGTAGCCTTGGGCATGGCCACCCCCTGAGCGCGAATGATCACGGTGTGCAACGTAGGTGTTTAACGTACAGCTACGAACGTCGCCGGTCAGGCGCTGGTGCCGGTGCTGGTCGCGGCGCGGGAGAAGATCCTGGACGTCGCCGCGTACAACAACCCCTCCGGTGACCTGTACGAGGAGGACGCGCCGAAGGCCGTCGTCCCGGCGCAGGCCGGCGCGAAGGCTCCGGCCGCGGCCTGATCCGAGCGGTACGAAAGGGGCCGCCCTCGCACCAGGTGGTGCGAGGGCGGCCCCTTCGCCGTGCTCTCCCCGAGGGGAAAAGGCAGGGGGCCCGCCGCGATGGGCAGGCCCCCTTGGGTGTTGCTCTTGTGCTCATGGTGACGACTGTCGGGAGCCGTCGGCGGACCCGCACGGGTCCCGAGCGATCAGAACATCAGAGGATGGTCAGACAGCGCTGACGTTCTCCGCCTGCGGACCCTTCGGGCCCTGGGTGACGTCGAAGGTGACCGCCTGGTTCTCCTCCAGCGAACGGAAGCCGTTCGCGTTGATGGCGGAGTAGTGGACGAAGACGTCGGGGCCGCCGCCATCCTGGGCGATGAATCCGAAGCCCTTCTCAGCGTTGAACCACTTGACGGTTCCCTGAGCCATGCCGTTCTCCTTGCGATGCGTGTCGGGGGCCACACCGCGTGGCACCCGGTCCGCTGCGCTGATCGCCCTGCCTCCGGACGAGTCCGAAGTTTTTCGATATTGCTGAAAAACTACAAAAAGCCCGCGGTTACATGCTCCGCAGGCTTCAAGTACTGCAAGGGGAATCAAACTGCAACTGAGGGCAACGCTAGCATGCGGTCGCTGTGACGACCAGGGGTCGCTTGAGGTGCGGACGGCGCGTGTCGTGAGGCCTGGGAGCGGGCGTGCGAAGGCCTGTTGAGGGCGCGTGTGCGCGTGTCGGGTGGCCGGTGCGACCCCTCGTGAACTGCGGGCATACGCTGCGGGGAGGCGCACGAACAGCAAGGGAGCGGCGCAGTGGCAGCGGACGTGCAAACGCGGGAGCCCCAGGAGAACACGCCGGTCAGGCCGCGGGTCGGCCATATTCAGTTCCTGAACTGCGTTCCCCTCTACTGGGGTCTCGCCAGGACCGGCAATCTGCTCGATCTCGACCTCACCAAGGACACCCCGGAGAAGCTGAGCGACCAGCTCGTCGGCGGTTCCCTGGACATCGGGCCGATCACCTGTGTGGAGTACCTGCGCAACGCCGACGACCTGCTGGTCCTGCCCGACATCGCGGTCGGCAGCGACGGCCCGGTGATGTCCTGCCTGATCGTGAGCAAGGTGCCGCTGGCCGACCTCGACGGCCGCCGGGTCGCCCTCGGCTCCACCAGCCGCACCTCGGTCCGGCTGGCCCGGCTGCTCCTGGAGGAGCGGGAGGGCGTGCGCCCCGACTACTTCAGCTGCCCGCCGGACCTCAGCGCGATGCTGGCCGAGGCCGACGCCGCCGTCCTGATCGGCGACCCGGCGTTGCGTGCCTACCTCGGGCAGGCCGCCGACCTGGGGCTGACCGTCCACGACCTGGGCGCGATGTGGAAGGAGTGGACCGGTCTGCCGTTCGTCTTCGCGGTCTGGGCCGTGCGCCGGGAGTTCGCCGAGCGCCGCCCCGAGCTGACCGCGGCCGTCCACCGGGCCTTCCTGGAGTCCCGCGACCTGTCGCTGGTGGAGGCCGCCAAGGTCGCCGAGCAGGCCGCCCGCTGGGAGGCCTTCGAGCCGGACGTGCTGGAGCGGTACTTCAGCGAGGCGCTGGACTTCTCGCTCGGCGAGCGGCAGCGGGCCGGGGTCGCCGAATTCGCCCGACGGGTCGCGCACGACAGCGGGTTCGCACCGGACGTGGAGGTGCGGCTGCTGGAGCCGGTGGCGCTGCCCGTCGGTCAGTAGGCCCGAGGCCCCGGGAATCGGCCCAGGGCCCCGGGAGTCGGTCCGGCCCGGTACGGTCTGCACCCGAGGCGCGTCCGGCGGGTGGCCCCGTGGGAGGCGCCCCGGAAGCGGTGTACGCGGCCGGGCACCCGCCCGGGGGGCCGTGCGTGCGAGTGCGAGGGGAGCGTGCGGGGCATGCGGGCACTGGGGGCGGACGACCCGCGCCAGGTGGGCGCCTACCGGCTGCTGCGGCGGCTCGGTTCGGGCGGGATGGGCCGGGTCTACCTCGGCCGGACGGCCGGCGGGCGCACCGTCGCCGTCAAGGTGGTGCGCTCGGAGTTGGCGGACGACGCCGAGTTCCGCGCCCGGTTCCGGCAGGAGGTGGCCGCCGCCCGGCGGGTCGGCGGCAGCTGGACGGCGCCCGTACTGGACGCCGACACCGAGGGCGGGCAGCCCTGGGTCGCCACCGGCTACGTGGCGGGCCCCGCGCTCACCGTCGCCGTCCAGGAGTACGGGCCGCTGCCCGAGATGGCCGTCCGGGCGCTCGGGGTCGGGCTCGCCGAGGCGCTCACCCATGTGCACGGGCTCGGCCTGGTGCACCGCGACGTCAAGCCGTCCAATGTGCTGCTGACCCTGGACGGGCCGCGGCTGATCGACTTCGGGATCGCCCGGGCGCTGGACGCGACCAGCGGTCTTACCCGTTCGGGTTATGTGGTCGGCTCGCCGGGCTTCATGGCGCCCGAACAGGCGAACGGGCAGCCGGTCGGACCGGCCGGGGACGTCTTCTCGCTCGGCGCCGTGCTGGCCTTCGCCGCCACCGGCGTGCACCCCTTCGGCGAGGGGGTCAGCGCGGCCGTCCTGCTCTACCGGGTGCTGCACGAGGAGCCGGACGTCTCCGGGCTGGCCGAGCCGCTGCGGGCGATCGTCCTCGACTGCCTGGCCAAGGATCCGGCCGCCCGGCCCACCCCGCAGCAGTTGGCGGCCCGGTTGGACCCGGACGGCCTGGGCACCGCCGGGCTGTGGGGCTTCCTGCCGCCCGCGCTGGCGGCGGGGGTGGGGCGCAGCGCGGTGGAGCTGCTGAACCTGGAGGGGGAGGTGGCAGAGCCGGGGGAGCGGGGGGAACCGGGGGAGGCGTCGGCTGCGGGGGCTGCGTCCGCGGAGACGGAGGACGAGGACGGGGACGGGGCCGAGGTGGTGCGGACTCCGACCATGCCCCCGGGCTACTACCCGCCAGGGGGGTTCGGGCAGACCACGACGCCCGCCAAGCCGTGGTGGCGGCGGCGGGCCGGGGTCGCGACGGTGGCGGTGCTGACGGCTGCGGTGCTCGGGGGCGTGGGGTACGGGCTGTACGAGCGGCTGCACCGCGACGATCCGGTGATGCCGGCGGTGCGGCCGATAGCGGTTCCGTCCGTCGATCCGAGTGACGCCATCGCCTCGCCCGGGGCCTTCGTGCCGGGCGGCACGGACACCCCGTCGGCGTCCGCGTCGGCGTCGGCCTCGGCGTCGGCCTCCGCGTCCGTTTCGGCGCCGGCCTCGGCGCCCGCGACGGGCGGGCCGAACGCGGTGCCGGCCGCGTTCCTGGGCACCTGGAGCGGGGACATGGTCACCGACAAGGGCCTGCCCGGCGGCACCACCACGCTCACCGTTCGCCCGGCCGCGATCGGCCAGGAGAGCACCACCAGCCACAACGGCCTCTCCGGCCTGATCTCGATCAGCTGTGAGGGCGCCTGGACGCTCAAGTCGGTGTCCGACACCAAGCTGGTGTTCCAGTCCCGGCTGGTGCACTCCTCGATCCCCGGCGCCTGCACGGGTGGTGCCTTCGCGGAGACGCTCACCCTGCAGGCCGACGGAACGATCAAGTTCAGCTCCGCCGATCCGGCGGCCGGGAACCCGGTCGGGACGATGCACAAGGTGAACGGGGCGGCGGGCTGATGGTGCCCGAAAGGCCTGGCGTAGGCTGGTTCGGCCGTACCCGAGTAGCACTTGAGAGAGAGAAGGCCGCCAGGTGACCGAGCTCGCAGCGACCACCCTCGATGCGTCCAGCACCGACCTGCAGGCCGTGCTCGACCGGGCCGCCGCCGGCGGCCGGATCACTCCGGAGGAGGCGCTGGAGCTCTACCGCTCGGCGCCGCTGCACGCGCTCGGCTCCGCCGCCGACGCGGTGCGCCGCCGTCGCTACGCCGGTACCGAGCACATCGCGACGTACATCATCGAGCGCAACATCAACTACACCAACGTCTGCGTGACGGCGTGCAAGTTCTGCGCCTTCTACGTGCCGCCGAAGAGCGACAAGGGCTGGTCCCGCGAGCTCGACGAGATCCTGCGCCGCTGCGCCGAGACGGTCGAGCTGGGCGGCACCCAGATCATGTTCCAGGGCGGCCACCACCCGGACTACGGCGTGGAGTACTACGAGCGCGCGTTCTCGGCGATCAAGGCCGAGTTCCCGCAGCTGGTGATCCACTCGCTGGGCGCCTCCGAGGTCGAGCACATGTCCCGGATCTCGGGCGTCTCCGTCGAGGAGGCCATCACCCGGATCCACAGGGCCGGCCTGGACTCCTTCGCCGGCGCCGGCGCCGAGCTGCTGCCGGAGCGGCCGCGCAAGGCGATCGCCCCGCTGAAGGAGTCGGGCGAGCGCTGGCTGGAGATCATGGAGATCTCCCACGGACTCGGCGTGGAGTCCACCTCCACCATGCTGATGGGCACCGGCGAGACCAACGCCGAGCGGATCGAGCACCTGCGGATGATCCGCGACGTACAGGACCGTACCGGCGGCTTCCGGGCCTTCATCCCGTACACCTACCAGCCGCAGAACAACCACCTGAAGGGCTCGACCCAGGCCACCGTCTTCGAGTACCTGCGGATGATCGCGATCGCCCGCCTGTTCCTCGACAACGTCGCCCACATCCAGGGCTCCTGGCTCACCACCGGCAAGGAGGCGGGCCAGCTGTCGCTGCACTACGGCGCGGACGACCTCGGCTCGGTCATGCTGGAGGAGAACGTCGTCTCGGCGGCCGGTGCCAAGCACCGCTCCAACCTCACCGAGCTGATCCACCTGATCCGGGCCGCCGACCGCGTTCCGGCGCAGCGCTCGACCACGTACGAGCACCTGCGGGTGCTGGACGACCCGGCGAACGACCCGGTCGACCCGCGGGTCGCCTCGCACATCGCCTCCACGGCGATCGAGGGCGGCACCGCGCACCCCGAGTTGAAGATCCTGGACAACTGAGTCCGTACCGGTGCTGACCCTGCACCGGGCGGCCCTCGTGCTGCCCGACCCGGCCGATCCCACCGCCCCGTCCTTCGCCGACGGGGCGGTGGTGGTGCGCGGTGAGCGGGTCGAGGCCGTCGGGCCGTACCCGGAACTGGCGGCGGCGCACCCGGCTGCCCGGGTCCGGGACTGGGGCGCGGCCGTGCTCACGCCGGGGCTGCGCAACCCGTACGGGCAACGGGCGTTGGAGCGGGACTACCACCCGGATCCGCGGGAGGGGATCGGCGTCGAGCCGCTCGTGGACGAACTGGTGGGCTGCGCCGACGAGACCCGGTGCGGGGCGAGCGCCCGGCGCGGGCTGCAGCGGATGCTCGGCTTCGGGGTGACGGCGGTGGCCGGGCCCTTCCAGCGGGTCTCGGTGCGGACGGCGGTGGCGCGTTCGGGGCTTGTGGCGCTGCCGGGGCCGGCGGAGCCCGAGGCGGGGCCGCTGGACCCGCTGGCGGTGCTGCCGCTCGCGCGGGCCGTGCACGGGCGGGTGGCGGCCGGGGGTCGGGCGGACTTCGCGGTGTTCGCGGTTGAAACCGGGGGGAACCCCGGGCCGCTGCCGGGCGGCTGTCTGGCGACCGTGCTGGGCGGGCGGTTGGTGTACCGGCGGCGCTGACGCCCTCGGTGGATGCGGGCCGGTGTGACGGATCCGTCAGTGGCCGGATTGCCTTGCGGCGTAAGGAACTTCCTTCGTGTGCACCCGAACTCCCTGGCTCGCTCCGGGGGGTGATTGCCCCTTCGCCGTGACCTGAGGGCCCGCCAGCGGATACGATCCCGGACAGCTCACTCCGTACCCTCACCACACCACCGCCCGTGCCCGCGGGCAGCGGGGCCGTGCCCCAAGGCCCCGGAGGCAAGCCAGGACAGGAACCATGCGAACCGCGATCGTCCCCCCGCCGCGCACCCTGCGGCTGGGCCGTGGTTGGTACCTCGCCGCCGTGCTCAGCGCCGTGCTGGCCGTCGGCATGTGCCTGCTCGGTTGGCGCCAGGCCGACCAGGCCGACCGGATCGGGGCCCACCCGGTGAGAGTCGAGGGCGTCGTCACCCAGCTGCCGACCGGCGGCGGCACGTACAGCGCCGTCAGCTACAAGGTGAGCGGCCAGCCGCACACCGCGGCCGCGCTACCGCTGGCCGACGGCACCAAGCTCGGTGACCCGGTCTGCCTGGAGCACGCGGCCGACGACCCGGGCGCGGTGCGGATCTGCGGCGACACCTACCCCCAGCCGGTCGGGGTGGGGCTGGCCCGGTTCAGCGTGCCGGTGGCCGTGGTGCTCTTCGCGATCTGCGTGCTGCGCATCCGGCGGCACCGGCGGGCCGTCGCGGTCCGCGCAGGGCAGGGAAAGCTCGCCACCAACCTCGCGCTGGCCACCGAGGCACTGGCCGAGGGGATGCCCGCGATCACCCACGGCAAGCGCTCCCGGCGCCGGCGGCGCGCGGGCGGGCGGAGAGGGTCACACTGACGCCGCTGGACGGCGCCCGGTGTGCCCCGTTGGTCGGCGCGTCCGTTCCAGGGTGAAGAATGGGTTCGTGACCCGAGCCTCTCTGGACAAGCAGCCGCACGAAGTCGCCGCCATGTTCGACGACGTCGCGGCCAAGTACGACCTCACCAACGACGTGCTCTCCCTTGGCCAGGCCCGCGCCTGGCGCCGGGCGGTGGCCGAGGCGGTGGCCGCCGGACCGGGGGACCTCGTGCTCGACCTCGGGGCCGGCACCGGCACCTCCTCGCTGCCCTTCGCCGAGGCCGGGGCCAAGGTCGTCCCGTGCGACTTCTCGGTCGGCATGCTCGCCGAGGGCAAGCGCCGTTACCCCGAGCTGCCGCTCACCGCCGGTGACGCCACCCGGCTGCCGTTCGCGGACGACACCTTCGACTCGGTGACGATCTCCTTCGCGCTGCGCAACGTCCAGGAGACCGTGGCGGCGCTGCGCGAGATGCACCGGGTCACCAAGCCCGGCGGCAAGCTGGTGATCTGCGAGTTCTCCACACCGACCTGGACGCCGTTCCGCACGGTCTACACCGAGTACCTGATGCGTGCGCTGCCGCCGGTGGCGACCGCCGTCAGCAGCAACCCGGACGCGTACGTCTACCTCGCCGAGTCCATCCGGGTCTGGCCGGACCAGCCCGCGCTGGCCGCCAAGCTGCAGGAGAGCGGCTGGTCGAAGGTGGCCTGGCGCAACCTCACCGGCGGGGTCGTGGCGCTGCACCGGGGCTACAAGCTCGCGTAGCGCGTAGCGCGTAGCGGGTGCGGCAGGGCACGGGGGTCTCCGGCGGTGTGAGCGGAACTAGACTGCCGGAGACAAAAGCCGCCGTTCCCCCCACCCGTCGCAGCTCCAGGAGTGTGTCCACGTGTCCGAGACCGCAGCCGATCTGACGAAGCCGGACAGCACGGTCGAGAGCACTGCCGACGTCATCGTGGTCGGCGCGGGCCCGGCCGGCTCCACCACCGCGCACTACCTGGCCCAGGCCGGACTGGACGTGCTGCTGCTGGAGAAGACCGCCTTCCCGCGCGAGAAGGTCTGCGGCGACGGCCTGACCCCGCGCGCCACCAAGCAGCTGGTGGACATGGGCATCGACGTCTCCACCGAGAACGGCTGGCTGCACAACAAGGGCCTGCGCATCATCGGCGGCGGCGTCCGACTGGAGCTGGACTGGCCCGAGCTGTCCTCGTTCCCGGACTACGGCCTGGTCCGCAAGCGCGCCGACTTCGACGAGCTGCTGGCCCGTCAGGCAGAGAAGGCCGGCGCCCGGCTCTACGAGCGCTGCAACGTCAGCGGGCCGGTCCTGGACGATCGGACCGGCCGGATCGTCGGCGTGACCGCCAAGCTCGGCGACGAGAAGCGGCCGGTCACCTTCCGTGCCCCGCTGGTGGTCGCCGCCGACGGCAACTCCACCCGGCTCTCGCTGGCCATGGGCCTGCACCGGCGCGAGGACCGCCCGATGGGCGTCGCCTACCGCACCTACTTCAACTCGCCGCGCCACGACGACGACTACCTGGAGTCCTGGCTGGAGCTGTGGGACACCCGCGGTGGCCAGCGCAAGCTGCTGCCCGGCTACGGCTGGGTCTTCGGCATGGGCGACGGCACCTCCAACGTCGGCCTCGGCATCCTCAACTCCTCCTCCGCGTTCGGCGAGCTGGACTGGCGCGAGGTGCTCAAGGCCTGGTGCGCGAGCATGCCGGAGGAGTGGGGCTACACCCCCGAGAACATGACCGGCCCGATCCGCGGCGCCGCTCTGCCGATGGCCTTCAACCGGCAGCCGCACTACACCCGTGGCCTGCTGCTGGTCGGCGACGCGGGCGGCATGGTCAACCCGTTCAACGGCGAGGGCATCGCCTACGCGATGGAATCCGGCCAGATCGCCGCCGGGGTCATCACCCAGGCCCTGGCCCGGGTCACCGTCGGCGGTCGGGAGCGGGCCCTGCAGGCCTACCCGCGCATCCTCAAGGACGTGTACGGCGGCTACTACACGCTGGGCCGCGCCTTCGTGAAGCTCATCGGCAACCCCAAGGTGATGCAGCTGGCCGCCCAGCACGGGCTGCCCCGGCCGCTGCTGATGCGCTTCACCCTCAAGCTGCTCGCCAACCTCACCGACCCGCAGGGCGGCGACGCGATGGACCGCGTGATCAACGGCCTGACCCGGGTCGCGCCCAACGCCTGACCCGGGTCCGGCGCCTGACGCGGCTCCGGCGGCTGACGTGGGGCCGGGGGCTGACGTGGGTCCGGCGTTGGGCGCGGGGCCGGCAGCTAGCGCGGGTCCGGCGCTGCCGCCTTGGCAGTCTCCGCAGCCTCCGCCGCCGCAGCCTCCGCCGCCGCAGCCTCCGCCGCCGCAGCCTCCGCCGCCGCAGCCTCCGCTGCCCCCAGGGTGTCGCGGGAGGCGGCGGAGCGCTGCTCGACGTAGGCGAGGCGCTCGGCGAACACCCGGGCCGCGTCCGGGGTGAGCGTCCGCAGGGCGACCAGGGCGCTGAAGACGACGTCGCAGAGCTCGTGCTGGACGTCCTCCCAGGTGTGGGTGACGCCCTTGCGCGGGTTCTGGCCGGTGGCGCCGATCACCGCCGCGCCGACCTCGCCGACCTCCTCGGAGAGCTTGAGCAGCCGCAGCAGGCGCTCCTCCTGCGGCGACTGCGTGCTGTGCTCGTCCAGCCATGCGACCAGGTGGTCGACGCTCTCCCAGATCCGGCTGTCCATGCGGTGCTGCTCCCCTGCGGTGTGGTCGGTACTGCCACCGTACGGGAGCGGTGCGACGCCGGGCTCAGCGCTTGCTGATCTTCACGTGGCGGATGTTCACCGGGACATTGGGGAAGCCGTCGCCCGGGTTGTTCTGGTCGTCCTCGCCGGCGGCGGCGATCTTCTGCAGGACGTCCAGACCCGAGGTGATTCGGCCGAACGGGGTGTAGGCGGGGGAGAGCTTGGTGTCCTTCCAGACGAAGAAGAACTGGCTGCCGTTGGTGTTCGGGCCGGCGTTGGCCATGGCCACGGTGCCGGCCGGGTAGGTGGCGCCGCTGAGGTTCTCGTCCGGGAAGGAGTAGCCGGGGCCGCCGCTGCCGGTGCCGGTCGGGTCGCCGCACTGCAGGACGTAGATCCGCTGGGTGGTGAGGCGGTGGCAGTGGGTGCGGTCGAAGTAGTCGTGCTCGGCGAGGAAGCGGAACGAGAAGGTGGTGCAGGGTGCCTTGTCGGTCAGCGCCTCGAAGGTGATCGGGCCTTGGTTGGTCCGCAGCGTCGCGTGGTACGGCTGGGCCGCCTTCTTGGCGTCGAAGACCGGGATGCCCTTGAAGTTGTCGGCCGGCACGGCGGGTGTGTAGGTGCAGGTCGCGCCTGGGGCGGGGGTGGCGTTCGCGGGGGCGGCGACGGCGGTGCCGGTGCTCGCCGCGAGCGGGAGGACGGTGGCGGCGGCGACCAGCGCCCAGTGCTTGCGCTTCACGTGACGGGCCTTCCGTGGGGTGGTGGACGGCATGCTTGTCATGGAGGCATCATCCACGGCCGGGTGGGTCTCCGGTAGGGGGCGGGATGGACGGGGCCGGTTCGGCCGCGATGTGCCGATTGTGCGTCAGTTGCCTTCCGGGTCAGCCGGGGTGGTGATGAACAGTCCGGCGCGGGCGGCCAGGGCGGCGGCGTCGGCGGCCCGTTCGGCGGCGCGGGCGTCCAGTGGCTCGCCGGTGACGAACAGCCGGTAGTAGAGCGGGGCGGTGGCCGCCCGGACCACCTCGGCGCCGTCCGTCCCGGCGGGCAGCTCGCCCCGGGCGGCGGCCCGTTCGGCCACCTCGGCGGCCTGGCGGTGGCGGGCCGCGAAGAAGGCGCGTAGCGCGGCGGCGCCGACATCGGAGCGCTGGGCGGCGGAGATCAACGCGGTGGGCGTGGGGCCGAGTTCGGGGTCGGTGAAGACGTCGAACACCTCCCGGGTGATCCGGCGGAGGTCCTCCCGGAGGTCCCCGGTGTCGGGCAGTGGCCAGGGCTGATCGGCCGAGGCTGCCAGGGCCTCCGCGACCAGGCCGTCCACCCCACCCCAGCGGCGGTAGAGGGTCGCCTTGTGGACGCCGGAGCGGGTGGCGACCGCCTCGACGGTCAGCCCGTCGTACCCCTTCTCGGTGACCTCGGCGAGCGTGGCCGTGACCACGTCCGTCCGGACCCGGGCGCTGCGGCCACCGGGGCGCGGGGTGGGGGTGTGGGGCGGCTGCTCGGGGTGAGTGGCTCCGGTCAAAGTCGACTCCAGTCGCATTAAGGCTTGCTGTGGGGCGGCGGGCGTGCCATGCTCATCGTAATGCGACCTGAGTCGCATTACGAGAGGAGCTTGTGTGACCGCCACCGCCATTCCCGACCCCGCCGTGCTCCACCCGCTCGCCGGCCACGACCGGGTCGTCCTGCTGCGGCCGCTCGTCACCGACCTGCGGATCGAGGTCGGCGACTACACCTACTTCGACGACCCTGACGGCGCCACCCGATTCGAGGAGCGCAACGTCCTCTACGCGTACGGCCCCGAGCGGCTGGTGATCGGCAAGTACTGCGCGGTCGCCACCGGGACCCGCTTCCTGATGGCCGGTGCCGCCCACCCGACCATCGGCGTCTCCACCTTCCCCTTCACGATGTTCGGCGGCAGCTGGACCGAGCGGACCCTCGACATCGTCACCGGCCTGCCCAGCCGGGGCGACACCGTGATCGGCAACGACGTCTGGTTCGGCTTCGGGGCCACCGTCCTGCCCGGGGTCCGGATCGGCGACGGCGCGATCATCGCGGCCGGTGCGATGGTCACCGCCGACGTCGAGCCCTACACGATCGTCGGCGGCAACCCCGCACGTCCGATCCGGCGCCGCTTCGACGACGCCGACATCGAGCGCCTGCTCCGCGCCGCCTGGTGGGATTGGCCGGTTGAGCTCGTCACCGAGCACGTCCGCGTCATCATGTCCGGAACTCCGGCCGAGATCGAGGCGATCGCCGCGGCGAACGGGCTGCTCGACGGTTGACCGGACCGGCCAAGCCGACCATCCGGTGTCCGGAACGGCATTGATCGCCGACGGTTTGGTGCGCGAGGATGGCGCTCCCCCGCTCCACGCTGCGCCTCGTCCACCGCCGGGCCTTCCGCCCGGCCCCTGGGTCCGTCCGACGCCGTACGGTACTCGCGCCCGCCGGTTCCGCTCGTTCGGAGGGATCTTCGTCATGCCTGCCTCCCTGTCCAAGGACTCGCCCTCGTCCTCGTCGGTCCTTCGCGATCTTCCGGTGCTGCTCGTGGCGGTGGTGTGGGGGTCGAGCTTCCTCGCCGTCCAGCGGGTCGCCGAGCCCGGGACGGTCGTGGCGATGCTCGTGCTGCGCTTCGGGCTGGTGCTGCCGCTGCTCGGGGCGGTCGCCTGGCGGGCCCTGCGGAGGCTGAGCCGGGCGGAGTGGCTCGGCGGCGCCGCACTGGGGCTGGTGCTCAGTGGGATCTTCCTGCTGGAGACCTTTGGCGCCGTGCACACCTCCGCGACCAACGCCGGGCTGATCATCAGCCTCGCGATGGTGCTCACCCCGCTCGGCGAGAGCGCACTCGGCCGGACCGCGCCACCGCGGGCCTTCCTGGCGGCCGCCGCGCTGGCCGTTCTCGGCGTCGCCCTGCTCACCGGCGACGGCGGGCTGCGCGCTCCGTCGGTCGGCGACCTGCTGGTGCTGGGGGCGGCTCTCGTCCGCTCGGCGTACGTCCTCGCGATGGCCCGCACCCGGGCCGTCCGCGACACCGACATGCTCGCCGTGACCTGGGTCCAACTCGCCGTGGCCACCGGAGTGTTCGCCGTCGTCGCGCTGTCCGTCGGGCCGGCGCCGTGGACCGTCGCCCGCTCGTACGGGGCCGGCCAGTGGGTCTGGCTGCTGCATCTGTCCTTGTTCTGCACGCTGTTCGCCTTCTTCGTCCAGATGTGGGCCGTGCGGGCCACCTCGCCCTCCCGAGTGAGCCTGCTGCTCGGTACCGAACCGCTGTGGGCCGCGGTGTTCGGCATCACCGTCGCCGGGAACCGGATGGGCCCGCTCGCCCTGCTCGGTGGAGCCCTGGTGCTGGTCGCGACCGAGTGGGGCCGCCGCACCGCTCCCGTGCCGCGCCCGACCGGGGGCGGGGGCGGGAGAGATGCAGGGGCGGACGCGGGGGCGGATACGGGGGCCGGGGAACAGCGGCGGGAGCCGGCCCCGGCGTGATCCGTCGTCGTGGTCACCGGCGCCGCCGCAGCGTCCGGCGGGCGTAGTCGATGGTGACCGCGCCGAGCAGCGGGCCCCAGACAACCAGGGGCAGGTAGGCGAGGGTCATCACCAGGGCGCCGAAGCCGCGCGGCGAATCCGGCTCGGCCAGGTTGCGGGCCCAGCCGCCGAACAAGGAGAGCATTCCCACCTTGGTCAGGATGGCCGAGCCGATCAGGGCCGGGATGACAGCGGCCAACGGGCGCACCCTCCGACCTCCGATCACTGGGATCCAGCGGGGCACCACCTGGCCCCAGGGCCGGACCAGGCCGACGGTCAGGAAGGCCAGTGCCTCGGTCAGGGCGCTGAGCACCATGCAGTAGACGGTGCCCCAACCCGGCTGGTGCTCGCCGTACGCCGCGGCCGTCGCGCCGGTGAAGCCGACCGGGACGCCGAAGCCGAAGGCGATCCGCCACACCCCTGAGGGAACGGTGCTCAAGACGGCGGCCTTGGCGGCCAGTTGGGCCCAGCGCGGTGCGGGCGGGACATCCGGGGCGGCCGCGCCGGCTGCCTCGGACACATGGGGACGGTGGGCGGTGGTGCGGGCGTTGATCACGAGCTTGGACATGACGGGCTCCCTTCCGGCCCGGCCCCTCGGCCGGTGCGATGACTCAAGACTGGAGGTCCGGCAGGGGGCCGCGGCAGTGCCGATCGGGCTGTTCCCGCTGCTCAACCGGCGTGTGAAATATGCCGATCGGCACAGGCGCGCCCGCTGGGACACGTCGTAATCTGACGGCAGTCGACGAGTCGAAGAGAGGTGGTGGCGATGACTCAGATCCTGTCCCTGGTCGTCCCGGCCCTGCTACTGCCGGCCTGGCGCCTCCGCGGGCGGCTCGGATCGGCGGCGGTGACGACTGTGCTGGGCGCGGTGTCGGTGGCGGTCTCGGTCGCCGTCTGGTTCACCGGCCACTGGACGGAGGCGGACCGCTGGACGGGGTTGGTCGGTCTGGCCGAACTGGCCGCCCTGCTGCTGGCGGTGGTCCTCAGCCTGCGCGCCGAGGGCGGCCCGCGGAGCGCGGCGGCCGCCTGGACGGCGTGCGGAGCGGTCGCGCTCTGGCCGTCCCGGTTCGACGGGCCGGTCAACGCGCTCACGCTCTTCGGGTTCGGATCGATACTGTCCCTGCCGACGGTACTGATCGGGCTCTACCTGCGGGGCCTGGACGAGGGTCGGGCCCGTGCGGTGGCCGATGCCAGGCGATCGCAGCGGCTCGAACTGGCCCACGACCTGCACGACTTCGTGGCGCATGACGTCAGCGGCATGGTCGCCCAGGCCCAGGCGGGGGCGTACCTGGCCTCCATCGACCCGGCTGGGGCGGCCGAGATGTTCGAGCGGATAGAACAGGCCGGGCAGCGAGCCCTGGCCTCGCTGGACCGGACCGTCCAGCTGTTGCGCAGCGAGGACGCCAGCGGCCGCAGTCCGCAGCCAGGGCTCGCCGAACTGGCCCGAGTGGCTGAGCAGTTCACTGCTGCGGGGGGCGCCGAGGTCCGGTTGGAGCTGCCGGAGGGGCCGGTGCCGCGCGAGGTGGAGGGCACCGTCCACCGGATCGCGGTCGAGTCCCTGACCAACGTCCGCCGGCACGCCCCGGCCGCGCGGACGGTCGAGGTCCGCGCCCGCCGCAGCGGCGGGCGGCTGGAGGTGACCGTGACCGACGACGGCGGGGTGCCGGTCCCGGGCGGGCGTCCGCGTCGGGGCGGCGGGAGCGGGCTCCCGGGACTGGCGGCCCGGGTGGAGGCCCTCGGTGGCTCGCTGGAAGCCGGCCCGTACGAGCGGGAGGGTTGGCGGGTGACGGCGGTGCTGCCGCTGGACGCGGCCGCCGGTGGGCCGGGACGATCCGGGCCGGAACGATCCGGGCCGGGACGATCGCAGAGGCCGACGCGGGTCGGTATGGGGGAGGTGCAGGGATGAGCAGCGGTACGGGGCCGGTTCGGATCCTGATCGCGGACGACCAGGCGGACGTCCGCAGTGCGTTCCGAATGATCCTGGACGTCCAACCGGACATGACGGTGGTGGCCGAGGCGGCGGACGGCGCCGTGGCGGTGGAGGAAGCGCAGAGGCTGCAGCCGGACGTGGTGCTCGCGGACATCCGGATGCCGAAGCTCGACGGCTTGGAGGTCACCCGGCAGTTGGCCGGCCAGTGCAAGGTGATCGTGGTGACCACCTTCGACCTGGACGAGTACGTGCACGCGGCGTTGCGGCACGGTGCGGCGGGATTCCTGCTGAAGCGCTCAGGGCCGGTGCTGCTGATCGAGGCGATCCGGGCGGCGATGGCCGGGGACGCGTTGATCAGCCCGCAGGTCACCGTACGGCTTCTGCGGCACATGGCCCTTCCGGGAGCGGAGCCGAAGCCCGGGGCGGCCTCCGGGGCGGGGAGCAGTGCGGCGTCGACGGGGCCGCTGATAGCCGGGCCGGTGGAGGAACTGACCGCGCGGGAAAGGGAGATCGCCGAGCAGGTGGCGGACGGGGCGACCAACGCCGAGATCGGTGCGGGGCTGTTCATCTCGCCGGGGACGGTGAAGAACCACCTCGCCAGCATCCAGCGCAAGCTCGGCGTCCGTAACCGGGTGGGCATCGCGGCCTGGGCGTGGGAGCAGGCGGTCAGCAACCGGTAGCCTGCGCCCGGCCCGCAGGGCGAGGAGGGCCGACCCCCGGGGGCGGCGGCCGCGCGAGAGCGGCCCCGACCCCGTTCTCCGGCATGCCCGCAGGCAGCGGGCGGTGAGCAGCAGGCAGCGAGCGGGCATGCCAGGCGGCAGGCGGCAGGCGGCAGGCGGCAGGCAGCGGGCCGCAGGCGACAGGCGACAGGCGACAGGCGGCGGACGGCGGAGCGGCGGCGGGCGGGGGAGAGGGAGAGGAACCCCACCCGATGACAACCTCGCGCGCTTGTGAACGAAGGGTCAAGCAGGCGTTCAAGCCCCCGCCACCCCTGCGAGTGAGTCGTTATAACACGTCAACATGACGCCCGGAAATTTGCCCAGTGCGACGCATAGTTGATATAGGAACGTGCCGCTGATCAGCCACTTCAAAGGTAAATGCGACTGGTTGTGATCATTTGACTCCTTTGCGTTGACAACTCTGGGCATGTTCACATTCGACACCATTCACATGGTGTCGTAGATCACAAAGATGACGGTGAACTGCGTGTCGCAGATCACAAGCCGACGGGCATAGGATGCGCTCACTCCAGGGCTTGTGAACTGCCTCACATGAGGTGGATCTCGGGAACTGGGGCGCGGGTTCACCTCAGTGTGACCCGCCGGTTCCGATCTGCAGTCAAGGACGACTGGACGGAGGGAGCGGGGGCTATGAATGCCTACGCGCCGATCCTCGTACTCGGTGCCATCGCGGCGGCGTTCGCGGTCGGTTCCGTCGTAATGGCCTCACTCACCGGCCCCAAGCGCTACAACCGGGCCAAGTTGGAGGCGTACGAGTGCGGCATCGAGCCGACCCCGCAGCCCGTGGGCGGCGGTCGGTTCCCGATCAAGTACTACCTGACGGCGATGCTCTTCATCGTCTTCGACATCGAGATCGTCTTCCTCTACCCCTGGGCGGTGACCTTCGACGCCCTGGGGATCTTCGGGTTGGTCGAGATGCTGCTGTTCATCGCCACCGTCTTCGTCGCGTACGCCTACGTGTGGCGCCGCGGCGGCCTGGAGTGGGACTGAGCGTGGGGTGGTAGCCACACCCGTCGGCCGGTGCGCGAGCGCTTGTGAACGAGCGGACAAGCCGGAACCGGTCGACGTACCAGCGGACTTGAGGGCATTGAGAGGGATCTGATGGGAATCGAGGAGAAGCTGCCGAGCGGCTTTCTGCTCACGACCGTGGAGACGGCCGCCGGCTGGGTGCGCAAGGCGTCACTCTTCCCGGCCACCTTCGGTCTGGCCTGCTGCGCGATCGAGATGATGACCACCGGCGCCGGCCGCTACGACCTGGCCCGGTTCGGCATGGAGGTCTTCCGGGGATCCCCCCGGCAGGCCGATCTGATGATCGTCGCGGGCCGGGTGAGTCAGAAGATGGCCCCGGTGCTGCGCCAGGTGTACGACCAGATGGCCAACCCCAAGTGGGTCATCTCGATGGGCGTCTGCGCCTCCTCCGGCGGGATGTTCAACAACTACGCGATCGTCCAGGGCGTCGACCACATCGTCCCGGTGGACATCTACCTGCCCGGCTGCCCGCCCCGCCCGGAGATGCTGATGGACGCCATCCTGAAGCTGCACGACAAGATCCAGCACGAACCGCTGGGCGTGAACCGGCGCCGCGCCGAGGAACTCGGTGAGGCCCTCGCCCTCAAGGCCACCCCGATCAGCGAGATGCGGGGGCAGCTGCGATGAGCGAACAGCTCCCCGAGACCCGTCGCGAGCAGCCGGTCCGCGAGCTCCCGGTCGAGGTGGTCGGCCGCCGCCAGGGCATGTTCGGCGCCGACGGCAGCGGCGACACCTCGGGCTTCGGCGGCCTGGCCGCCCCGATCGTGCTGCCCGGCCCGAGCGGACGCCCGTACGGCGGCCCACGCGGCGGAGCCGCAGGATACGGCACTTTCGACGAGATCGCCGACGAGCTGGAGGGGGCCCTGGAGGAGCAGGGTCTGGACCCGGCCGAGGTGATCGAGAAGACCGTGGTCGACCGCGGCGAGCTCACCTTCCACATCGACCGGGACCACCTGCTGAGGACGGTCCGCATTCTGCGCGACGACCCGGCGCTGCGCTTCGAACTGTGCCTGGGCGTCAGCGGCGTGCACTACCCGGGCGACAAGGGCCGCGAGCTGCACGCGGTCTACCACCTGCGCTCGATCACCCACGGCCGGCTGATCCGGCTGGAGGTCACCGCGCCGGACGCCGACCCGCGGATCCCCTCCGTGGTGAGCGTCTACCCGACCAACGACTGGCACGAGCGCGAGGTCTACGACTTCTTCGGCCTGGTCTTCGACGGCCACCCGGCGCTCACCCGGATCATGATGCCGGACGACTGGCTGGGCCACCCGCAGCGCAAGGACTACCCGCTCGGCGGCATCCCCGTCGAGTACAAGGGCGCCCAGATCCCGGCACCCGACCAGCGGAGGTCGTACAGCTGATGAGCACTCAGCACTACGAAGAGGCCGACGCGGAGACCCGCGGCGAGACCGAGGAAGCGCAGGCCCGCGAGACCACCGAGGGCCGGGTCTTCACCGTCACCGGCGGCGACTGGGGCGAGGTGGTCGAGGCGGTCGGCCGGGCCGATGACGAACGCATCATCGTCAACATGGGCCCCCAGCACCCGTCCACCCACGGCGTGCTGCGGCTGATCCTGGAGATCGACGGCGAGACGGTGAAGGAGGCCCGCTGCGGCATCGGCTACCTCCACACCGGCATCGAGAAGAACATGGAGTTCCGCAGCTGGGTCCAGGGCACCACCTTCGTGACCCGCATGGACTACCTGACCCCGCTGTTCAACGAGACCGCCTACTGCCTGGCGGTCGAGAAACTGCTCGGCATCACCGCGGACATCCCGGAGCGCGCCGACGTCATCCGGGTGATGATGATGGAGCTCAACCGGATCTCCTCGCACCTGGTCTGCCTGGCCACCGGCGGCATGGAGATCGGCTCCACCACCCTGATGATCTACGGCTTCCGGGACCGCGAACTCATCCTGGACGTCTTCGAGCTGGTCACCGGCCTGCGCATGAACCACGCGTACGTGCGCCCGGGCGGCCTCGCCCAGGACCTGCCGCCCGGTGCCGTCGACCAGATCCGCGAGGCGGTCAAGGTCTTCCGCTCCCGGATGCACGAGTACGACAAACTCGCCACCGGCAACCCGGTGTTCAAGGCCCGACTGGTCGACGTCGGCTTCCTCGACCTGCCCGGCTGCCTGGCCCTCGGCGCCACCGGCCCGATCCTGCGCGCCACCGGCCTGCCGCACGACCTGCGCAAGACCGACCCGTACTGCGGCTACGAGAACTACGAGTTCGAGGTCGCCACGGCGGACACCGCCGACTCCTACGGCCGCTTCCTGATCCGGCTGGAGGAGATGAAGCAGTCGCTGCGGATCGTCGAGCAGTGCCTGGACCGGCTGAGGCCGGGCCCGGTCATGGTGGCCGACAAGAAGATCGCCTGGCCCGCCCAACTCGCCGTCGGCCCCGACGGGATGGGCAATTCGCTCGACCACATCCGCAAGATCATGGGCACCTCGATGGAGGCCCTGATCCACCACTTCAAGCTGGTCACCGAGGGCTTCCGGGTCCCGGTCGGCCAGGCGTACGCGGCGGTCGAGTCACCCAAGGGCGAGCTGGGCGTGCACGTGGTCAGCGACGGCGGGACGCGCCCGTACCGGGTCCATTTCCGGGATCCGTCGTTCACCAATCTGCAGACGATGGCGGCGATGTGCGAGGGCGGCCAGGTGGCCGACGTGATCGTCGCGGTGGCCGGGATCGACCCGGTGATGGGAGGCGTGGACCGGTGACCAACGTCGAACTCGGACTGCCGGCGCTGCCGGCCCCGCCGTACCCCGAGGAGGTACACACCCGGCTGGCCGCCGACGCCGCCGAGCTGATCGGCCGCTACCCGCAGGCCCGCTCGGCGCTGCTGCCGCTGCTGCACCTGGTGCAGGCCGAGGAGGGCTTCGTCAGCCGGACCGGGATCCGCTTCTGCGCCGAGCAGTTGGACCTCACCACCGCCGAGGTCACCGCCGTCGCCACCTTCTACACCATGTACCGGCGGCGCCCGGCCGGGACGTACCACGTCGGGGTCTGCACCAACACCCTGTGCGCGGTGCTCGGCGGCGACCAGATCTTCGCCGAGCTCCAGCAGCACCTGGGCATCCGCAACAACGAGACCACCGAGGACGGTGCGGTCTCGATCGAGCACATCGAGTGCAACGCCGCCTGCGACTACGCCCCCGTGGTGATGGTCAACTGGGAGTTCTTCGACGACCAGACCCCGGAGAGCGCCAGACAGCTGGTCGACGACCTGCGGGCCGGCCGGGAGGTGCGGCCCACCCGCGGCGCCCGGCTGTGCGGCTTCAAGGAGACCGCCCGGATCCTGGCCGGCTTCCCCGACGAGCGCCCCGGCGCCAACGACGAGTCCGGCGCCGGCGGCGCCCCCTCGCTGGCCGGCCTGCGGCTCTCCAGGGGCGAGACCCTGCCCGGCACCGGCGGCACCAAGGTGGTCTCCCCGCGCCACGAGGAGCCCGGCCAGGAAGGGACCGAAGCGTGATGACCTCCGCCGAGCCGGCCGAGAAGCTGCTCACCCCCGTCCTGTCCGCCTCCTGGGACGACAGCCACCCCTGGACGCTCGCCACCTATCGCCGCCACCAGGGGTACGAGGGCCTCAAGGCGGCCCTGGCGATGCCCCCGGACGACGTGATCGCGCTGGTCAAGGACGCCGGCCTGCGCGGCCGCGGCGGCGCGGGCTTCCCCACCGGGATGAAGTGGCAGTTCATCCCGCAGAACGACGGCAAGCCGCACTACCTGGTGGTCAACGCGGACGAGTCCGAGCCGGGCACCTGCAAGGACATCCCGCTGCTGTTCGCCAACCCGCACGCGCTGATCGAAGGCATGATCATCGCCTCCTACGCGATCCGCTGCGACCACGCGTTCATCTACCTGCGCGGCGAGGTCGTCCCGGTGCTGCGTCGGCTGCACGCGGCCGTCGCCGAGGCGTACCGGGCCGGGCTGCTGGGCCGGAACATCCTCGGCTCCGGCGTCGACCTCGACATCACCGTGCACGCCGGAGCCGGCGCGTACATCTGCGGCGAGGAGACGGCGCTGCTGGACTCGCTGGAGGGCCGCCGCGGACAGCCGAGGCTGCGCCCGCCGTTCCCGGCGATCGCCGGCCTGTACGCCTGTCCGACGGTGGTCAACAACGTCGAGTCGATCGCCTCGGTGCCGCCGATCCTGGCCCGGGGCAAGGAGTGGTTCAAGGGCCTGGGCACCGAGAAGTCCCCCGGCTTCACGCTGTACTCGCTCTCCGGCCACGTCACCAACCCCGGCCAGTACGAGGCCCCGCTCGGCATCACCCTGCGCCAACTGCTGGACCTCAGCGGCGGCGTCCGCCCCGGCCACCGGCTGAAGTTCTGGACCCCGGGCGGCTCCTCCACCCCGATGTTCACCGACGAGCACCTCGACGTCCCGCTGGACTACGAGGGCGTCGGCGCGGCCGGCTCGATGCTCGGCACCAAGGCGCTGCAGGTCTTCGACGAGACCACCTGCGTGGTGCGGGCGGTCACCCGCTGGACCGAGTTCTACGCCCACGAGTCCTGCGGCAAGTGCACCCCGTGCCGCGAGGGCACCTACTGGCTGGTCCAGCTGCTCAAGCGGATCGAGGCGGGCGAGGGCGTCGAGGGGGACCTGGAGAAGCTCCTCGACATCGCCGACAACATCAACGGCAAGTCCTTCTGCGCGCTGGGCGACGGCGCGGCCAGCCCGATCGTCTCCTCGCTCCAGCACTTCCGGGCCGAGTACGAGCAGCACCTCGCCGAGCGCCGCTGCCCGTTCGACCCGGCCGCCTCCACCGTCTGGGCCGACGGCCCCCGCCCCGGCCACCAGTCCGCCACCGAAAGGGAGGTGCACGCGTGACGATCACAGAGCCAACCGCCTCCGAAACCGCGGTCGAACTGGTCACGCTCACCATCGACGGCGTCGAAGTGAAGGTCCCCAAGGGCACCTTGGTGATCCGGGCCGCCGAGACCATCGGCACCCAGATCCCGCGCTTCTGCGACCACCCGCTGCTGGACCCGGCCGGCGCCTGCCGGCAGTGCATCGTCGAGGTCGAGGGCCAGCGCAAGCCGGTCGCCTCCTGCACCATCCCGGTCGCCGAGGGCATGGTGGTGCGCACCCAGCTCAGCTCGCCGGTGGCCGAGAAGGCCCAGCGCGGGGTGATGGAGCTGCTGCTGATCAACCACCCGCTGGACTGCCCGATCTGCGACAAGGGCGGCGAGTGCCCGCTGCAGAACCAGGCGATGTCCACCGGCGGCGCGGACTCCCGCTTCGAGGGCATGAAGCGCACCTACGAGAAGCCGGTGCCGATCAGCAGCCAGGTGCTGCTGGACCGGGAGCGCTGCGTGCTGTGCGCCCGCTGCACCCGCTTCTCCCAGCAGATCGCCGGGGACCCGTTCATCGACCTGGTGGAGCGCGGGGCGCTGCAGCAGGTCGGCACCGGCGAGGGGGACGACTTCGAGTCGTACTTCTCCGGGAACACCATCCAGATCTGTCCGGTGGGCGCGCTGACGTCGGCGGCTTATCGTTTCCGCTCCCGCCCCTTCGACCTGGTCTCCTCGCCGAGCGTGTGCGAGCACTGCTCGGCGGGCTGCGCCCAGCGCACCGACCACCGGCGCGGCAAGGTGCTGCGCCGGCTGGCCGGCGAGGACCCGGCGGTGAACGAGGAGTGGAACTGCGACAAGGGGCGGTTCGCCTTCCGCTACGCCCAGCTGCGGGACCGGCTGGCCACCCCGCTGGTGCGGGTGGACGGCGAACTGGTGCCCGCCTCCTGGCCGGAGGCGCTGGCCCGGGCGGCCGAGGGGCTGCGCGGGGCCCGTGCCGGTGTGCTGGCCGGCGGCCGGGTGACGGTCGAGGACGCGTACGCCTACGCCAAGTTCGCCCGGGTGGTGCTGGGCACCAACGACGTGGACTTCCGGGCCCGCCCGCACAGCGGCGAGGAGGCGGACTTCCTGGCCACGGCGGTCGCCGGGCACGGGGTGGACGTGGCCGGCGACGGGGTGACGTACGAGCAGCTGGAGCACGCCCCGGCGGTGCTGCTGGCGGGCTTCGAGCCGGAGGAGGAGTCGCCGATCGTCTTCCTGCGGCTGCGGAAGGCGGCCCGCGGCCGCGACCTGAAGGTGTACTCGGTGGCGGCCTTCGCCTCCCGGGGCCTGGCCAAGCTGCGCGGCGCGCTGCTGCCGGCCGCCCCCGGCACTGAGCCGGAGTGGTTCGCGGCGCTGGCGGCGGACGGGCCGCTGAACGACGAGGCCGGGCAGGTGGCCGAGCTGCTGCGCCGGCCGGGCGCGGTGATCCTGGCGGGCGAGCGGCTGGCCGCGATCCCGGGCGCGCTGACGGGGCTGCTGCGGCTGGCGCACGCGACCGGCGCCGAGCTGGCCTGGGTGCCGCGCCGGGCGGGCGAGCGCGGGGCGGTGGAGGTCGGCGCGCTGCCGGGCCTGCTGCCCGGCGGACGGCCGGTGGCCGCTGCGGCGGCCCGGGCGGAGGCGGCCGCGGTGTGGGGGGTGGAGGAGCTGCCCTCGCGGCCGGGCCGGGACACCGACCGGATCCTGACCGCGGCCGTCCAGGGCGACCTGGACGCGCTGCTGGTCGGCGGGGTGGACCCGGACGACCTGCCGGACCCGGCGCTGGTCGACGAGGCGCTGGCGGCGGCGCCGTTCATCGTGTCGCTGGAGCTGCGGCCCTCCGCGGTGACGGCGCGGGCGGACGTGGTGCTACCGGTGGCGGCGGTGGCCGAGAAGGCGGGCACCTTCCTGGACTGGGAGGGCCGGGTGCGGATGTTCGAGGCCGCGCTCAAGCCGGACCAGCAGATGGGCCGCCACCTCCAGTCCGACCTGCGGGTGTTGACGATGCTCGCGGACGCGCTGGGCCACCGGCTGGGCCTCGCGGACGTCCGGGCGGCCCGGCTGGAGCTGGACCGTTTCGAGCCCTGGCAGGGCGACCGCGTGGCCGACCCGGCGGTGCACCCCGGTCCGCCGCCCCGGCCGACGACCGGCCAGGCGGTGCTGGCGGGTTGGCGCCAGCTGCTGGACAACGGCGTGCTGCAGCAGGGAGAACCGCACCTGGCGGGCACCCGGCACCGGGCCGTGGCCCGGATCTCGGCGGCCACCGCGAAGGAGATCGACGCCGGTGCGGCGGCCGCGCTGCGGCTGACCGGCCCGGCCGGCTCGCTGGTCCTGCCGCTGGAGGTCACCGACTCGATCCCGGACCGCACGGTCTGGATCCCGCTCAACTCCACACCGGGCGGAGCCCACCGCACGCTCGGCACCACCGTCGGCCACCTGGTCACGATCGCCGCGGCCCCGCTGGAGCCGGTCGCCGTCGAGGACGAGGCCCGGTCCGGCCGCGAAGGGGAGGACCGATGACTCCGCAGCCGTACGAGACGCTCCACTTCTTCGGGCAGGACCCGTGGTGGCTGGTGCTGCTGAAGGCGGTGTTCTGTTTCGCGTTCCTGGTCCTGACGGTGCTGATCGCGATCGTCTGGGAGCGCAAGGTGGTGGCCTGGATGCAGTTGCGCATCGGGCCGAACCGGCACGGTCCGTGGGGCATGCTGCAGTCGCTGGCGGACGGCGTGAAGCTGGCGCTGAAGGAAGACCTGGTGGTCAAGGGCTCGGACAAGGTGGTCTACATCCTGGCCCCGATCGTCTGCGCCATCCCGGCCTTCATGGCCTTCGCGGTGATCCCGTTCGGCCCGGCCGGCGACGAGGTGTCGATCTTCGGCACCCGGACGCCGCTGCAGCTGACCGACTTCCCGGTGGCGCTGCTGTACATCCTGGCGACGGCCTCGGTGGGCATCTACGGGATCGTGCTGGCGGGGTGGTCCTCCGGCTCGACGTACCCGCTGCTGGGCGGGCTGCGCTCCTCCGCGCAGATGATCAGCTACGAGATCGCGATGGGCCTGTCCTTCGCGGCGGTGTTCATCTACTCGGGCTCGATGTCCACCTCGGAGATCGTGGCGCGCCAGCAGCCGACCTGGTTCGCGGCGCTGCTGCCGGTGTCGTTCATCGTCTACGTCATCGCGATGGTCGGTGAGACCAACCGGGCGCCGTTCGACCTTCCGGAGGCCGAGGGCGAGCTGGTCGGCGGCTTCAACACCGAGTACTCCTCGCTGAAGTTCGCGATGTTCATGCTGGCCGAGTACGTCAACATGGTGACCGTCTCGGCGGTGGCCTCGACCCTGTTCCTGGGCGGCTGGCGGGCCCCCTGGCCGGTGTCGACCTTCTGGGGGGGCGCCAACCACGGCTGGTGGCCGATGCTGTGGATCACGCTGAAGATCCAGCTGCTGCTGTTCTTCTTCATCTGGCTGCGCGGCACGCTGCCCCGGTTCCGCTACGACCAGTTCATGAAACTGGGCTGGAAGGTGCTGATCCCGGTCTCGCTGGTGTGGCTGGTGCTGATCGCGAGCGTGCGGGCGCTGCGCAACGAGGGCTACGGCTTCGGCGAAGTGGTGCTGTACGTGGGTGCGCCGGTCAGCGTGATCCTGCTGCTGACGCTGCTGCGGGACTTCCTGAGGAAGCAGCCCGAAGAAGCCGCGACGTACGACGACGGGGCGCCCCCGAAGGGCGAGTTCGACCCGATGGCGGGCGGGTACCCGGTGCCGCCGCTGCCCGGGCAGGAGCTTCCGCCGGTGCCGCGCCGGCGCAGCCGCGCCCCGAAGCAACTGCAGGACGCCCTCAACGGGGCCGACCATTCCGAAGGGAGCTGATCCGCGATGTCGTCCGACCAGACGGGCAGGGCCGAGCGGGCCGACCGGCCGTCGATCCTCGGCCCGGCCGCCGGCTTCGGCGTGACCTTCAAGGCCATGTTCAAGAAGCGGCTCACCGAGCAGTACCCGGAGCAGAAGAAGCCCACCGCTCCGCGCTTCCACGGCCGCCACCAGCTGAACCGGCACCCGGACGGCCTGGAGAAGTGCGTCGGCTGCGAGCTGTGCGCGTGGGCCTGCCCGGCCGACGCGATCTACGTGGAGGGCGCGGACAACCGGGACGAGGAGCGCTACTCGCCGGGTGAGCGCTACGGCGCGGTCTACCAGATCAACTACGCCCGCTGCATCCTGTGCGGGCTGTGCATCGAGGCGTGCCCGACCCGGGCGCTGACCATGACCAACGAGTACGAGCTCGCGGACTCCTCCCGCCGGGACCTGATCTTCACCAAGGAGCAGCTGCTGGTGGGGCTGTCCGAGGGCATGGTCGACACCCCGCACGCGATCTACCCGGGCTCCGACGAGGGCGCGTACTACCGGGGCGAGATCATCGCGGCGGCGCCCGGGACGGTCCAGCAGGAGCGCACCGACCGGGAGAAGGAGGTGCAGCAGTGATCACGCATCTCGCGGCCGGGACCGGGACGACCTCCACTGGTGAGGCCGTCCAGTTCTGGGTGCTCGCGGTGATCGCGGTCGGCGGCGCGCTCGGCATGCTGCTGATGCGCAAGGCCGTGCACAGCGCGCTCTGCCTGGCGGCCACCATGCTGTCGCTGGCGGTCTGTTACATGGCCCAGGGCGCGGTGTTCCTGGGTGTGGCGCAGATCGTGGTCTACACCGGCGCGATCATGATGCTGTTCCTGTTCGTGGTGATGCTGGTGGGCGTCACCAGCGAGGACTCGCTGAAGGAACAGCTGAAGGGCCAGCGGTTCGCGGCGGTGCTGTGCGGGCTGGGCTTCGGCGTGCTGCTGATCGCCGGGATCGCCGACGCGAAGCTGAACCACTTCACCGGGCTGACCGAGGCGAACGCCGAGGGCAACGTGCCGGGCCTGGCCCGGCTGATCTTCACCCGCTACGTCTGGGCCTTCGAGGTCACCGGCGCGCTGCTGATCACCGCGGCGATCGGCGCGATGGTGCTGACCCACCGGGAGCACGTGAAGGCCCCGAAGACCCAGCGCGAGCTGGCGGAGCAGCGGGTCAAGGACAACCTCCAGTTGCCGCCGCTGCCGGCCCCGGGCGTGTACGCCCGGCACAACGCGGTGGACGTCCCGGCGCTGCTGCCGGACGGCACCGTCGCCGAGGACTCGGTGATGGCGACGCTGCGCGCGCGCGGCCAGATCCGGGACGTCAGCCAGGCGATGCTGCAGCGGATGGCGGAGCTGGAGAACACCACGGCGGACTGGCTGGGCCGTCCGTCCTCGGAGCGGCCGGCGGTGGCGCCGCCGCGCAAGTCACTGGAGCCGGCGGGCGCCGGCAACGGCAACAACGGCAACAGCGGCAACAACGCCGGCCAGGCCGGCGGGGCGGACGAGGAGGGCGTGCGGTGAACCCGGTCAACTACCTGTACCTGTCGGCCCTGTTGTTCACCATCGGCGCGTCCGGGGTGCTGATCCGGCGCAACGCGATCGTGCTGTTCATGTGCGTGGAGCTGATGCTGAACGCCTCGAACCTCGCGCTGGTGACCTTCTCCCGGCTGCACGGGACCCTGGACGGCCAGATCATCGCGTTCTTCACGATGGTGGTCGCGGCGGCCGAGGTCGTGGTCGGCCTCGCCATCATCGTCTCCATCTTCCGGACCAGGCACTCCGCTTCGGTCGACGACAGCAACCTGATGAAGCTGTAGGCGGAGGGCCTTCGGTGAACTCTCTCATTCCGCTGCTGGTGGCGGCTCCGCTGGCCGGTGCCGCCCTACTGCTACTCGGCGGCCGGGCACTGGACCGGTTCGGCCACTGGCTGGCCACCGCGCTCGCCGCGCTCTCGTTCGGCTTCGGCCTGGCGCTGTTCTCGGACATGCTCGGCCGCGACGCCGAGCACCGGGCGGTGGCCGAGCACCTGTTCAGCTGGATCCCGGTGAACGGCTTCCAGGCCGACATCTCCTTCCAGCTCGACCAGTTGTCGATGACCTTCGTCCTGCTGATCACCGGCGTCGGCACGCTGATCCACCTGTACTCGGTGGGCTACATGGCGCACGACGAGCGCCGGCGCCGCTTCTTCGCCTACCTGAACCTCTTCCTGGCGGCCATGCTGCTGCTGGTGGTGGCCGACAACTACCTGCTGCTGTACTTCGGTTGGGAGGGCGTGGGCCTGGCCTCGTACCTGCTGATCGGCTTCTGGCAGCACAAGCCGAGCGCGGCGACGGCGGCGAAGAAGGCCTTCATCGTCAACCGGGTCGGCGACATGGGCCTGTCGATCGCGATCATGCTGATGTTCGCCGAGTTCGGCTCCTTCGCCTTCGGCCCGGTCTTCGGCGGGGCGTCCCAGGCGAGCGAGGGCAAACTGACCGCGATCGGTCTGATGCTGCTGCTGGCGGCCTGCGGCAAGTCGGCCCAGGTGCCGCTGCAGTCCTGGCTCGGGGACGCGATGGAGGGCCCGACCCCGGTCTCGGCCCTGATCCACGCGGCCACCATGGTGACCGCCGGCGTCTACCTGATCACCCGTTCCTCGGTGATCTTCAACCTGGCGCCGGACGCGCAGACCGCCGTGGTGGTGGTCGGCGCGGTCACGCTGCTGTTCGGTGCGATCGTCGGTTGCGCCAAGGACGACATCAAGAAGGCGCTGGCCGGCTCGACCATGTCGCAGATCGGCTACATGGTGCTGGCCGCCGGGCTCGGCCCGATCGGCTACGTCTTCGCGATCATGCACCTGGTGACCCACGGCTTCTTCAAGGCCGGGCTGTTCCTCGGCGCCGGGTCGGTCATGCACGGCATGAACGACGAGGTGGACATGCGCCACTACGGCGGCCTGTGGAAGCACATGAAGATCACCTTCGTCACCTTCGGCCTCGGCTACCTGGCGATCATCGGCTTCCCGGGCCTGTCCGGCTTCTACTCCAAGGACAAGATCATCGAGGCCGCCTTCGCCAAGGGCGGTACCGAGGGCTGGATCCTCGGCGGGTGCGCCCTGGTCGGCGCGGCCGTCACCGCGTTCTACATGACCCGGGTGATGCTGCTGACCTTCTTCGGCGAGAAGCGCTGGCAGCCGGACGAGGAGGGCAACCTCCCGCACCCGCACGAGTCGCCGGGGACCATGACCGTCCCGATGATCCTGCTGGCCGTCGGCTCGGTCTTCGCGGGCGTGCTGTTCGACTTCAACGGCTCCTTCCTGAAGTGGCTGGAGCCGGTCACCGGGTACAGCGAGGGCGACTCGCCGCTCGGCTCGTGGACCGTCACCGGGCTGACCACGGTCTGCATGCTGGCCGGCGTCGGCCTGTCGTACCTGATGTACGGGCGCTCGCCCGTCCCGGTGGTCCCGCCGGTCGGCTCCCCGCTCACCCGGGCCGCCCGCCGCGACCTGCTGCAGGACGACTTCAACCACGCGGTGCTGGTGCGGCCGGGCTCGGCGCTCACCGCGACGCTGGTCTACTTCGACAGCCGCGGCCTGGACGGCTTCGTCAACGGCCTGGCCGCCACCATCGGGGGCCTGTCCAGTCGGCTGCGGCGGGTCCAGAACGGCTTCGTCCGCTCGTACGCGCTCTCCATGTTCGGCGGCACGCTGGTGCTGGTCGCCTCGACTCTCCTGATGAGGTCCGTGTGATGACTCGTCCTGAAACGCGTCGGGAGGCCAGGCCCATGAGCGAGCGATGCGAGCGAACCGTCGAATGCCGCGTGTGGGCGAATGCCCCTGCCGAACGAAGCGAGGTGGGCGCATGAGTGTGTTGTTGACCGCCACCTGCGCCGTCCCGGCGGCCGGTGCGGTGCTGACCGCCGCCCTGCCCGCCGGGTCGACCGGGTTCCGGCGCACCACCACCAAGGCCGTCGCCCTGGGCGTCTCCGCCGTGACCCTGGCGCTGGCCGTCGTGGTGGCGACCCGGTTCGACGGGCACGGCGCCCGCTACCAGCTGACCGAGTCGTACAGCTGGATCCGCTCCTTCGGTATCAGCTTCTCGCTCGGGGTGGACGGCATCGGCGCCGTGCTCGCCCTGCTGACGGCCGTCCTGGTGCCGATCGTCATGCTGGCCTCCTGGCACGACGCCGACCCGGCGCCCGCGGCCCCCGACGGCACCTTCGACCCTGACACCTTTGAGAACCGAAGGAGGACCCAGGGCTTCTTCGCCCTGATCCTGGCGGTGGAGGCGATGGTGATCGTCTCCTTCTACGCCACCGACATCTTCCTGTTCTACGTGTTCTTCGAAGCCATGCTGATCCCGATGTACTTCCTGATCGGCGGCTTCGGCGACCGGGCCGGCGGCCCCGAGTCGGCGCGCCAGCGCTCCTACGCGGCCGTCAAGTTCCTGCTGTACAACCTGCTCGGCGGCCTGGTGATGCTGGCCGCCGTGATCGGGCTGTACGTGATCGCGCAGGACCAGGGCTTCAGCACCTTCGACCTGCCGACCCTCACCAACGCGATCGCCGACGGCAAGCTGCAGCTGACCGGCAGCGCCGAGAAGGCGCTGTTCCTCGGCTTCTTCTTCGCCTTCGCGGTGAAGGCCCCGCTGTGGCCGCTGCACACCTGGCTGCCGAACGCGATGGGCGAGGCCACCGCCGGGACCGCCGTCCTGATCACCGCCGTGGTGGACAAGGTCGGCACCTTCGCGATGCTGCGGTTCTGCCTCGGGCTGTTCCCGGACGCCTCGAAGGCCTTCGCTCCGGCGATCCTGGTCCTCTCGCTGATCGGGATCGTCTACGGCGCGCTGCTGGCGGTCGGCCAGAAGGACATCAAGCGGCTGGTCGCCTACGCCTCGATCTCGCACTTCGGCTTCATCATCATGGGCATCTTCGCCCTGACCAGCCAGGGCCAGAGCGGCGCGACCCTCTACATGGTCAACCACGGCATCTCCACCGCCGCGTGGATGCTGGTGGCCGGCTTCCTGATCTCCCGCCGCGGCTCCCGGCTGATCGCCGACTACGGCGGTGTGCAGAAGGTCGCCCCGGTGCTCGCCGGGACCTTCCTGATCGGCAGCCTGGCGACCCTGTCGCTGCCGGGGCTGGCCCCGTTCGTCAGCGAGTTCCTGGTGCTGGTGGGCACCTTCACCCGCTACCCGGCGATCGGCATCGTCGCCACCTTCGGCATCGTGCTGGCCGCGCTGTACGCCCTGCTGCTGTACCAGCGCACCATGACCGGCCCGGTGAAGGACCGGGTCCGGACGATGCCCGACCTCAAGGCCCGCGAACTCGCCGTGGTGGCGCCGTTGGTGGCGCTGACGATCCTGCTCGGCGTCTACCCCAAGCCGCTCACCGACCTGGTCAACCCCTCGGTGAACGCGACGCTCTCGCAGGTCCACCAGACCGACCCGGCGCCGGCCCACCCGGTCGCCGCCACCTCAGGAGGTGAGCAGAAGTGAGCGTCACCGCAGTGCTCGCCGCCGCCGGCGGCAACACCCCCAGCATCCCGGCGCCGCACATCGAGTACGGCCAACTCTCTCCGATGCTGGTGGTGTTCGGCGCCGCCGTGACCGGCATCCTGGTCGAGGCCTTCGTGCCCCGGCGGCTGCGGCACTGGACCCAGGTCTCGCTCGCCCTGGTCGCCCTGATCGGCGCGTTCACCGCCGTGGTGGTGCTGGCCGTGCAGGGACACGGCGCGCCCCGGATCGACCTGCTGGCCATGGAGTCGGTCGCCCTGGACGGCCCGTCACTGTTCCTGCAGGGCGTGATCCTGCTGGTCGCGGTGGTCGCGGTGCTCACCTACGCCGAGCGCAGGCTGGAGCCGAAGGCCGGCGGGCTGCCCGTCGACGCCTTCGCCGCCCAGGCCGCCGCCACCCCCGGCGGCGAGCAGGAGCGGGCCGCGATCCGGGCCGGCTTCACCACCGGCGAGGTCTTCCCGCTGACCATGTTCGCGGTCGGCGGCATGCTGCTCTTCCCCGCGGCCAACGACCTGCTGACGATGTTCGTGGCGCTGGAGGTCTTCTCCCTCCCGCTCTACCTGCTGTGCGCGCTGGCTCGCCGCCGGCGGCTGCTCTCCCAGGAGGCGGCGGTCAAGTACTTCCTGCTCGGCGCCTTCGCGTCGGCCTTCTTCCTGTTCGGCACCGCGCTGCTGTACGGCTACGCCGGCAGCGTGAAGCTCGGCGACATCGCCGACGTCATCTCCGGCAAGGCGATGACCACCCCGGCGCAGCTGAGCACCACCCAGAGCGACGCGCTGCTGCTGACGGGCCTGGCGATGCTGGCGGTCGGTCTGTTGTTCAAGGTCGGCGCGGTGCCCTTCCACTCCTGGATCCCGGACGTCTACCAGGGCGCGCCGACCCCGGTGACCGGCTTCATGGCGGCGGCCACCAAGGTCGCGGCCTTCGGGGCCTTCCTGCGGCTGTTCTACGTGGCCTTCCCGGGCCTGCGGCTGGACTGGCGGCCGGTGCTGTGGGGCGTGGCGATCCTCACCATGGTGGTGGGCGCGGTGCTGGCGGTGACCCAGCAGGACGTCAAGCGGCTGTTGGCGTACTCCTCGATCGCGCACGCCGGGTTCATCCTGACGGGCGTGATCGCCGTCAACAAGCAGGGCCTGTCCTCGGTGCTGTTCTACCTGCTGGGGTACTCCTTCGTGACGCTCGGCGCCTTCGCCGTGGTCACCCTGGTGCGCGACTCCAAGGGGGAGGCGACCCACTTGTCCAGCTGGGCGGGGCTGGGGCGGCGCTCGCCGCTGGTGGCGGCGGTGTTCGCGCTGTTCCTGCTGGCCTTCGCCGGGATCCCGCTGACCTCCGGCTTCACCGGGAAGTTCGCGGTGTTCCAGGCGGCGGCGGCCGGCGGGGCGACGCCGCTGGTGGTGGTCGGTGTGCTGAGCTCGGCGGTGGCCGCGTTCTTCTACATCCGGGTGATCGTGCTGATGTTCTTCTCGGACCCGAAGCCGGGCGGCCCGACGGTGGTGATCCCGAGCGCCTTCACGGCGACCGCGATCGGGGTGGGGGTGCTGGTGACGCTGGGTCTCGGCCTGCTGCCGCAGTACTTCCTGGACCTGGCGTCCAAGGCCTCCCTGTTCGCGTACTGACCGTCACCGGTCGGTTTGCTGGAGATCGGTCCGGAAGTCAGGGCCGATCTCCAGCCTTTATTTCCAGACGAATTCGCCCCCACCGCCGCAACACCCCGACAGCCGCCCTGACCAGGCATTCCGGCCCGATCATGACAGGATCCGCACGCCCGTGCAGTGATCCACTCACGACCGGATACCCTGCCTGTATGGCCAGCGGCGGCACTCAGGGACCAGGCCGCTAGATCGACCAGGGACAGAGGAGTGGTCTTCGTGACCGTCGTGGAACCCTTCGGGCTCAGCGTGCAGGACCGCGACCTGACCCGGGACGTCCAGGCCGGACTGGAGGCGGTGGAGGCGGCGCTCGGAGAGGCCGTCAAGAGCGACGTCCCCTTCATCACCGTCACCGCCAGTCACCTCCTGGAGGCCGGCGGCAAGCGCTTCCGTCCGCTGCTCCTGCTGCTGGCCGCCCAGTTCGGCGACCCGGGTGCGTCCGGCGTGGTGCCCGCCGCGGTGGTCGTCGAGCTGACCCACCTGGCCACGCTGTACCACGACGACGTCATGGACGAGGCGCCGGTGCGCCGCGGCGCCGAGAGCGCCAACTCCCGCTGGGACAACTCGGTCGCCATCCTCACCGGCGACTTCCTCTTCTCCCGCGCCTCCCAGGTCCTGGCCGACCTCGGCCCGGAGGCCGTGCGGATGCAGGCCGAGGCCTTCGAGCGGCTGGTCACCGGCCAGATCCTGGAGACCCGCGGCCCGGGCCCGGAGGCGGACCCGCTGCTGCACTACCTGGACGTGCTGGAGGGCAAGACCGGATCGCTGATCGCCGTCTCCTGCCGGCTCGGAGCGCAGATGGCCGGCGCCGAGCCCTGGCAGGTCGACACCCTGGGCGAGTTCGGCGAGCGGATCGGCATGGCCTTCCAGCTGGCCGACGACGTGCTCGACATCGCAAGCGACGGCCACGAGTCCGGCAAGACCCCCGGCACGGACCTGCGCGAGGGCGTGCCGACCCTGCCGACCCTGCTGCTGGAGCAGATGCCCGTCGACCCGGCCGACCCGGACGACGTGCGGCTGCGCGAGCTGCTCACCCAGGACCTCGCCGACGACGAGCTGCACGCCGAAGCGCTGCGCCTGCTGCGCCGCCACCCCGCCCTGGAGCGCGCCCGCCGGGAGACCCTGCGGCACGCTGAGGAGGCCCGGGCGCTGCTCGCCCCGCTGCCGGACTGCGCGGCGAAGGCGGCCCTGGAGGGGCTCTGCGACGCGGTGGCGATCCGCACCATGTGACCGGGCCCGGCGGTCGCTCCCCGTGAACGGGGCGATCCGGGCCTTGCCCTCCGGCGGCGTGCGCGGATGGGGGAGACTGACTCCCGTCAGCTCACGCCTGCCCGGAAGGTCGCCATGCGTCGCGTCGTCATCGCCGAGGACTCCGTACTGCTGCGGGAGGGTCTGACCCGGCTGCTCACCGACCGGGGCCTGGAGGTCGTGGCGGGCGTCGGGGACGGCGACGCCCTGGTGAAGACCATCCACGACCTGGCGGCGGCCGACGCCCTGCCGGACGTGGTGGTCTCCGACGTGCGGATGCCCCCGACCCACACCGACGAGGGCCTGCGCGCCTGCGTGGAGCTGCGCGGTCACTACCCGCAGCTGGGTGTGCTGGTGCTGTCGCAGTTCGTGGAGGAACGTTACGCCTCCGAGTTGCTGGCCGGTTCCACCCGAGGCGTCGGCTACCTGCTGAAGGACCGGGTCGCCGAGGTGCGCGAGTTCGCCGACGCGGTCGTCCGGGTCGCCGAGGGCGGCACCGCGCTGGACCCCGAGGTGGTGCAGCAGTTGCTCAGCCGCAGCCGCAAGGGCGACGTTCTGGCCAATCTCACCCCGCGCGAGCGCGAGGTGCTCGGCCTGATGGCGGAGGGCCGCACCAACGCGGCGGTGGCCAAGCAGCTGGTGGTCTCCGACGGCGCGGTGGAGAAGCACGTCAGCAACATCTTCCTCAAGCTCGGCCTCGCCCAGAGCCCGGAGGACCACCGCCGGGTGCTCGCGGTGCTCACCTACCTGAACTCCTGACCCGGTCCGACGGGCCTCGCAGGACCGGCCGCCGGAGCGCGGAATGATCTCCGGCGGCCGTGCGTTGTCGCTATGTGCGGTACCGGGACGGGCGGGTGAAATTCCGGCCGGAGTTCCGGTCGGGCTCAAGGTCGCACGCATAGGATGCGAGCGGTGCACCAGGCGGGCGGGGCACGGGGCCGCGCCCGCGGTGGTGCGCCCACGAGGAGGTCCGCGGCAGTGACCAGTCAGGTCGATCAGTCAGAGGCAGTGGACGGATCGGGCGGCGACGAGGGTCGTACCGGCAACGGTGACGGACGCCCCGGCGCGAACGGGCCCGCCGGTCCGCACGCCCCGGGTGGCCCGCCGTCGAAGCGCGCCAAGCCCGTTCGCAGACTCGACCGGGTGATCATCCGCTTCGCCGGTGACTCCGGTGACGGCATGCAGCTCACCGGTGACCGGTTCACGTCGGAGACGGCCGCCTTCGGCAACGACCTCTCCACGCTGCCGAACTTCCCGGCCGAGATCCGGGCCCCCGCCGGGACGCTACCGGGCGTCTCGTCCTTCCAACTGCACTTCGCCGACCACGACATCCTCACCCCGGGCGACGCCCCGAACGTGCTGGTGGCGATGAACCCGGCGGCGCTGAAGGCGAATCTGCCCGACCTGCCGCGCGGCGCGGAGATCATCGTCAACACCGACGAGTTCACCAAGCGCGCGCTGGCGAAGGTCGGCTACCCGGCCGACCCGCTGAGCGACGGTTCGCTGGACGGCTTCCACCTGCACAAGGTGCCGCTGACCACGCTGACCCTGGAGGCGCTCAAGGACAGCGGGCTGGCCCGCAAGGACGCCGAGCGCGCCAAGAACATGTTCGCGCTCGGTCTGCTGTCGTGGATGTACCACCGCCCGACCGAGGGCACCGAGCGCTTCCTGCGCGGCAAGTTCGCCAAGAAGCCGGAGATCGCCGAGGCCAACATCAGCGCCTTCCGGGCGGGCTGGAACTTCGGCGAGACCACCGAGTCCTTCGCGGTCTCCTACGAGGTGCCGCCGGCCAAGCTCCCCTCCGGGCGTTACCGCAACATCTCCGGCAACCTCGCCCTGTCCTACGGCCTGATCACCGCCGCGCAGCGCTCCGGCCTGCCGCTCTACCTGGGCTCGTACCCGATCACCCCGGCCTCGGACATCCTGCACGAGCTGTCCAAGCACAAGAACTTCGGGGTGCGCACCTTCCAGGCTGAGGACGAGATCGCCGGCATCGGCGCCGCTCTCGGCGCCGCCTTCGGCGGGGCGCTGGGCGTGACCACCACCTCCGGGCCCGGTGTCGCGCTCAAGTCCGAGACCATCGGCCTGGCCGTCTCGCTCGAACTCCCGCTGCTGGTCGTGGACATCCAGCGCGGCGGCCCGTCCACCGGCCTGCCGACCAAGACCGAGCAGGCCGACCTGCTGCAGGCCATGTTCGGCCGCAATGGCGAGGCCCCGGTGCCGATCGTCGCCCCGGCCACGCCCGCCGAGTGCTTCGACGCCGCACTGGAGGCGGCCCGGATCGCGGTGACCTACCGCACCCCGGTGTTCCTGCTCTCGGACGGCTACCTGGCCAACGGATCCGAGCCCTGGCGGATCCCGGCCGCCGACGAACTGCCCGAGATCGACCCGCAGTTCGCCACCGGCCCGAACCGCGAGGACGGCGCCTTCTGGCCGTACCTGCGGGACCCGCACACCCTCGCCCGCCCCTGGGCGGTGCCCGGTACGGCCGGTCTGGAGCACCGGATCGGCGGCATCGAGAAGCAGGACGGCACCGGCAACATCTCCTACGACCCGGCCAACCACGACTTCATGGTCCGGACCCGCCAGGCCAAGGTCGACGGCATCACGGTCAAGCCGGTGGAGGTCGACGACCCGACCGGCGACGCCCGGGTCCTGGCCCTCGGCTGGGGCTCGACCTACGGCCCGATCACCGCGGCGGTGCGCCGGGTGCGCGCGGACGGCGGCGAGATCGCGCAGGCGCACCTGCGCAACCTCAACCCCTTCCCGGCCAACCTGGGTTCGGTGCTGCGCAGTTACGAGAGGGTCATCGTGCCCGAGATGAACCTCGGGCAGCTTGCGCTGCTGCTGCGGGCGAAGTACCTGGTGGACGCCGAGTCCTACAACCAGGTGCGCGGACTGCCGTTCAAGGCGGCGCAGTTGGCGGACGTGCTGTGGGCGGCGATCGGCACCCTGGACGAGGAGGACCACCGATGAGTTTCCTGAGTCAACCCCTATGCCGCCAGAGTGGTCTCGGGAGTCGTTTTGATCTTGCTGTTGGCCTGGTGGGTGTCGGGGTCGTAGGGTG
>NZ_JBIRFA010000014.1:226518-230460 GCF_044327205.1 Kitasatospora sp. NPDC018058 | reverse complement strand
TAGTTCTGCACCAGCACGATTCGCAGGCTCTGCACCGCGGGCAGCTCACGCAGCCATGCCGGGGAGCCGTGTGCATACACCGCGTGCAGCAAGGTGTAGCCGTCCTTGGCGTAGTCGAGCGCGAGCGCGTCCTGCTTGGCCTTGGAGGTGGGAAGGCGCCAGGTGTCGATCCGGTCCGCGTAGCGGCGGCTCCAGTCCTCCACGACCAGCACCTGCTCGACCCAGTCGGGACAGGCGGCGGCCAGCGCGTTCAGGGCCGCCCGGACGCTTTCGCCGGCCAGCTGGAGCCGGTTCAGATCCCGCACCGCTGCCACGATGTGCGTGGAGTCGGTGCGCTGGCTGCCGCCCGCGTCCACCAGGCCCAGCTCGCGCAGACGCTCCAGCAGCAGGTCCAGCGCCCGCTCCTCCAACCCGTGGGTGACAACGCGGGAGCGGAACTCCGACAGCACACTGTGGTCGAACCCCGGATCCTCCAAGCTCAGACCCAGGGCGTACTTCCACGCCAGGTTCTCTCGGACCTCGTCCGCCGCCTGCCGGTCGGTCAGGTTCGCGGCCTTCTGCAGGACCGTGACCAGCGCGAGCCGGCCCGGCGACCAGCCCGGCTTGCCCGCCCGGCCGAACGCGTCGGCGAAGGCCGCGTCCGGGAACAGCTCGCCGAGCCGGTCACGGACCTGCACCGCCAGCGGAGCCTCCCGCTTGCCCCGGTACATCGCCCGGATCGCCGCCGCGATCTGCGGATCAGGCTGGGGCCAGGGCTGCGGTTGCACCGACACGACATGCTCCGATCCAAGACGAGGCCCGAGAGATCACCAGCGCTCATGATCCACTGCACCGTGCCCACGCCGCCACCCCTGGCCCAAGGAGCAAGTCCCACACCGCTCCCCGGGCCACCCCAAAGCATCTCAACTCTGAGGCATCACAAGGAACTTGGAATTAGCCACCAAGATCGCGCACCGCCCCGTTCCGCGCCCGTAGCGATCCCGGGTGCGGTGAGGGTGTGCAAGGCGCTGGTGCGCTGCCGGATGGCCTCACGGGCGCTGGTGATCCCCATCCAGGCGCCCGGACCGAGCGCGTCACCCAGCTCCGCCTCGCACGATTCCAGCACCCCCGCCGGCGTCGGACGCCGGCCAGGGTCCTTGCGCAGGCAGGCGGTGATCAGCCGGCGTAGCGGCGGAGCGACGGCGGAGACATCAGGATCATCGGCGACCACACGGTGGGCGACAGCCCACTCGTTCTCCGCGGCGAACGCCTCCCGGCCTGTGGCGAGGAAGTACAGGGTCGAGCCGAGGGCGAAGACATCGCACGCAGCGCCCACGGCACGACCCACAGCCTGCTCGGGCGACATGTACAAGGGAGTGCCGATCCGGGTGGAGCTGCTGGCGTAGGTCACCGACTGTGCCAGGGATTTGACGATGCCGAAGTCAATGACCTTCGGACCGCTCTCGTCCAGGATGATGTTCCCGGGCTTGAGGTCCCGGTGCACCACGTCCACGGCATGGATGTCGGCCAGCGCGTGGGCGATGCCCCAGGCCAGCAGCATCACCTGACCGGCCGGCAGCGGGCCGTGCCCGACCACCAGCTCCCGCAGGGACGGCCCGGTCACGTACATCGTGGCCAGCCACGGCCGCCGGGCCCGGGGATCAGCGTCCAGCAGCGGGGCCAGGTGCGCGCCGCGCACCTTCTGTGCAGCGGCCACCTCGCGTGCGAACCGCTGCCCGAACTCCGCGTCCCTGGCGAACTCCTCACGGATCACCTTCATGGCTGCCGGCTGTCCACCAGGGGAGAAAGCGAGGAACACCTGCCCCATGCCGCCCTCGCCCAGCCGTGCCACCAGGCGGAAGCCCCCGAGGCTGTCCGGATCGTGCGACTGCAGCTGAGGAAACCGAAACGCCGCACCCGACATGAACCCCTCCCTCCGTCCCGCGGGACACCGCAGGACTCGACCGCCTGCCGCACCAGCCCCCACCGAGGGTAGAACCGCGACCTGACGCCTCGCCAGATGTCCGGGAAACCCACCGCCCGAGGGCCTGGCCGCCGTCATCCGCGGCCTGAGTCGGCCCGGCTGGAAAGGCCGGCGGCCGCGTACGGCGCGCCCGCGGCCGGGCAGGGTTCTGCCCGGTGCCCGAAGCCGTCGTCAGAGCGTGCCCACGGGCCCGGCGAGGCGAAAGAGCCCGCCGGAACTCTCCGGGTGTCTCCCCGGGGGCTGCCCCGGGGGGCTTCCCTCCCAAGGGTTTCGACATTCCCGCAGGCCACGGCCCGAAATCGAGGTGCCGCCGCCGCTATCTACGCATGGCCCGCCACTGGCCCTGGACCGAGACGATCACTACCGCGTTCCCAGTGGAACCCGGTGCCCACCCGACGCGACAGCCGGGCCGCAGGCATGCCCGCCACCGGCCCGAACACCCTGAAACGGCCCGCGGATGCGCCGGGACGGCAACGGTGCCGCTCCTCCCTTCGTGCGGAAAGGGTAAGGCGGCCGGTCGAAGCGCCGACCGCCTTCGGTGCGCCCCGATGCCGGGCGCCCGTGTCACCGGCTGACGATGGTGATCGTTCCGGCGCCGCCTTCCCGGTGCTGTGCGGCCAGGGCTTCCTGGTAGGTGACGTACTGGCGAACGGTGCCGTCAGGTAGGTTCAGCTGGTAAACCATGGTTTGTGGCGATCCTCCGCCGCAGTTGCAGGCCATGAGTTCGGTCTCCTTTCCGGGTGCTGGGGTTCGGGTCTTCCTGGGGAGGGGCGTTGGTCAGTCGAGCCACCGTGAGGCCACACCCGCCAGGTACGAGACGCTGAGCGCGGTCGCCGGTATCCGGAACCACGGGCTGCCCTCCAGGCACGCGGCACAGCCGACCGCGACGGCGGACACCCAGACGCTCGAACACCAGCTGCAGGTGATCAGATAGGCGGCCTTGGACTCCTCGCCGAAGCGATCGGCGACCCAGATCCTGAGACCGCCCGCGAGGGTGTCCTTGGTCAGGAAACGGGTGACGCGGCAGGTGGTGCCGAGCGCGAGAAGGAACATGGTCAAGCTCATCGGGACAACTCCACTGACCAGGGACGCGGCAGTACGGTTGCGGGCGTCGCGGCGGGTACGGCGGCTTCGCCGCTACGTCCCCAGCGCGTCCGTCCCCCCGCCGTGCGAGGGCGGGGGGACGGACCTTCGAGGTCGGCCGCTCATCCGCGGACGATGACGTCAGGCCTCACCCGGCTCGGCCACCAGTACCGGTCCGCGATCCACGTCCCGGGCCCGATAGGACCGGTCCGGTCACTACTGCGGCCGGCAGGGCAGCAGGGTGGCGGTCGACTGCAGCGTCGTGCCGCCGACGGTGGCGGTCACGGTGAAGGTGCCGGACTGAACCTGAAGCAGGTTCAGGTCGGTGGTGAGGGTCGCGATCCCGGACGCGTCCGTCACCGCCGAGCCCACCGGCTGTCCGGCGATGAGGAAGGTCACCGTCACGCCGGCGGCCGCGGGAGTGAGCTGGGCCTGCAGTGTGGCGGTGACGGGGTACGGCTGCCCGTGCGAGGGGTTCGCCAGCGCGTGCTCCCAGTGGCCCCACCAGCAGGACGGCAGCGCCTGCAGGCCTGCGGCGGGGCCGCCTACGCCGACGGTGATCGGGACGGGGAGCGAGACGACGTTGGTGCAGGTGCAGTTGGTGCCGGCCGCGGTGACGGTGGCGGTCAGCGACACCGGTCCGGCGGTGGGGAAGGTCATCGACCCGGTGGCGATGCCGAGTGCGTTGGTGGTGGCGGTCACCGGGGTGGCCCCGCCGCCGTTGAAGGTGACCGTCGCACCCGGAACGGGCACGCCGTTGCACAGCACCACCGCGGACACGACGGTGGGCTGGCCGGCGGCCACCGGTGTCACCGGGGGCAGCAGGAGCACCAGGCAGGTCGGCGGCGTGGTCACCGTGATGGTGACCGGGGTGGAGACGACGTTGGTGCAGGTGC
>NZ_JBIRFA010000014.1:171234-226419 GCF_044327205.1 Kitasatospora sp. NPDC018058 | reverse complement strand
GTGGCCCCGTCGCCGTTGAAGGTGACCGTCGCACCCGGAACGGGCACGCCGTTGCACAGCACCACCGCGGACACGACGGTGGGCTGGCCGGCGACCACCGGTGTCACCGGGGGCAGCAGGAGCACCAGGCAGGTCGGCGGCGTGGTCACCGTGATGGTGACCGGGGTGGAGACGACGTTGGTGCAGGTGCAGGTGGTGCCGGCCGCGGTGACGGTGGCGGTCAGCGACACCGGTCCGGCGGTGGGGAAGGTGATCGACCCGGTGGCGATGCCGAGTGCGTTGGTGGTGGCGGTCACCGGGGTGGCCCCGTCGCCGTTGAAGGTGACCGTCGCACCCGGAACGGGCACGCCGTTGCACAGCACCACCGCGGACACGACGGTGGGCTGGCCGGCGACTATCGGGCCGACCACCGGCTGGATGATGACCACCGAACAGCTCGGCGGCGCCGGCACGGTGACCGTGATCGGCGCGAAGGTGCAGGCCGCACAGGTGCCGGCGGCGGGGGTGAAGCTGACCCCCACCACCTGACCGGCCGTCAGCGCCAGTCCCAGACTGGCCGGACCGACCACGCCGTTGACCACCGGGGCGGTGACCGTGGCCCCGCCCGGCAGGGTGTAGGTCAGGGTGCCGTTGACGGAAACCAGGCCGGCGCTGCAGGTCAGGGTGGTCCCGGCGGTCACGAGGCCGCCGACGGCGATCGACAGCGTCGTGGAGATGGTCCCGGCCGGTGCCGCGTTGACGGTGACCGTGCCGCTGTCGACCCCGACCACGGTGTTGACGGCATTCAGGTAGGTCACCAGGACCAGCTGCGCGCCGGAGCCGACAGCCGTGAACGTCACCGGTCCGGCGGCGCCGGCGACCACCGGCAGCGACTGCGGGGCGGCGCCGTCATAGAAGAAGACAGCGGTGACGGCCCCCGCGGGCGCGCCGGTGGCCGTGGCGGTGAAGGCGGAACACGCCGCCACGGGGGTGGGAACGATGGTTACTGCCATGTGAGCAGCCCCTTGAGTGAGTCGGGAGTGGGGCTGCCCGAACACGGCCGCGCCAGATGGTGCGGCCGACGAATTCCACCTGTCAGGGTGCCCGTGCATGGGGACGGTGACCCGTCAAGCGATCACCACCCCGACGCCCCGACAGGGGAATGGGCACCCCACAGTCGGTCACCGCCATTACAACTACACCGGCCGGCCAAGGCCATACCCCCCCGATCGAATAACCCGTATGGACCAACGTTCGGAACACCACCACACCCAACAGTCGCTCCGGCCACGGAACTTGCACCGCGCGGGGCGCACTGCACGACTCCGCACGCCCCGTTCCCGCCACACTGACCGCCTGCCGGACCGGTACGTCAGCAGTTCCCGGCGGGGACGAGCGCTCTGGTCGGCGAGCCGGGCTCAGGTGCTTAACGGGAGTCCGGGAGCTCGCCGGGAGCGCCTGTCGTCACCCAGGTGACGGCCCCGCGCGAATCCAGCGGCCGGCTTGCCCGGGGCACGGCTGCGGATCCGGTGCTTCTCGCGCTGTTCCACAGGCCCGCGGCGGCCACCGGATGAGGTGCCGCGTCACCGTAAGTGGGGCGTCGGTACGCCCGGACAGGGTGCGGCCGGCGGCCGGCGGGCGGGCTGCGGCATCGCGGCCGACCGCCCGGGGCCGACGGAGTCGCGGTGCACGGCAGGTCGGCCGCGGGTCTAGTCCAGTTGCTGCGGCCTGCCCGTAAAGGTGAACGGGAACGGCCTGGCGCAGCCCTGTTCAAGCCGCTGCGACAGGTCATCGAATCGATCAACGAGACCTTCAAGGGGCAGCTTGACCTCGAACGGCACCGAGGGCGCACACCCGGAGGTGTCATAGCCCGCGTCATGCAACGCATCCTCGCGCTGACCGCCGCGATCTGGCACAACGACGCCACCGGACAATCCGTCCTACGCTCACTGATCGCCTACGATCACTGGCCCCTTGGAATAGATCATCTAGAGTTCCGCGATGCGTTAGGCCGTTGGTGGCAACGGGGTTCCAATGGAAGGCTGCTGCCAATCCACGCCCGCGTTGTGAGGGGATTTCGAGCCAAAACCCCGTTCGGGGAAATAAATCGCACCTCTAAGTGACATGCGCCCCCGCCATCGGAACCGCAGTCGGGCGACGTTCTCAAATCTGGGCCCTCAAATGAGGGCCCAAAAGTAGGAGCCGAACTCCTATACCAGATCAGCCCGGACGACGATTTCCACTTCTTGTCATGGACACCGCCGCGGGATCGGAGAGCCAACCCGAAAAGGGTGTGATCGACGTCAGCTCCCGCAATTGGTCCGCCCGGTCCGCGCGCCCAGTGGGATGACGTCCCGGGTCCGGAGACATCATCGGACGTCCCCGGCGGGACCCAGATGGAACACGATCTCCCCATCCGGTGAGGCGATCCGTTCCCAGGGAGTACGCATGCCGGCGGAGCAGAGCACACCGACGATCCCCCAGGTGGCCATGACGCTGGCCGCGATCACGGCGACCGCCGCCACCCCGCGTCCATCGGGCGAGACACTGGCGGAGCAGCAGGACCGGGCCTTCCTGGGCGTCCAGCAGCAGTTGGCCGAGTCCTCACTCGAGACCGGGAACAACTGGAGGCTGCAGTGGCTGGCGCTGAGCCCGGACAACGCGAACATGGCGTACCTGGCCTTGAATTCTTCCTCCAACGCGTTCGCCGTGGTGCTCCGCGGCACGGTCGCCAGTGTCACCGACCTGCTGGAGGACCTCGACGTGGGCACGGTGGTGCCGTTCACCGCGGTCGGCTCGCCATCCGCCCCGGTGGCCGTCTCCAAGGGCGCGATGGAGGCGTTCACCCAGGTCATCACCATGCGCGCGTCGGACATCACCCTGGTGGAGGCGCTCGCTGGCGCCCTCACCTGGGCCAAGCCGAACCCCACCGTCCACGTGATCGGTCACAGTCTGGGCGGCTGCATCGCCACCATGGTCGCGCCCTACCTCCAGGCGCAGACCTGGCCGGGCCCTACCCCACAGTTCAGCCTCTACACCTTCGCCGCCCCCCACCGCCGGAGGCCTGGACTTCGCGGCTTACGTCGACTCCCTGAACTGGGTCGCCAACGAGCGCTACTACAACGCCTGGGACCTGGTGCCGCAGGCCTGGACGAGTCTCGACAGCGCGAAGAAGTGGTACTCCGATCCGCCCGGCCCGGCGGCGAACGACGACGTCAAGGCCGTCATCACGGCCATCGCCGCCCTGCCCGGCCCCCACGTCTACGCCCAGCCGGGCCAGGCCAACGCGCTGCACCCGGAATACAAGACCGACGACGACCCGGTCATGGTCAAGAGCACGCTCCAGGACTTTATGGGCCAGGTCGCCTACCAGCACGCCAACTCCACTTACCTGGGCCTGCTCGGTGCCCCCGACGTGCTGCCGGGCCCGGTGGTGCGGGCCATCACCAGCAACGCTGGCAAGGCCGGCAGCGGGATCGGCATCGGCGGCAGCGGCTTCGGCGAGGGCACGGCGGTCGACTTCGGAACGGTCCCGTGCCAGGACCCGTTCGTCAGCAGTGACGGCCAGGTGATCACTGTCGAGGCACCCCCCGGCGTCGGCGTGGTCGCCGTCCGGGTCACCACCAACCTGGGCACCTCGCCCGCCGTCCCCTTCGGTCAGTTCGCCTACGACGGCCCCGACCCCGTGATGATCACCAGCATCGCCCCGACCAGTGGCCGGAAAGGCGACTCCATCACCATCGTCGGCGTCAACTTCGGCTCCGACGCCCAGGTCTACTTCGGCGACAACCCGTCCCCGTCAGTCCAGGTCAAGCGCACCGGCGAGCCCAGCGAGATCGTCGCCACCGCGCCGGCCCCGACCACCGGTGCCGGCAAGCCCCGCACCATCGACGTCACCGTGCTGTCGAACGGCTACTCGTCCCCGACCGGCCCGGTGGCCGAGTTCACCTACAAGGAGCTGTGATGCCGGCTCACGACAGCGCGCTGGGCAGGACGGCAACCTCCGAGAGCAGTCGTCGAAGCGGCGGGCCGGCGACTTCTCAAGGTTCCCGACAGACATCAGACTCTCACTCAATGTGATGAAAGGCTGCCTTCAGCCTCGAATACGCAACACCCCAACATGGGGGCTTACCAGTCGAGCCGCCCCCTCTGGGGTTCTACCAGCCGTCCATCGCTCGGACGTCCCCGGAGAGGGCGCAGCGGCGGTAGGGGCCGCTGTTCGTTGTTCGAGTAGCGCCTGCGCTCGGTGACCGCCGGGGGCTAGCGTGGGGCCGTCGGACGGACGAGGTCGTGGTGGGAGGGGATCAGGGGTGGATTTCCCGAGCAGGGAGAGCTTGTCGGGCCTCAGCGGGGTGGAGTACGAGGTCATCGCCGTGTTCGACGAGACGGTCGGGAGCCTGGTGCACGAGCTGGCGTCGGCGGAGGCGACGGGCGAGCGGCTGATCACGACGACGGATGCCGCCGAGAGGCGTCTGGACGCGACCGGCGGCGGTCTGCCGCTGCACTTCGAGGTGCTGTCGGAGGCCACCGCCGAAGCGTTCACCTTCACCTCCCGCCTGGCGCGGATGCTGTGGCAGCAGGCCGCCGCCTACGCGGTGGTCGGCATGACGGTCCTGGACCGGGTCGTCGCCGGGCAGCCGCCGCTGTCGCTCGCCGAGCTGAAGCCGCTGTTCACGGAACCCACGCTCGGCGGCCTGATCGACCTGCTGCAGGTCGATGTCGAGCAGCGCTACGCCGCCCGTAACGCCACCGTACGGGCGCTGAACCAGGAGGAGCACACACAGCTGGTCCGCGGCCTGACCAGCGTGCGCGCGGGGGCCGGGAGCCGCGGTGTGGCCCCGGACAGGGCGCTCGGCGTACCGCTGAGCGATCTGGACGACGACAAGCACGACCCGCCGTGGTCGGACATCCTCAAGCCGATCGTGCGCTTCGCCCATCAGCTGCCCTACGAGATCGGCGCCGCCCTGCAGGAGCGGCGCCCCACCCGCGTGCGGCGGTGGAAGCGCGGCGACGTGACGAGCATGCGCAACATCCACCGGTGCCCCGGCCGGGCCACCACCGTCGTCGAAGGACACCTGCCCGACACCGGCACCGACGGCGATCCCGGCGACAGCCTCGCCCTGACCGTCCAGGTCTGCGCCGACCACACCCCGCCACCCAAGGCATGGTTCGCCGGCCTGGCCATGCGTTCCGGCGCCAAGGTGGTGCTGACCTCCGACTGCGGGCTCGCCGGGGACTACCGCGAGCCCGGCCAGGTGCTGCGCGCCCATGCCGATCTGTGGCTCACCCCGCTGACCGGGCTGGACCTCGCCGACCACGACGGCTGGTCCGCCCTGCTGGCCGCTGCCACTGAGCACCTGCGTACCGCGTACGACATCGAGACCGACGATCACTGGAACACGGTTGAGATGTTCCTCGGCCAAGCCGCGAAGTTCTCCTCCGAGGGGGACTTCCTGCCGGCCCTGGCCGCGCTCGGCCACGCCGAGACCGCCACTGCTCTCGCCCTCGAAGCCCAGCGGACACCCGGCGCGGCACCGGACGGCGCGTGCGACCGCTGACACGGTGCACCGGCCGTGCCCGAGGCCGTAGAACAGCGGCGGTCGGTCAGGCATCTGGCATGTTCGCGGCCGAAAAATCGCAGGCCGCGGCCCTGTTCACCACCGACGCGCGGGCCTAGCATTCCCGCCACGGCAACCCCACCGTCCGGCCCTCGGCCCGGTGCAGTCGGCGGATCTCAGCCCAGTCCTCCACCCCGATCACCTCTTCCCTCCTGACTCCCGTACCAGTGAAGTCAGGATGATCAAGAGATCACGCAGTGACCCGCTTTTGATCCGCCGTCCGTGGTCCTCGTTTCACGGTTCAGGCACGAATTCCGTGAAGTCGATCAGTTGCTCATCACGGTCTGTAGCCGACGGCTTGACGTGATGAGGGGGAGTCGTTTCCGCGGCAGGGGCGGTTTCGCTCGCCCGAACAGGCTGCGCTTGAGATCGTTGACCTGGCCTTCGACCGGCTCGAATGACCAGTCGGTGTTCAGGCCGTAGACGACAGCGTCGAGGCCAGAAGCAGGCCGACGGCGCGGTGGACCCTGCTGGGGATGACTGGCTACCCCGTCTCGGCGGGGTCGTGGGTGATTAGGTCTCCGGGCTGACACCGGAGGACATCGCAGATCCGCGACAGGGTCGAGAAGCGGATGGCCTTGGCCCGCCCATTCTTGAGCACGGACAGGTTAACGATGGTGATGCCCACCTGCGCGGACAGTTCGGTGAGGGTCATGCCGCGCTCGGCGAGGAGCCGGTCGAGATGGATCCGGATCGCGTGGAGTTCCTCTTCGGGCATCAGATGGTCCCTTCGAGATCCTCTCGCATTCGCACGCCCTTGCGCATGATCTTTCCCATGATCACCGCGGCGAGGCCGGCGAGGACAAGCACCAGCGGCCCGGAGACCGTCGGCCCAGAACCAGCGACCGGTGCCATGCTCCCGACGAGCCAGGACTGCGACCAGCCGACGGCGAGGCCGGCCAGCGGCGTGCCTACGGTGACGAACCAGCCGAGCACGGAGAGCCGCTGCGACACCGTGTCGGTGAACGGCCCCTGCAGCAGAACGGCCTTGAGCAGCCGGGAGAAGAGCAGCAGCGCGAGGGAGCCGAACAGCAGCCAGGGCAGTTCACCTCCGAGGTCGGCGGCGCGCTGTCCCACGGAGGGACTGCCCTGGCAGAGGCGCGTGACACTGCCGGACGCCTGCACGCCCTTGCCGATCGGCAGGCTGTCCTGTGTCAGTGGCGGATTGCGCCAGAAGTCCGTCTGCACGCAGACCGTCCCGTCGTCGAGCATGTGCGTGACCCCGGTGCCGATGAAGGCGAGGCCGCAGAGCACCGCCAGCACAAAGGTTACCGAGGCCAGGGTCCTCGTGAGTCGCGTGTTCATCGCACCCCTACCTATCGATTTTCGATATGCCCAAGAGTAGAGGAGCATATCGTTATTCGACAAGTCCACGATGCCGAACAGGACGGCCTGCGTGAACCGGGTTCAGGCGCGAATGCCGTGAAGTCGATCAGCCGGTCGGGGCGATCCGCAGCCGACGACTTGCGGCGATCAGGAGGAACCGCTTGCGTAGCAGAGGTGGCTTCGCTCTGCCAAACATGCTGCGCTTGAGCGCTTTGAGGTCGTTGACGCGGCCCTCGACCGGCCCAGACGACCAGTCGGTGCTCATGCCGTAGACGACGGCGTCGAGGTCAGGGAGTAGTCCGGCGGCGAAGCCGGCCAGGCCACACCGCTCGTTTGCGCACACGTCGGCGATCCAGGGCCGAAGCCGGTCTCCTTCGCGGTTCGTCATGATGGTCGCGAAGGTGCGGACGTGACCTGCGGCGGCCGTGAGCTCGGGTGAGCGGGCCGGCAAGGTCTTGAGCTGCTGCTGGTCATCCTCGCGCAGGTGGTCGGGATGGCCCATGATCCAGCCGGTGGCCTCGCGGGGCGAGGGCGGCCGGGCGATCGCCGGCGCGCTCCCTGCAGCCCGACGGCCGGGACGTAGCGGGCGGACATAGTCGCGCAAAGTGCTGTAACTGCAGCGCGCCCCGCGTTCCTGCAGCTCACGGTGGAGCAGCGACATGTTCGTGCAGCCCTCGGCGATTCTCTGGTCGAGGTGGGGCTTGAACCGATCGAGCTTGCTGGTCCGGTTCTGCCACTGGCCGTGCAGCATCGCCTCGGGACTGGCCGCTCGGGCGTACTTGCGGACGGTGTTGCGCCCGAGACCGAGGCGTCTGGCGATCTCGCGAAGGCTCAGGCCCTGCTCGACCTGGGCGCGAACGGCGGCGTGGGTGTCACGGAGCCGGTCGAGGAACTTCCCCTGTGGGTAGGGCTCGGGCGGTTCGTCGGCGGCCTTCACCGTCTCGACTGGTGCGGGCTCCGGCTCCGGCTGCTCGGGTTCAGGGGCGGGGTCGACCAGGTCGCGCAGCAGGGCGCGGTGGCGGGAGACGAGGCGTTCGACGGCCTCGGCGAGGTTGTGCCAGAGGTGCCATTTGTCTGCGCAGTGCTGGGCGTTCGGGGCGCCGGCGCGGGCGCCGTCGGCGAAAACCTGCGCGCGGTCGCGGCAGATGATCTCGGCGCCGGGGTGCTCGCGCAGCCACGCGGCGACGCTGTCCGCGTCGCGGTCGGGCAGCAGGTCAAGGGGCTGGTGGGTCTCGCAGTCGACCAGGACGGTGCCGTAACGGCGGCCTTTCCTGGTGGCGAACTCGTCGATGCCGAGCACGCGCGGGGTCGCCCAGGCGGGGTCCGGTAAGGCCATGACGAGGCGCAAGACGGTCATCCGGCTGACCTGGACGCCGAGCAGCAGTGCCAGGCGGACCACGGCGCGCGCCGCCAGGACGACCCCCAACGCGGCGAGCATCCGCTGCAGGACAGGCGTTCGGCGGCCGTAGCGGCTGGTCAGCCCGTCTATCTGTTCGGCGAAGGTCACCCGGCGGCACTCGCGGTTGTCGCAGAACAGCCGGCGGACCGACAGGTCGATGACTACACCCCGCCCGCCGCACGGCGCGTCCGCCAGGCGCCGACCGTACCGGCTGTGCACCCGGCCGGACGGCGCCCCGCAGCCGGGACACGGCACGAGCACGTCCTCCGGCGTCGACGCTTCGATCACCACGCGGCCGTCCCGCACCTCCATGCACGCAACCCGCATTTCCGCGAGATGCGGAAGCAGAAAGAAGATCTCCTCACACGCGGTCAGCATCCACCCAGGCATGACGGAGCGTCACGGGCGCACGGAAGCACGATCGCCTTCACGGAATCCGTGCCTGAACCCGTTTCACCCGTCGACGACAACTCGGCTGCCAATTAGGAATTGCGCACGATCGCTCCGGAGGGAATTGACAGCGAGGTCGTCCGTGGTACGTCCGCACAGCCCGACGCACGGAGGAACCAAGTGGCCGCTGTCTGGGCCGGTATTGACACAGGCAAGACCCATCACCATTGCGTGGTGATCGACGAGGACGGCCGCAGGCTGCTGTCGCGACGAGTCGCCAACGACGAGCCAGAGCTCCTCCAGCTCCTCTCAGATGTCCTGGGCTTGGGTGACGAGGCGACGTGGGGCATCGACCTCGCCGACGGCGGGGCCCTGTGCCTACGCGTGTACGCGAGAGGGCGGGGCCGTCGGCGTAACGACGGTGGCCGCCGCTGGGACTCCGGCGCGAGGCATCGGCCTCTGTCCACTGGTGGTGGTCAGGGGCGGTGCTGCCGGTGGTTTTCGGGCTCGGTGGTGGTCGGGCTGTGGCCTCGTTGTCGTGTCAGGGTGTAGATCGCCAGTTTCAGGGCGGGGTCCTCGTTGGCCTGGAACGTGGCGTAGTGGTACGACTGCCGGCCCATTGTCGGGTGGTGGAGGGTTTTGCAGCCGGCGCCGCTGCCGATCACGTCGTGCTGGTTCCACCACTCGGCGAACTGGGGGCAGTTGTCGAGGAGGCGTTTCACCAGGTCGTTGAACCCGGGGTCGTGGGCCCACTGGTCGTAGGTGGTGCGGAACTGGGCCACTGCGTGTTTGGCGTGCTCCGTCCAGCCTGGTCCGAACAGTTGGCGGGCTTGGGGGGCGAGCAGGAGATACACGAGGACGTTGCGGTCCTCGTCGGGGAGGCGGCCGAAGTCGGTGAACAGTTCGGTGGCGGCGGTGTTCCAGGCCAGCAGGTCCCGTCGGCGGCCTGTCACGTAGGCGGGCTCGCTCAGATTCTCGACGAGGCGCCGGGTGGCGTCCGGGACGTGCTCGCGGTCGAAGGGGCGCGGTTCTGGCTGGCGTGCCATGGCACGCAGATGCGCGCGTTCGGTGTCGTCCAGGCGTAGGGCGCCGGCCAGTGCCTCGACCGTGGCGGGTGAGGGGCGCACCGTTCGTCCCTGTTCCAGCCGGATGTACCAGTCGATGCCGATCCCGGCGAGTTCGGCGACCTCCTCGCGCCTGAGGCCGGGGGTGCGTCGTCGGCGGCCCGGGGGGAGGCCGACGGCCTCTGGTGTCAGCCGCTCCCGCCGTGACCGCAGGAAGTCGCCGAGGCCGCTGCGGCTCGCCTTCGACATGATCGTCGTCCTTTGCTGCGGTGGTGGTACCAGCCAATCCCAGGATGATACGAGGCCTGGTTACGGGTCCACGGTCCGCGCACGATGGCCGCATCGAGCGATGCGGCCGGACTGATGCGGCCGGTGCGACGGAAGGGAATGACCGTGAAAGCTGCGGTTCTGAAGGATTTCGGGCAGCCCCTGTCGGTGGAGGAGGTGGCGGACCCGGCTCTGGGTACCGGAGAGGTGATCGTCGACGTCGCGGCGGCGCCGGTGCTGCCGTACATGGACGAGGTCTTCAGTGGCGAGCGCCCCTACCTGCTGCCTGTGCCGGCGATACCCGGCGCCGGGGCGGTGGGCCGGGTGCGCGCTGTCGGGCCGGACGCCACCCGGCTCGCGGTGGGGGACTGGGTGCTGTGCGACCCGTCGGTGCGCTCGCGCGATGACGCGCACACTCCCGACATCACCTTGCAGGGCCTGGCTGCCCGAGGTGATGGGGGCTTGCGGCTGCACCGCCACTTCGGCCAGGGCTCCTTCGCCGAGCAGCTGCTGATCCCCACCGAGAACGCCTTCCCGATCGGGCCGATCAGCCAGGCGCAGGCGGGGCGCTGGAGCGCGCTCACCCTGTGCCTGGTGCCGTACGGCGGGCTGGTCGCGGGCGATCTGCGGGCGGGCGAGACGGTCCTGGTCAGCGGTGCGACCGGGAATTTCGGTAGCGCGGCCGTCGCCGTCGCCCTCGCGATGGGCGCCGGCCGCGTCATCGCCCCGGGACGCAACGAGGCGATGCTGGAGGAGCTCGAGCGTCGCTTCGGTCCGCGGCTGCGGACGGTGCGGCTGTCGGGCGACGAGGACGGCGATCGCGAGCGCATGAAGCAGGCGGCACAGGGGCCGATCGACCTGGTGCTCGACATGCTCCCGCCGTCCGTGGGCGCGACCCCGGTACGGACGGCCGCCATGACCGTGCGCGAGTACGGCCGCGTGGTGCTGATGGGCGGGGTCGGCACGCTCGGCGGCGACGACCTCGCCCTGCCCTACCCGTGGATCATGCGCAACAACATCACCATCCGCGGCCAGTGGCTGTGCCCGCGCCCGGCGGTCACCCGCCTCATCGACATGGCCAACGCCGGACTCCTGGGCCTGGGCGCCTTCGAGATCACCGAGTTCGCCCTGGACGACGCCAGCCAGGCCGTCACCCACGCGGCCGACCGCGGCGGCCGCTTCGCCCTGACGGTGCTCCGGCCGTAACCCGCCCAGTCCTCGATCAGGTGCCGGACGCGGCCGGTCTGAGGAGGTGCGGCCGCTGCACGAGAAGTCCTGCCCGCCATGGAAGCGCCCGGTTTGAGCTGGTGGCGGATGGCCGGCTGCCGGAGCCCGGACGCGTCGGCGGTCGGGGCTGGTAGGTGATGTCGGGTCAGCCCGCGCACGACCGGGGCCCAGCCGAGCAGCCGGCCACTGTCGCCGTGATGGCCACCTGGGTGGTGGTCATGTGGCGGGCTCGATAGCGAGGTCGGCGAGCAGGCCGCGGATGCGCTGCTCGATCTGGTCGCGGATCCGCCGTCGTGCGGTACCGCCGCTGCGGCTCGACCCAGTGTTCCCGCAGGTCACGGCCGTACGGATCGGGATCGCCGGTAGCTCTCGGCGCGGCAGGTTGTTCCAACCGTCCGGCAGGGCAGTGGTCATGACGCACATTCTGCTGTCCTCCGATGATTCGCAGGACAGCATATGCCGGTAGGAGATATATATAGGCGCATGACAGAACGCTCCCTGCAGGAGCCCACGTTGCTTCTGCTGACCGCGCTGGCCGATGCCCCCAGGCACGGCTATGCCCTCATCCAGGAGATCGCCGCGATCTCCGACGGCCGGGTGAAGATGCGTACCGGGACTCTCTACGGCGCGCTGGAACGGTTGCTCGGCCAGGGCCTGATCCGGGTTGAGAGCGAGGAGATCGTCGACGGCCGGGCCCGTCGCACCTACGCCCTCAGCGACTCCGGCCGCGAGGTGCTCAGGGCCGAGGCGGAACGCCTCCGCGCCGTCGCCGCCGAGGCCGATCGCCGGCTGTCTGCCGTCCGTCCGTGGCTGAAGGGGGCCTTCGCATCATGAGCGACCGCGTTCTGAGGGGGACCCTGCGCCTGTACCCGGCCAAGTACCGGCGTGAGTGGGGCGAGGAGATCGCGGCAGTGTTCGCCGGCATCACGGCCGGCGCGGGCCGTTGGGCCGTCGCGCGTGAGCTGTTCGACCTGGCGGGGCACGGCGTGCGCGCTCGTCTGGGCTTGAGGTCCGGCGGCACCTTCGCACGGCTGGCGGCGATGGCCGCGCCGTTCGCGGCCGCCGCGGCGGCGGGCATCTCCCTGATGGACCTCTACACGCTGGCGCGCGACTGGCTGCGCCACGGGGACGCGGCTCTGTGGGTTCCGTCCGCCCCGCCGTTCTATTACGCGTACTGGATCGGCCGGGGCAGCGAGGCGTTGTTCCTGGCCGTGGCGGGCGCCGCCGTGTTCGGGCGGTGGACGGTCGCGCGGCTGCTCGGACCGGTCGCCGTGCTGCTCGCGGTCGTGACCTGGCTTGTCGAGAATCTCGACTTCATGGCGCACCACCACACGGTGTGGATCAGGAGCCTGGTCGGCCTGGTCATCCAGGTCGGCCCCCAGGCGCTGTGGGTTCTGATCCTGCTCGCCGCCCCGCCGGACCTGCTGGGCCCGGCCACCTGGCGACGCGGTCTGGCCGCAGTCGCGGGGGTGCTGGTCGGCGGTGTGATGTGGGGCCACACGGTCATGTATGGCCTCTTCCGATCCCTGAGCATGCTCGACGGTGCGCTCCCTCCCGCCTTCCCGGTCTGCGAGCTGGTGCTGCTCCTGGTGGCTGTGCCAGTCCTGCGGCGCGGCCGATACGCCCCTGCGGCCGCGGCACTTGCCGGTGCCCCGATCGGCCTGGTCTCGCTGATTGTGGCCATCCACGCGCTGTGGAGCCCGTATTCCAGGGATGAGGCCATGGCTGAGCTCGGAGTGCTCGCGGCGGTTGCCGTGGTCGGGGTGGTCACCGCGATCGTGGCGGAAAGCCGCTGGGCTCCGACCGCACCTGAGCAGAGGCCGCCAACGGTCGGTTGATCGCCCCTGTCGGGCACGGGGCACACCTCCGGCCCCCGCGCGAGCGCGGCGGCCGGGTCGGCGCCGCGCTCCCGGGGCGCTGACCGGCGCCTACTAGGTGTATTGACCATGGAGGTTGGTGACACGGTTCACGGCGTGGTGATCTTGAAATGAGTGAGGGCCTTCTGGCTCGGCGTGGATTGCGACATCTACCCGGCGACCAGAAAGGCCCTCATGCCACACCGTAACGCACCGCTGACCGAGACCGGACGCCTACGCCTGGCCCGCTGCGTGGTCGAGGACGGCTGGCCTCTGCGCAGGGCCGCCGAGCGCTTCCAGGTCTCGCCGACCACCGCCAAGCGCTGGGCGGACCGCTACCGCGCGCTCGGCGAGGCCGGCATGAGCGATCTCTCCAGCCGGCCCCACCGCAGTCCGCGGCGCCTGCCCATGCGCACCGAGCGGCGGATCGTCAAGGTCCGTGTGCTCCGCCGCTGGGGCCCGGCCCGCATCGCCCACCTGCTTCGCCTCAACCCGGCCACCGTGCACCGGGTCCTCACCCGCTACAAGCTCGCCCGCCTCTCGCACCTCGACCGCGCCACCGGACGCCCAGTGCGGCGCTACGAACGCGCCGCACCGGGCGAGTTGGTCCATGTCGACATCAAGAAGCTCGGCAACACCCCCGACGGCGGCGGCCACCGGGTGCTGGGCCGTCCGGCCGGCCGGAAGAACCGCTCGGGCGCGGGCTACAGCTACCTGCACAACGCCGTCGACGACCACTCCCGCCCGGCCTACAGCGAGATCCTTGCCGACGAGCGCAAGGAGACCGCCACCGCGTTCTGGACCCGTGCCCAGACGTTCTTCGCCCAGGCCAGGATCACCGTCCAGCGCGTGCTGACCCACAACGGCTCCTGCTACCGCTCACGGGTCTGGCGCGATGCCCTCGCAGCCGAAGGCATCGCGCACAAGCGCACCCGCCCCTACCGGCCCCGACTGGCTCCACACCTACAATCACCACCGCGGACACACCGCACTCGCAGGCAAGCCACCCGCAAGCCGCATCCCCAACCTCACGGGACAGAACACTTAGAAGCGATTCCCAAACCGAGGGGCACGGCTGCCGCTCGAACTTCCGCACGCATTGGGCTCGTTCGGGTGATCACTGCGCGGCCGGCGCATAGGAGAAGAGCCTCCTGCACAGTTCGGTGATGTCGAGTCAACGAACCATCAGGAGGCCCTGGTGTCCCACTGTGGCGTGATTGCCCCGCCTTCGTCCAGCTTCGGCGTGTCGCCGTGCGACTGCCTCGCTCATCGGCTCGGCAACGCCGCCGACCAGCCGGACCGGACCCGCCGCTACGGCTCCGACCTCACCGACGCGGAGTGGGCGATCGTGCGGCCGCTGCTGCCGATCCCGGCCTGGCTGAACGGACGAGGGGGCCGCCCGGAGGGCTACTGCCACCGCCAACTGCTCGACGCGGTGCGCTACCTGGTCGCAGAAGGCGTGCGCTGGGCCAGCCTGCCCGCCGACTTCCCCAAATGGCGGGCCGTCTACCGGTTCTTCCGCCGCTGGCGCGACAACGACTACATCAAGGAGCTCTACGGCCGACTGCGCAAGACGCTGCGCGAACTGGCCGGGAAGAAGGAGGAACCGACCGCAGCGGTCATCGACTCGCAGTCGGTCAAGGCCGACGCGACCGTCGGCGCGGCCACCCGCGGCTACGACGCCGGGAAGAAGATCAACGGCCGCAAGCGGCACATCGCGGTGGACACCCTGGGCCTGCTGCTGGTCGTGATGGTCACCGCCGCCTCGGTCAAGGACAACGACGCCGGCCGCGACCTGCTGGAGCGACTGCGCGCCGAACACCGCCGCATCGCCCTGGTCTGGGCCGACGGCGGCTACACCGGCTGGCTGGTCCCCTTCGCCCACGCCGCCCTGGCCCTCGCGTTGACCGTCGTCAAGCGCAGCGACGACGCCACCGGGTTCGTGGTGCTGCCGCGCCGCTGGGTCGTGGAGCGCAGTTTCTCCCACCTGATCCGAGCCAGGCGCCTCGCCCGCGACTACGAGACCCGCATCGACAGCGCCGAGGCAATGGCGTGGTGGGCCGCGAGCATCCCGGCCACCCGCCGCCTGGCCCGCTCCGGCCAGCCGGCGCCCCGCCGCGTCAAGCGGCCCGCGGCCTGAACAGCCCCGGCCGTCCCTCGCTCAACCAGCCCCGCTCGACCAGCCGCTTCGCCCGAAACCGCGCGGCCTGCTCCTTCGCGTCACTCGCCGGCCAGCCCAGATGCTCGCGCATCTTCCGCGCCCGCACCCCCTGCCCGCCACCGGCGGCGTCCTCCCGGACCAGGGCCACGATCCGCGCGCAGTCGGGTGGAAGCACCTCGATCCCCGACCCCTCGCGCCACAGCGGGACTTCGACCCGAGGCCCGGCGACCCCCACAGCCGGCGCATCCACCGCCGCACTGGACGCGCCGGCTTCCCCGGCCGCTTCGGCCAGGGCCGCGACGGTCTCCTCGCGCGCGATGACCGCGCGCCGCACGGCCTCCTCCGCCTCGACCACGGCGGCCTGAACCCGCTCCAGCTCTGCCCGCAACTCCTCCGCCCGGGCCAGCGCCACCCGCTCGCGCCTCTCCAACACTCCCAGCACCGACGGCATCCGCCACCTCCAAGCACACCCCGCACCCACACGACGGCACGAGCATGCCTACCGAGCGACGGCCACACACCTCACCTGAGAAAACGTGACCCTACCTTCGGTTTGGGAATCGCTTCTTAGCGCACGATCCGGCATGGATGTTCCTCAACCCCCAGAAGCCCCGTGGGTTCAGGGAAACTGAAGGCACTTCAGCGGGAACCCGCGGGTCGGATGCTGTGCTCTGCGGGGTCGACCCCCGAGTTCCGTGCCAACTCACGGCGAGGCGTCCTCGCTCATGGGCGTCGCCGCCTCGTGGAGATGCTCCTCAACCGGACCCAGGTGCTGGTCATGGGCCAGGACGATCTCGTCCGCGAGGTTGAGGATGCGGATGGTGCCACCGGGGAACTGGACGGTGATGCCGACGGCGAAGTCGTAGTTGCGGTGCTGGTAGCGGATCTCCCGGACGGAGCGGATCCGCTGGCCGACGAACTGGGTCATGGGGAAGCCGGGTAGGTCGTCCTCGACCGTGGTGTGGCCGTACTCGTTCATGTCGTAGGGGTCGTGAGGCTGGTCGATCTCCAGGGACAACCCGTCGCCCGGTGTGTGGAACCGGACGGGGCCGAGGCCGTCCATGTGCATCCACAGGTGCAGAAGGGAGGGCTCGGTCTCCTGGTAGTGGTGCCAGGACGTCGTCACCTTCAGGACGTGCCTGCCGACCAGGTCCTCAGCGTTGATCATCCGTCGATGCTGTCACGACCTTCCACGATTCGGCACTGGTTTCCAGGAGGCGCCGGGCCGAGTCCGCGTAACGCGTGGCGGTCTTCTCGTCGAGCCCGAAGACCTCGGCGAGGTGAAGCGGGTCGGGGCCATGGACCATGGCCTCTTCGAGCTGTCGGTCGACGCGGAGTCGCTCCAGCGTTGCGGCCTGTCCGCGCATCGCGGCGCTGATCCAGTGGTTGCTGGCCCGGGTGGTCCTGTTCGCGGTCTGGTTGTTGATCAGTAGCGGAGGTTCGCCGTGTTCGGCCAGCGGGTGCGTCGGTGCTCCAGCCAGTCCAGCAGCAGCTTCAGGGTCAGGTCGTCGAGGGGGCGAACGCGGCCGGCGATGGTCACGCGCCGGTTGCCGATGTCGACGTCGTCGAGCATGAGCGTGCCGATCTGGGCAACGCGGGCGGCATGGACCGCGGCGAAGGCGAGGATGAGTCGTGTCGCTGGGGTCGTGGCCGCCGCGACGGCACGGTCGACCTGTTCGGGGACGAGTGGCTGCAGCACGGCGTACTCATACTGACCGACCGTGATCCGGCTGGTGGGGTTGCGGAAGATGAGCCCGTGCCGCTTGGCCCAGCTGAACAGCGAACGCAGGGCGACGAGTTGGCTGTGGCGGTGGCGCCCGTGCAGTGCCTTGAGGTGGCTGAGGACGTTGTCGCGGGTCACCTCCCGCAAGTGGTCGTAGCGACTGGACCACTCCAGCAGGGCCGGGCGGACCCCGTTGAGGTAGAGCCAGACCGTTCCCTCTCGTCGCGGCAGGCTGCGCGGGCCGCCCTCGTGTAGGACGCGGGTCCAACGTTCGGCCTCTGACCGGATGTCGGGTGCGAGACCTTCCAGCCGCTCGGCCAGCCAGCGTTCGGAGGAGGGCTCGCTGTCGTCCTCGAAGATGTCCATCTCCTCCACAACGGTGACGATGTGGCCGACGCTCAGGTCGAGGGCCCGCAGTGGAGCGAAGATCTCCGCGTGGCGGATGACGTCGCCTTCGACGTAGCCGGTGAGCACCAAGACCAGGCCGCGGTTGACGGCGAAGCGGATGTCGCGTCCCCAGCCGCGGGCCTCGGCCAGCTGATGGGCCAGGTATCTCGCCCAGGCCAGCCAGGGGCTGGCCAGATCAGCGTCGGCCGGGTCGAGGCGGCTGTAGTCGCGCGGGATCTGGTCGAAGAGCGGTAGCTGCCTCCAACCGGGATCCGGGCGCCAGGCCGGCGGGGGCGGCGGCTTGGGCGGGGCTTCCCGCCGGCCTCGGGGCCGTGGAGGAAGAGGCTCCGACCGCCTGCGGTAGTGCATGCCGACAAAGAAGATCTGGTGGTGCCGGACAGCGCCGAGCCGTGACCTCACGTCCGTCTCGTTCATGGGCCGACTGGCTGTGGTCTTGGTGCTGAGGCGGGCCTGGCACCAGCACAGTCGGCAGTAGCCCCACTTCGCCGGCTGGACGCGATGGCAACCGGTGCAGGGGGCTTCGTCGTGGCTCCGCCCGAACATGTAGCACGTCGGACAGCGGCGACCGCTGAAGCTTCCCCAGGCCAGACAGCTGTCGCAGGAGTCGGTCGGCTTGACGTACCCCTTCGGGAAGCGGGCCACCTGGTCACTCCGGCGGCAGCGACCGGCCATCCCTGCGCTTGGGGACCACCGTAGGCGGGGAGGCCACCGCGCCGACAGCGATCCGCTCCGTCTCGTTGACCTGGCCTGGGCGGGAGACCTTCTCAGGCTCGGGGATCAGCAGGTCGCCGATCTTGCAGCCGAGCACGACGCAGATGACGTCCAGATCCTCCAGCTTCAGGGAGACCGGCTGGCCGGACCACAGGCCGGACATCTTCCCGGCCGAGATCACCAGGCCGTGCTCGGCAAGGCTCCGCTGCAGTTCGGACGCCTTCCAGATGCCCTTGTTCGCGGCGGTCAGCCGCAGGTTCCACTTCATCCCATCAGTCCTTCCAGCCGCTTCGCGGCCCGTTGCTGCCCGGCGGCCCAGGCGTCTTCCACCCTGGTCTGCTGGACATGGACGTACCGCATCGTCGTGGCAATCCAGGAATGTCCCAAAACATCCTGAATTGCGACCAAGTCCAGGCCGCCCGAGTAGAGCTCGGACGCGCAGAAGTGCCGCAGGACGTGCGGCGTCAACTTCTCTGCCCAGCCGGGAAGATGAGCCGCGACGGCGGCAGCCAGACCGTTCCGCAGGGCGTCGTCGCCGACCCGGCGCGAGGATCCGTCGGTGTTCTTGCGCTCGGAGGGGAACAGCGAGGCGCCGGGGCGGGTGTGGTCGTCGTCGAACTGGCCCCAGACATCCTCGATGAACCACCGAAGCGTCCTGTCCGCTCCGTTGATCAGCGGCACCATCCGCTCGCGCGGGCCGGAGCCGCGGGCGCCCTTGCCGAGGCGGACATGGAGCTTGCCGAACCGGCCCAGGTGCCACTTGATGTCGTCCAGGTCGAGCCCGCATGCCTCGCTCACCCGCAGCCCGACCTGGGACATCAGCTTCGCGGCGGTGTAGTTCCTCGCGGTCGGGCCGAACTTGCCGCAGGTCGCCAGCTCGCCGCCCCAGCCGGTGAACAGCCGGCCGACCTCCGGAGCGGTCGGCGGGATCCGCAGCTGGGCGTCCTTGGCGCCGCGCGGGCGGTTCATCTCGTCGATCGGGCACTCGACGACCCGCCCGGTCATCCGGTGGATCTCGACCTTGTGCCGCAGCTCCAGGAACAGGAAGTACGTGCTCAGCGCCTGCGCGCGGGCCAGACGGGTGCCGCTGGGCGAGCCCCGCAGCACCCGCCCGAAGTACGCGTCCGCGTCAGCCGGCTCCATGTCCCACAATGACGGCCGAACCAGGTTCGCACCTGCTCCAGGTGCCCGACGTCGCCGCGGATCGTGCCGTCCGCCAGCCCCGCCGACGCCCGTGCCAGCACGAAGCCGGCCAGCACGTCGGTCTCGAACCGCTCCAGCTCCTCCGCAGAGACCGGATCCCGGTACTCGCGCAGGTCCCGCACCACTGCCAGCGCCGACAACCCGAGCCTCCTCGCCTTCGACCGGACCGCAGATCGGTCGCACGAGCTGAGAACGTTTCAGGAATCCCGAAGTTACGTCACAGTCCGACGGAGCACTCGAAGGGGGAAGAAGCCCCTGGCCACGGCCTCGGTCACTCAGCGGGGCTCACGAGAACTCGCGGGATGTCGCACACATGGCGGCGAAGTCACGGACGTGTCCGGCCGCGGCGTCGAGGTGCGGGCAGGAGGCCCGGATCTCCTTGAGTTCCTGGGCGTCGTCGGCGCGGAGGCGGGCTGGGTCGGTCATGATCCAGCGGACCACTCGGCGGGGCCTCGGGGCGGGCCGAGATGACGCCGGGAGGCGGGGAGGTGTTGGAGGCGCGCCGGCTGCTGGCCGAGGTGGAGCAGGAACTCTGGCCGGTGCTGCGGCTGCCCACCACCGTTGGGGGCCGTGACCGGGCGCTGGCCTGCTACTGCCTGCGGGACCTGCTGGATGGCCGCCTTGATCCGTTGGTGGCGGCCGAGCGGATCGGCTTTGAGCTGTGCCCCGCCGACGACCCCGGCTCGCCGCTGTGGCCGGTCCGCGGATGGCTGTACCGCGCGGAGGACCAACAGGAGCACAGCGGCGGGCTGACGAAGAAGCTGGTGCCGAACTGCACGACCTGGCCGCCCAACTGCTGGCCGGTCCGCTGTCCTGACGATCAGGCCCTGACAGACGGTGTGTTCCGCCCCAGTGCCGGGCGGTCAAAGTCACCTGCCAATCGGTCAAGATCACTTGTCAGAGGAGTGCGCCACGAAGTACCACACGATCGAGTGGAGGTGAAAGACCTTCTCCGCCGGACCGTCGCAGCGGTTTGGTGAAGCAGGGGGCAGCCTGATCCGGGGAACGCCGGGGAGGGCGGCAAGCAGCCCCGACAACGGCGGGACGTGCCGGGACTACCGGACGGTGCGGGTCCGTCTAGCGAGGTCAGAAGGTGTAGTGAGAGCGAACCAGTGGTTGAAGCTCCGTAAGCAGGTGGCCGGCTCAAACCTGGTGGATACGGGCCGGTGTGCAGTGCGTGACGCGGCCGTCTTCGGGCGGTTGGGTCAACTCCGAAGCCGGGTTTCTCTTCCGGTGGGGAGGCCACGGTGAAAGCCTGCGGCGTAGGCGTGGCGATGCTGCCGGAGTAGAGCTGGGCACCTCCCTGACCAATCGATCGAGTGGTGAACGTGGGAACCATCCGCGGTCGCCCGAGCCGCCGTACAGCCAGTGCGGTGGTGGGCAGGTCCGTTGCCGACTGATGGCCGTGGGTGGGGCGGAGGCCCCGTAGTAGTCGCGGGAGTAGCGACCCGTCAAGGAGGCCGGGAAAGCCGGTCACAGGGCCAAGGGGGTCAGCAAGTCAGTGGCTGAAGTACTGGAAGGTCAGGAGGTTATCGCCGGTGAACACCGACGATCTGGAGTCAGCCCTGTTCGGGGCTGAGCTGCGGGTACTGGATGTCCAGACCAAGCTGCACCGTTGGGCTCGTGATGATCCTCATCGCAGGTTCGACGACCTGTTCAATCTCGTTGCCGATCCGGGCTTCCTTCTGGTGGCCTGGAATCGGGTGTGGAGAAACAAGGGTGCACGTACGGCCGGGGTGGACGGACGCACGGCGTCGTCCATCGCGCTGGGAACGGGTGTCGAGGAGTTCCTCGGCATGCTGCGGTCGCAGATCAAGGACCGTAGTTTCCGTCCCCTGCCGGTGCGGGAGCGGATGATCCCCAAAGCGGGCGGCAAGTTGCGTCGCCTGGGGATCGCGACGATCACCGACCGGGTGGTGCAGGCATCCTTGAAGCTGGTGCTGGAGCCGATCTTCGAGGCGGATTTCCTCCCGTGTTCCTACGGGTTTCGCCCGAACCGCCGGACCCATGACGCGGTGGCCGAGGTGCGCCATCTCACGTCCAAGAAGTACGAGTGGATCGTGGAAGGCGACATCAAAGCCTGCTTCGACGAGATCTCGCACACGGCCCTGATGGACCGGGTGCGGGCGCGAGTCGGGGACAAGCGCGTCCTGGCTCTGATGAAGGCGTTCCTCAAGGCGGGCATCCTCGGTGAGGACGGCCTGCTGCGGGACAACGACACCGGCACTCCGCAGGGTTCGATCCTCTCGCCGTTGCTCAGCAACGTGGCTCTCTCGGTCCTGGACGAGTTCATCGCCCAGACTCCTGGAGGGCCCAGATCTGATGTCTACGAGCGTCGGAGGCGTCGACGCCGCAGTCTGCCCAACTTCCGGCTGGTCCGGTACGCGGACGACTGGTGCCTGCTGGTGCACGGCACCCGGGCGGACGCCGAAACGCTACGCGACGAGATCGCAGCGGTCCTCGCCACGATGGGCCTGCGCCTGTCTCAGGAGAAGACCCTGATCACCCACATCGAGCAGGGCCTGGACTTCCTTGGCTGGCACATCCAGCGCCACCGAAAGCCAGGCGCCGACCGGCACTACGTCTACACCTACCCCGCCAAGAAGGCCCTTCGGGCCATCATGGCCAAGGTCAAGACGCTGTGCCGCGAGGTCGGTACGAACCAGCCGCTCGACGCCCTGTTGCTCCGGCTCAACCCGGCGCTGCGGGGCTGGTGCGCCTACTTCAGGCCCGGGGTGTCCTTCGCGACCTTCTCCTACCTGCGCCACTACCTGTGGCACACGGTCTGGCGATGGGCGCGGCGGAAGCACCCCAAGACGGCCTTGAGGAAGATCTACCGCCACTACTTCGGCCGTGGATCTTGGTGGGCCAGCGAGAACAGGGAACTGTTCAACCCCATCTCGGTAGGCACCACGCGCTACCGCTACCGGGGAGCAGCCATCCCCACTCCCTGGCCGATCACGGGATGAGAACAACCACCACGAGACCCCTTCGGGGCTTGTGGAGAGCCGGGTGCGGTGCCAAGTCGCATGCCCGGTTCGGGAAGCGGCTCCGGGGAAACGGGCCGGTCGAAAGACCGGAACCGCGCCCCGGGCCGACTTCACCACGGGTGACCCGTCTCACCGAAGTTTGGCGAGTCTCATCGAAGTTTGACCGGCGCGGTTCTGTCTGACGAAGTCCGACCGCCAGGGGTAGGACTGTCCGGTTCTCATTGGGCCCGTGAGGTCGTTTCATGAACCCGTTCGGCGCCCGCCGGGTGAGTCCGGCCGGCCCTACCCCGCGAACGCACCGTCAGCCACTGACATGCATACTTGCCGGACGGTCAATGGCAGGTGGAGGTGGATGACGCGGTGAAACTGGCTGAAGCGCTCGCGCAGCGCGCGGCGGCGGTGCGGCAGGTGGAGCAGTTGCGGGCGCGCGTCGTCGGCAGTGCCCGCTACCAGGAGGGCGAGGAGCCGGCCGAGAACGCGGCGGAGGTCCTGGCCCAGGCCGGGGAGGTGCTGGATGAGCTGGAGAGGCTGATCCGTCAGATCAACCGGACCAACTCCACCGTGCTCATCGAGGGTGGCGGCACTCTTACCGACGCCCTCGCCCGCCGGGACGTCCTTCGGCTGCGCCACTCGGTGACCACCGCAGCCGCCGACGCCGCCTCCGGACGCGACCAGCGCGGAGCCGTACGGCAGTTGCGGTCCGAACTCAGGATCCTCTCCGCGCTGCCGGTCGCCGAGCTCCGCGCCCAGGCGGATGTCCTGGCCAAGGAGATCCGCGAGGTGGACACCTTGATCCAGCGCACCAACTGGGAGATCGACCTGATCGAGGACTGACCCCACAAGCTGGGTGTGGGAAGCAGGTAGTCGTCATGGAGGCGTGCACACACCGCGGCCGGCGGTTTATCCGGCCCTGGCGCGTGAAGAGCAACGCAGGGGTTCGACTCCCCACCAACAGTGCAGCTCAGCATCGCGTACAGGTGACAGAGCACACTGCACAGCTCACCACCATGTGCAGATCCGGACGACGAGGGCGGGAACGGGGCGCCCACACCCGGTGCGGGGGCCGTGCACACTGTCACAGCCCCCGCACCTACTCCACAGTCGACACGTACGGCTATGTCGAGAACGACACAGCGCCGACACCTTCATCCCGCCGGGCGAGGAAATGGAACTCCTCTGGCCGGAGGCCTGATCGAAGGTCAGCAACCGGTCAAACTCCGTTGAGACGGGACACCGTCGCAGCGAAGTTTCACCGGTCTCAGCGGAGTTTGACTGGCAGCGGTCTGTCTCATAGAAGATTGACGGCCGCCCGTCCTCTGATGCGTGCTCAGTGCTCGCCGAAGAAGATCTCGCGGACCTCGCGGGCGGCGTAGTAGACCAGCACGTAGCCAGCCGCCGGGTCGGCCCACCACCAGCCGAGGGTGCTGTTGAGGACCAGGCCGAGCAGGACGGCGGCGGCGAGCAGGCCGTCGATCAGGGTGACCCGGCCCTCCGTCTTGAGGACGGGGTTGTCGAGGGCGGCGCCGGTGCGGGCCTTGCCGAAGGCGAGGGCGAACATCACGGCGGCGGTAACAGCGGTCCAGGCGATGCCGAGCGGCGAGTGGTGCGGACGGAAGCCGCTGACCAGGACGATCGTGGACTGCGCGAGCAGGTAGAGGCCGAGCAACGCGAAGCCGATGCCGATCAGCTTCAGCGCCCGCTTCTGCCGCTCCTCGCCGGTGCCGGACAGCTCCCAGATCACCACGGTGGAGGCGCCGATCTCGATCAGGGAGTCCAGGCCGAAGCCGGCCAGCGCGACCGAGCGGGCGCCGATCGCGGCAATCGCGAGCACCACGATGCCGATCACGTTCCAGCCCAGGGTCGCGTACTCGAGGGCGAAGCCTCGGCGAAGCAGGGTCTGGCGGGAGATCTCGTTCACGTCGTTCACCGGCGGATTATCCCAGCCTTCCGTTCGACGACCTTCCTCCCCGATCTGGCTCCGGAGCCTAGGAGCGGCGTGGTCAATCTTCGCTGAGAACCGTCAAACTTCGCTGCGACGGGTCACGGGGCGGTCACCGGGTCAGGTCCGCCGGAAGCGGATCAGCGGTGGGTGCTCCACGGCGTCCGGATCGGCCGGCGGGTCGTAGGCGGCCAGTCCGGCTGCCCGCACTTGCTCGGCGATCCGCAGCCACTCCTGGTGGTCCGCCTCGGCGGTGAGCACCGAGTGGTCGACGCTCGGGTCCTCCAGCGCCAGGCCCCGGATGTGGTGGAGCTGCTCCAGCGCCTTGTCCGCCGCCTGGTCGATCTCCGCTGGCGTCATCCCGTCGGCGATTCGGCACACCAGCGCGCGATGGAAGGGGGCCGTGTCCGGGTGCAGCTCCAGCCGCTCATCGTGTGGGCGCAGCCAGCGGGCCGGGATGGTGTGGACGACCGTGCCGGGGAACGCGATGGCCTTCCCGTCCGCGTCCCGGACGACGCCGGTGATCTCGTACTCCTGGCCCTCGGCGAGATCGAGGCCGGCGGCCTGCTCGGCGGTCAGGCGCAGCGCGACCCTTCCGGCCGGGACGTCCCGGCTGACCACCACCGTGCCGGGCTCCTCGCCGAAGCCGGTCACCGTCACCGTGACGCGCCGCCCGCGCACGAGGTGCAGCTGCATGTCCGCCCGCCACTGCTCGGCGCCCGCTCCCGCCGCCAGCGCCGGGAGCCGCTGGGGGATGCTCGCGATGTAGGTCTCGCCGACCACGACGTCCCCGGTACGCATCGCCTTCTCCTCGCCCCGCCTGTGTCCATCCTGCCCGGCCGGGAAGGCTCGCCGTCACCGCGCCCGGGGAGTTTCGCCCCGCCAAACTCCCCGTCGCAGGTCAAGGGGCGCGACTGCGATCCCGCGTCGCTTTCGCACGCGGGTCCGGCAGCTGGCCGCGCACTGCGACCGGCGGCCCCACGATCGCCGGCGCCTGGTGAGTTTCGCCCCGGCGCCTGGTGAGTTCCGCCCCGGAGGAACTCCCCGCCGCAGGTCAGGGCTGGCCTGTGCGATCCATGTCGCAGTCGCATCCGCACTCGGGGCCGGCCGCCCTGCAGAACGGCCAGCCGGTCGCAGCGCTGCACGAGGATGGCGCTGCAACCGGCTGCTACCCGTGCAGCGCTGCACGCTGCTACCCGTGCAGCGCGGTGCAGCGCTGCACATGCTGCTCCCTTGTCCGAGCCAAGGCCAAGGCCCGCGAAGCAGCAGCGGCCGAAGCTGCTGCACCTCCCGCCGCTGGTGCACCCGAGCCGGTCGCTGCACCAGACCTTGCCGCACCCGCTGCTGCTGCTGTACCTGCGGCCGCCGTCCCGTCCGATGACCCGTGGGGCGAGGACGGCCGCTACCTGCTCAGCCTGGCCGACGCGCTGCGCCGCAAGCTGACCGCCTTCCTGGAGGAGACCGAGAACGGCGACCCGGTCGCCGCGTTCAAGGAGCAGACGCTACGGCTGCCCGGCTACAGCTCCCGCGTCTTCGCCACCGCGCAGGACATCCGGGACAAGGCCCGCTGGCCCGACCTCACCGAGTCCGAGCGCGTCAGCCGGCGGCTGGTCGAGCGGATCGACCTGTGGGGCGACGACGCCGGTTCGACTGACGACGACCAGGACCAGGACGGCGATGGTTCCGCCTCGCGGGGCGAAACCGCTGCCGCCGACGAGGACCAGGAGCAGCCCGCCCCGGCGGCGCCGGCCTGGTCACCAAGCTGCGGCCCCACCGGCGCGCCCGGACACCCCAGCCACCCCGAGCACACCCCCGGCCAGGCACCGGCCATCAATCCCACGACCACCTGATGATCGGCGTGTTGTTTTCAGTGGGTTCGGCGCAGGCGTTCACTCCTCCAACGGTGGTGGGATGGACCAGCACGCGGATGGGTCTTGCCTGTGTGACTCGTGCAGGCAAGGCCCATTCGCGTTGGTCGGCGGGCGATGGTCTCAGCCTGAATCAAGATTCTTCCGCGAGAATCGTCCGCTCGTGATGTCACAACGGGTCGCCGAGAGGCCCGTGCTCGTTTTCCAGGCTGTTGGCCCAGTGGGCGGCGAAGTCCGGCCGGGTGCCGTCGGTGTCGGTGAAGCCGTACTCGCGGTACAGGCCCCAGGTGGCCAGTGCCCGTCCGGTCTTGGCCATGACGCCGGGGTCGGCGGCCAGTGCGACGACCGCCCGTCCCAGGTAGGCGGGGGTCTCGGAGTGGGCGAAGTTGGGGTCCTTGGCCGCGCCGTCGCGCCAGTTGGCCGCAGTGACGCCGAAATGCTCCAGCACCGCCTCCGAGCGCAGGAAGCCGGGCGTGATCGCCACGGCCGCGACGCCGTGCGGCTTCAGCTCGGCGGCCTGCGCGACGGCGAGACGGATCACCGTCGACTTCGCCAGGTCGTAGAAGAACGAGCCGCGGTAGCGGGCGGTGTTGCCGTCGGTGACCTCCACGACCAGGCCGCTCTTGCGGGCGACCATCAGCGGAAGCGCGAAGTGGCTGGTGATCACGTGGGTCTCCACCGCCTGACGCAGCAGGCGAAGACCGGTCTCCAGGTCCTGCTCCCACAACGGATGCTCCCAGTCCGTCAGCGGGTCTGCGCCCCATACGGAATTGACCAGGATGTCGAGCCGTCCGTCCTGCTCGGCCGCGATCTTGTCGACGAGGGACCGGACCTCGTCGGGACGGCTGTGGTCGGTGCGGACCGGGATGCCGAGGCCGCCGGCGGCGGTGACCTGCGCGGCGGTCTCCTCGATGGTCTCCGGGCGGTCCAGATCGGAGCGCCCGCCAGTGCTGCTGCGGCCGGTGACGTACACCGTGGCGCCGGCAGCGCCGAGTTCGACGGCGATGCCTCGTCCGCCGCCGCGGGTGCCGCCTGCGACCAGGGCCACTTTTCCGGCCAGCGGCCGCTTCCCGATCGTCATGATTCCTCCAGGTCGTCGTCGTGTCCGGGGAGCAGGTGCGGGGACAGCACTGCGTCGAGTTCGTGCCGCAGTCGCTGGGCGAGGGTGCCCCGGCGCTCCAGAGCCCAGACCAGGCCCGCGCCAGCGGTGATCGCCTGCACGGAGCCGGCCAGCGCTGCGACGTCCGTTCCGGTGCGGAGCTGACCCGCGGCGATGGCTTCCGTCAGCAGTGTCTCGATCGCCCGGCGCTGGGCCTGGTGGGCAGCCAGGGCGGGCTCGTAGAGCTGCGGGTCGGTGAGGTCCATGCACAAGAAGGCCAGATGGTTGGCGAAGTGTTCCGGCGTGTCCATGGAAGCCAGCCACCGCACGATCAGTGCCGCCAACGCGTCGAGGGCCGTTTCGTGCTCCTCGCGCACACACCCGGGCAGCGCGTCCGCGGCCTTCGCGGACTGCTGGGCGAGCGCCACGAGCAGACCGCCCTTGGAGCCGAACCGCTGAATGAGGGTCCCGGGCACCAGGCCGACCTCCCGCGCCACCGCGGCAAGAGTCAGCCCCGCAGGGCCCACGCGGCCCATCACCTCGGCAGCCGCACGCAGGATCACCGCATCGTCTACCCCACGGGGACGTCCCGCCATCGCACGCTCCATCATTAATAAATGCTCGTTCATTCATTTAATCATGCGGCCAGTCAGGCACGCACGCGAGATGCCCTGGGAACAGGGCCTGGGCACCTTCCGCCGACGTCGGGGCAGTACCCCGGGCCGGGGCACTGCCCCGACGCCCCGGCCGACTGATCAGCGGGAGGTCATCTTCGGGTGGGGCAGCCGCCCTTGTGGTTGCCCGGTCCAGGGCCGGCCGCCGGTGTTTTCGGCTCCGATGAAACATCGCCTGCGAGGCTTCCCTTCGATCGGGTGCTGTCTCCCAGCGTGTTGGGATGAGACCGGGAGACGGAGGACAGCCTGCCGCTGAAAGGAGACCCCTGGCTCCGAGGGTTCGCGGGTCTCGTGCCGTCGACAGGTGGGGGGTGGCGGCTCTGGATCTGCCCGGATCGGTGCCGAATCGGCCTACCGCAGTGGCCCGGGGTGAACGGGAAGCTGCCGTGGCCCGGTTGATGGACCTGGACAGCCAGGGCGAGCTGACCACAGCTCATGTGCGGCTGGTTGCTTCGTCTCTCGGGGTGACTATGCGGGCGGTGTGGTACTGGATCGCCACAGCACGTAAGGAAGGCTGGCTCTCGCCGCGCCCCCGCGCACGGCTGACCGTCACCCCGGAGATCCGGCGTCTGCTGGCGTTCTGGGGAGGCAACGTCTCGGCTGTCCACCGCGAACTGCCGGCCCGCGCGGCAGACGACCCCGATACAGAGCCGGTGCTGTCGCTGTCGGCCCTGCACCGCGCGGTGGTGCGGGAACTGCCGCCGAACGTCGCCGTCTGGCCGACCTCGCCCTCGCGAATAGAGGCACCCCCGCCTCCTGGGCGGCGCTGGAGGCGTTCCTGCTGCCGCTGATGCACGGCGGCGATCCGCTGCCAGCGGCCGCAGTGACCAAAGGGCGGCCCCTCGTGGCCAGGACCTACATCGGAGCGGTCACCGGCGCCAGCCGGTGGCAGGTCATCCAGTTCTCCGACCGGCACCACCTGGTCGACCTCGTTGCACGGCGTCCTGGCCCCTGCCCGATGTCCCTGCCCGTCCGGGCGACGCTCGACGGCCGGCCGTGGCGTGCGGCCATGGACTTCGAGGAGGTGCCGGAACTGATGCGCCACCTCGGCACCGCCGCCGCGGTCGTCTGCCTCTCTACCTGACCGGCATGCGGCCCCAGGAGGTTCTGAACCTGCGCTCCGGGTGGCTGCCCCGAGCCCGAAAGCGCTCTGAACGGCACGGTGGGCCGCCACATGATCCGCGCCCGTCACTTCAAGAACGTCACCGACACCCACGGCCACCACGTCTCGGCCGGCGAGGCCCGCTCGGTTCCGTGGGTGGCCATCACCCCGGTCGTCAACGCCATCCGCGTCCTGGAGCGGATGGTGCCCGAAGGCGAACTCCTCTTCGCCGCCGCCCACCAGTTCGGTCAGGACACCGGGGCGCTGCAAAGCGGCGGCCTCAACACGCGGATCAAGGACTTCGCGGCCTGGGCCAACCGCGAGGCCGCAGCGCGTCAACTGCCCGGCCAGCACATCCCCGACGACCCGCTCGGCCCCGTTCAGGCCGGCCGCTTCCGCCGAACCCTCGCCTGGCACATCGCCCGTCAGCCCGGCGGCCTGGTCGCCCTCGCCATCCAGTACGGCCACATGCGCACGGTCCTGGACGCCCGCACCTCCGCCCGCTACGGCACCCGCAGCCGCGGCGGCATCCACACCGTCCTCGACGTCGAAACCGCACTCGCCGCCGCCGCACCGCCGCCCGCCTGCGCGACCAACTCTCCGCCGGCGAACGCATCTCCGGCCCCGCCACCCGACGGGCCCTCACCGCAGCCGCCCACGTCCCCCGCTTCGAAGGCCGCATCGTCCCCCGCACCTTCGCCGCCAAAGCCCACGCCTACCTCGCCCGCGAGGGCATCGTCTTGTTCGACAACCCCGACGCCCTGCTGATCTGCGCCTTCAAACGCGACACCGCCCTGTGCGAACCCGACGCCGGCGCGAACCGCCCAGATCCCGGAGTCCGAGAAGCGCCTGCGGCTGACTGTCGTCAAGCTCAAGCAGACCGTCGCCGACCAGCACGCCGAGATCCTCGAACTCCGCCAACAGGTCACCCGGCTCACTCTCGCCGCCGCCGTCCTCACCCACCGAACCGGCAGGCCAGCGCCCTCTAGCCCGGACGCCGGCAACGTCGTAGCGCTCCGCCCGCCGACAAACTGACCGGCCCATCGGAACCGGGGGTGCCCGTGCCCGCATCCCGTACAGCGGCCCGAGCCCCTCGGCCGCCGCTCGCCCAACCTCTCGATGTACCGGTGGCCGCCTGCCGGCGGGGCAGGCGGCCACAGCGGTGCGGAGTATCACCTCAGCACGAGGCGCAGGCCTTCCGAAGCGAACGCCTTGTCAGCTCGCAGGCGGTCCAGCCAGCCGGCCTGCCGCGAAGCCAAGCGGGACTGATCGTTCTCAGGGTCACCGCGGTGACCCTGGCCGGGAGCCGTCCAGCCGAGCCGACTGTTCACCACTCTGCCACGTCGGCGGGGCGGTCACTCACTTGTCGCCGGAGATGACCGAGTCCGGGAAGAGCGAGTCTTCCCACATTGGCACGCCTTCGTTGGTGCGGACGGACAGCACCCGGCATCCCATCAGCTCGACAGCAGCCAGGATGCGGAGCCGTGCCACCGCACCATCCTCTGCCGGGAAAGCCGCTCGGATCTGGTGACTGTAGGCCGTCTCGTAGGTCAAGCGCCAATCAAGGCCGCTGACCGCGAAGTGGTCCTGTCGGACGTCATCCTCGTACGGAGACAGATAGGTGCCGCGGTCCTCCGTCGGGGCCAGCGAATCCCGCAAGATCCTCAGACGCTCCAAATACGTTCCTGTGCCGTCGGACAGTCTGATGTTGACCTGTTGAAGTTCCCGGGCCGTCGTGAACCAGGGACGGAGCCCTGGTTCCATGCCGCCGAGAATCCCCGAGCTGATCTTGCCGCTGGCGCGGCGGTGGCGTGAGCTCGGTGCCCGGCGGGAGGAGTACGCTCAGTGGCCGAAGAATCACTCGATCGAGTGATGGATGGCTTCCGGCCTCGGACGGTCCGCGTCCGGTCAACGACCCGGCCGAAAGTCGGCCGGTGCCGATCGGGTCCTCGGGGAGGGGACAGCGTGGGGAGCAACACGGACTGGATGCTGCACGGATCATGCCGTACGGCGGATCCGGACGCACTGTTCGTCGAGGGGGCGGCGCAGAACCGGGCCAAGGCGGTATGCGCGGGGTGTCCGGTGTTGACGGAGTGCCTGGCGGAAGCGCTGGACCATCGCATCGAACACGGCGTCTGGGGCGGCATGACGGACCGGGAACGCCGTGCGCTGTTGCGTCGGCGCCCCACCGTGATGTCGTGGCGCGGACTGCTGGAGCAGGCGCGGGCTGAGTACGAGCGTCAGGCCGCCGACGGCCGCAAGGAGTTGACTCGAACGGGATGACAGCACACCGCGCAGTCCGGTAGAAGCCGGACCCGGTCAGCTGGGGCAGGGGCGAGCACTGTGCCGACTGTCGAGAAGATCCTGCTGGCTTCCGTTGGCGTGCTGCCGGGCGCGGTCCGGAAGGCGCTGGCTGTGGATATGGCCGACCCCGCGCGGCGACTGCGAGCACCGTGGCCGCACCCCCTTCCGGCCGAGGACTCGTCGGGCCTGCGCCGCGGGTTCATCCCCCGCGCGGACGGCACCGAGGAGCGCACCTACGGCTCCGCCACCGGCGGGTTCGACGCCGCCGAGTGGTCCCAGCGGGTCGCCGAGCACCACGGCGACGTCACCGAGGCCATGCGGGCCTGGCTGGTGGAGACCGGCCGCGCCGCCGAAGACGCCGACATCGCCTACCCGGAAGTCCGCGGTTGGATCCCCGAGTAGCACCACCCGATCCCCTGCACACCCGGCGGCACCCGGCAGACGAGGAGAACCACCGCCGCCGAGCAGGACGCCCGAGCGGAGTCGATTTCGTGTGCTTCCAGAGGCCCGTCCCCGGGGCGACACCGCGACCAGCCCGGGGATGAAGCCCGCGACACACGGCAGGGCAGTGCCGGGCTGCCGTACGGCGCGGGCAGCGCGTACGCCGCCCCGCAGGATGATCCTCGTCCTGCCGGGCAGCCGTGCGACCTTCGTGATCAGCGGGACGACCAGGTCTCGACCCTCTGGGGAAGGCTGCCGTGGAACCGGGGGTGAAACTTCCCGCCGCGGCGGGCCGTGGCCTGCTACAGTCGTGTTAGTTGCAGTAGTGGTTCCCATGAACTTTGTGTGCGCCTGCTGATGTATTGCAGGCGCATTTTTTGTTCCCCGGCTCTTCCCCGGTGGGCGCTCCATGCGGTGACTCGAAGCCCGCGCTGTGCGTGCTACGGACAGTCCCTTGAAGGAGATTTTTAATGGCTAATGGCACTGTGAAGTGGTTCAACTCGGAGAAGGGCTTCGGCTTCATCGAGCAGGAGGGTGGCGGCCCCGACGTCTTCGCCCACTACTCGAACATCAACGCCAACGGCTTCCGTGAGCTGCTCGAGGGCCAGAAGGTCGAGTTCGACGTCACGCAGGGCCAGAAGGGCCCGCAGGCCGAGAACATTCGCCCGCTGTAGTTCTTCTGCCATGGCACCCGCCTGGCAGCGAGGGGCCCGCACCGCGCACACGTGCCCGGTGCGGGCCCCTCGGTCATCGCGCCACGGCGCATCCCTCCGGCCGTTCAGGCCCCTGGCTCCGCCACCGGTGGCCATTCCCACGCGAGACGCACAGCGCCGCGTCCGGATCGGCGCCCTGCCGTGACAGCTCACGGTTGTAGGTTCTTCGCTCCCGCCCTCCGTGGCGAGCGCCGACCGTGGGTGACGTGCCGCACGGTTCCACCGTCCACGCTCCGCCCGTCACACTTTTGGCCCGTTCCCTCGCGGTCTCCGTTCGGCGCCCCGCGCCACGGAGCCTTCCTCGTGACGTGCCGCTCCGAGGAAGGTCTTCCGCATGGCCCGCTCCAGTCGCTCCTCGTACCACAACGCCGACTTCCGCTCCGCGGCCGGCTCCCGCTCCGGTGGCGGCTCCTTCTACGGCGACCGGCCCGCCGGAGGCCGACACCCCTCCGGCAGGAGTGCCCCTCGGGGCCCCTCCACGCGGGGCGAGTTCGCGATGCCGGTGAGCACCACCCCGGCACTGCCGGCCGTCGAGTCCTTCGACGAGCTGGACATGCCCAAGGCGCTGCTGTCGGTGCTGACCCGCCAGGGCGTCACCGCGCCGTTCCCGATCCAGGCCGCAACGCTGCCGAACTCGCTGGCCGGCCGCGACCTCCTCGGACGGGGCCGGACCGGCTCCGGCAAGACCATCGCGTTCGGCCTCGCCGTGCTGGCACGCACCGCCGGGCAGCGGGCCGAGCCGCGTTACCCGCTGGCCGTGGTGCTGGTCCCCACCCGCGAGCTCGCGCAGCAGGTCACCGAGGCCCTCACCCCCTACGCCCGCGCCGTGCACCTGCGGATGGCGACCGTGGTGGGCGGGACGTCGATGAGCCGCCAGGCATGGATGCTGAACCGCGGGGCGGAGGTCGTGGTGGCCACCCCGGGCCGGCTCAAGGACCTGATCCAGCGCGGCGACTGCCGACTGGAGCGGGTCGGCATCACGGTGCTCGACGAGGCCGACCAGATGGCCGACATGGGCTTCCTGCCGCAGGTCACCGAGCTCCTCGACCAGGTCGCCGAAGGCGGCCAGACGATGCTGTTCTCCGCCACCCTGGACCGCAACGTCGACCGCCTGGTGCGGCGCTTCCTCAAGGACCCGGTCACCCACTCGGTGGACCCGTCCGCGGCAGCGGTCAGCACCATGGAGCACCACGTGCTGCACGTGCAGAACTTCGACAAGAACGCCACGATCGCCCACATCGCGTCCCGCGACGGCAGGGTGATCATGTTCATCGACACCAAGCACGGCGCGGACCGCCTGGTGGCGGACCTGCTCGCCAACGGGGTGAAGGCCGCGGCCCTGCACGGCGACAAGTCCCAGCCGCAGCGCACCCGCACCCTGGAGCAGTTCCGCACCGGCCAGGTGACCGCGTTGATCGCGACCAACGTCGCCGCCCGGGGCATCCACGTCGACGGGCTCGACCTGGTCGTCAACGTGGACCCGCCGGGCGACCACAAGGACTACCTCCACCGGGGCGGCCGCACGGCCCGGGCCGGCGAGTCCGGCACGGTCGTCACGCTGGTGCTGCCCAACCAGCGCCGCGGGATGGCCCGCCTGATGACAACGGCCGGCATCACCCCCGTCACCACCAGGGTCAGCGCCGGCGACGAGGACCTGACCCGCATCACCGGCGCCCGCGTGCCCACCGGCATCCCCACCGTGATCCCCGACCCCGTCGTCGAGCGGCCGCGCCGCGGCCCGTCCACGAGTCGCGGCCGCCGCGACCGCCCCGCCTACGCCACCGGCGACACCCGAGCCGCCACCGGCCGCGACGACCAGGGCTCCTCCGGCCGCCGCCGGACGCCCAGGCGCGCCGCCCGCGTCGCGTAGCACCGCCGGGCCCGGTTCGCGGTGCGGACCGGGCCCGCGCGGTTTGCCTGGTCGGCGACACCGCTCCAGTAGCCCTACCTGGCAGCTGTGGACAGGCTCCGGGCAGGGCGGCCGGGACGGGCCGCCCATCTGGCTGCCAGTGCCACGACGCGCCGCCGGCCGTACGCGGAAGAGGTCCACCCCGGCCAACGTCCGCTCCCAGTTCCTGGCCGCATCATCGTCGGACTGGTCGAGCAGCTGTGCTGAAAAGGAGCCGCGTGCGTCTGCGGGCCTGACGGGCGACGGGTCGATGCGCAACCAGCCGATGAGCGGGACGATCTGTCCGCTCAGCCCAGCGATGCACTCACCGTACGCAACTCGTCCAGGGCCGCCAGGACGTACCCGGTGAGCTCGTCCTTGCCGTCACGGTCGCCCTCGGACCATTCGGCGAACCCGCGCTTGAAGGCGAGGACGCCCAGCTCGCTCGCTAGGGCCGCGGCCGGGTCGGACAGGCCGCGGGCGACCAGGGCGGTCGCCATCGCGGCCGCGAGGCTGACGGTCTTGAGGGCGTCACGCTCCTGAAGCTCGACACTGGCGGCGACGGCAGCCTTCAGGCGCGGGGCGAGCTCGCGATTCATGGGACCCATCGCGCTCGACGCGCGCTCAAGACCGGCAGCGACCGCCTCGAGCGGGCTGGCGTCATCGGGCGCCTCGGCGATCCCCTCGGTCAGCAGCCGGCTCAGCGTCTCCTGTCCGGCCACCAGCAGCTCTCGCTTGTCAGGGAAGTGCCGGAAGAAGGTGCTTTTGGTGACCCCGGCGCGCTCGGCGATCTGCGCGACCGTCGTGGCGTCGTACCCCTGCTCGGTGAACAGGTCGACTGCAGCCACCACGAGGCGTTCGCGTGCGCCTGGTTCCCATCGTGCCATGGCCCCATCCTACGTGATGGGACTCTTGTCCCATCGCTCTGCTAGAGTGATGGGATAAGAGTCCCATCACTTGAGGGAGAGCTCCATGCACGTCTTTGTCACGGGTGGCACCGGTCTGATCGGTTCCGCCGTCGTCGCCGAACTGCTCGGCAATGGCCACAGCGTCCTCGCGCTCGCCCGTTCCGACGCCTCCGCGCTGGCCGCCGAGGCGGCCGGCGCCGAGCCTCTCCGGGGAGCTCTCGCCGATCCGGACGTCCTTCGCTCCGGCGCCGCTCAGGCCGACGGGGTGATCCACCTGGCATTCGCCAACGATTTCAGCAGCCCCGACGCCGTTGCCATGGCGGTCGCCGAGGAGAGTGCCGCCCTCGCGACCCTCGGCGAGGAACTCGTCGGCAGCGACCGGCCCTTGGTCACCTGCTCGGGTACGCCCCATGTGCCGGGCCGTGCCTCCACCGAGGCCGACCCGCTGCCGACCGACGGGCCGGTCGGTGGTCGTGGCCGCGCCGTCACGGCGGTCCTGGGCCTGGCCTCGCGCGGGGTCCGGAGCACGGCCGTACGCCTGCCGCGCACGGTCCACAACCAGGGCACGGGCGGGTTCGCCGGCTTGTTGACCGACATCGCACGCCGGACCGGAGTGTCCGGCTACCCGGGCGACGGCACACAGCGCTGGCCGGCCGTGCACGCGCTCGACGCGGCAGTCCTCTTCCGGATCGCGCTGGAACAGGCGGAAGCCGGCACCTCCTGGCACGCCGTGGCCGACGAGGGAGACCAGGTGCGTGACATCGCCGCGGTCATCGGCCGACGGCTGGGCCTGCCGGTCGAGTCGCTGCCGTCGCAGACGTACGGCCCTCTCGGCCCGATCTTCGCGAACGACCAGCCCTCGTCCAGCGCCCGCACCCGGCAGACCCTCGGCTGGGAGCCGAAGCACCTCAGCCTCCTGGAGGACCTGGAGAACCTCCAGCCCTGAGCGGCGACCGGAGGGCCCGCTCACGGCGCTCGCGCCGACAACGGCAGACCCTCACACCCCACCCACTCGGCATCACCGCTGTGCGGCCATTCACGTCCACAACCAACAGGTCCACACCCGATAGGAGGCCCCCATCATGGTGGCAGTTGTCTTCGGCGCTCGCGGTAACGTCGCTCGTCACGTGGCCGATGGCCTGCTGGCCGCCGGTGAACAGGTCAGAGCGGTCAGCAGGACCCCAGCCTCGGGCTCGACGCCCGGTTGGGAAGCCGTCGCCGCCGACCTGGACCGCCCCGAGACGCTGCCCGCGGCGCTCGACGGCGCCGACAAGATGTTCCTGTACGGAATGCTCGACCCCCAGAGGCCCTACGACGTCGAGAAGGTCGCTGCGGCGGCCACAGCTGCGGGGATCCGGCAGGGGGTTCTGCTCTCGTCAGTGTCGGTCGTGAACCACGACGCCGACCACCCGGTCCCCCGCCTGAACCGCACGATCGAGCAGGCCATCCAACGGTCCGGCATGGACTGGACGTTCGTCAGGCCAGGCACGTTCGCGATCAACACCCGCACTTGGTGGGCTGAATCGATCCGCACGGACAACGTCGTCCGTCTTCCCTATCCGCTCGCACACTCGGCACCGGTGCACGAGAAGGACATCGCGGCGCTTGCGGTGACCGCCTTGACCGAACCGGGTCACTCGCACCAGGCATACACCGTCTACGGAGCCGAGTCCCTGACCCTGCAACGGCAGGTCGAGTACATCGGCGAGGCCCTCGGCCGCCGCATCCGGGTCGAACACGTCTCCGACGAGCAGGCTCGCGCGGACATAGGCAGAACAATGCATCCGGTCGTGGCCGAGGCGATCGTGAGTCAGCGGGCCGCTGCCGACGGCGTCCCGGCCCTGACCTCCGTCATCGCCGAAAAGATCACCGGCACGCCGGCGCACAGCTACGCCCAGTGGGCCGTCGACCACGCCGACGACTTCCGCTGAGCTCCTCTGAGATCAGTAGCGTGGCGTCAACCGCTGTACCGATGCCCCGAGGCCGACCACGTGCCCCCAGGGCCTGCCGTCCACCGTGCAGTCGTCGGCCGGCAGCGGGCGCCGGGGCGACTGGCTGTAGATCCCCTTCCACATCCGCTTGCCGTTCACCGACAAGGCCCTGATCGTGACGGCCGACTCCGCGATTCCCAGCTCCATGCCCGGATCAACGCCGCCGTCCCCGTGGACGACGCGGCCGCCGGGCCCGGTTCGCGCGTTGGCCACGACGTCCTCGGGGCCGGTGGTCTTGTTGCCGACGACGGCGAGCGCGACGGAGTGCTCTGCTGCCTGCCTCTGACGCCATCTCACCCCGTCCGTAGCAGATGGGCAGTCGACCTTGATCCGCCCGCAGCGACCCGGACGGTCAGCGGCACTGTGCGGGTGGTCGGTGGGCGCTGCCGACGTCATGCCGCCGCGCGCTCGCCGCTCGGTTGGCGGCGCAGTCCGGGGCGCTGGAGCGCCGGCGGCTGGTAGGCCATGTCGAGCGTGCCGGTGTCGGTGCCGGGCGGCACGATCGCGTCGATCCGGTCCAGCACGTCGTCGGTGAGGGTGACGTCGACGCCCGCGAGCAGGTCGTCCAGGTGTTCCATGGTCCGCGGTCCGAGGAGGGCGGACGTCACGCCCGGGTGAGCGAGCACGAAGCCCATCGCGAGGTGCGTGAGCGGCAGGCCGGCCTCCTCGGCCAGCGGGATGAGCTGCTCGACCACGTCGAGCCGACGGTCGTCCGTGAGGTGCCGGAAGCCGTACCTGGACCGGTGCGTCGCGGCCTCCCGGCCCTTGCGGTACCGCCCCGTCAGCAGGCCGCCGCCGAGGGGCGACCAGACCAGGGTGCCCATGCCGAACTCCTGCGCCACCGGGAGTACCTCGCGCTCGATGCCCCGGTTCAGGATCGAGTAGACCGGCTGCTCGGTGCGCGGCCGGGCCAGCCCGCGCCGCTCGGCGACCCAGTGCGCCCGGACGATGTCGGAGGCCGGCAGGGCCGACGTGCCGAAGGTGCGGATCTTGCCGGCCCGCTGCAGATCGGTGAGGGCCGCGAGGGTCTCCTCGATGTCCGTGTCGGGGTCCGGGCGGTGGATCTGGTAGATGTCCACGTAGTCGGTGTCGAGGCGGCGCAGCGAGTCCTCCAGTGCGCGCACCAGCCAGCGCCGGGACGCGCCCTGGTGGTTCGGCTCGTCGCTCATCGGGCTCCGGGCCTTGGTCGCGAGCACGACGTCGGCCCGCCGTCCCTTCAGCGCCCGGCCGACGATCTCCTCCGACTCACCGTGCGCGTACCGGTCGGCGGTGTCGACGAGATTGATGCCGGCGTCGAGCGCCCGGTGGATGATGCGGACGCAGGCTTCGTGGTCGGGGTTGCCGAGGGCGCCGAACATCATCGCGCCGAGGGCGTAGGGGCTGACCTTGATCCCGGTCCGGCCGAGGCTGCGGTAGCGCGGCCATGGCGACCAGCGGGATGGCGGCACCCATCGCGGCGATGGCCCCGGCGATGGCGATCACGCGGCGGGTTGCCGGACGGCGGCGATGAGAGCGTTTCTGAGCTGGCAACGGCACGTCCTTCTGGCGCAGTGGGCCTTGGTCTCGGCCCGGCTACCCGTCAGTTGCCGCCACGTGCAGAAGGTTGCCGTGGATCGGAGAGAAAATTTTTGGAGTGTGGAGTGAAGAGGTTTTCGGTGACGTGGCATCGTCCCGTCGTCATCGAGAAGGCCCGCGCGGGCAGCCGGCTTTCGGCTTCGCAGCCCCGAAGACCCGGGCGCGGCTGGTGGCTGTCCGCGACCCGCCGGGCTTTGCCCTGAGCGCGCAATGCTGCGGCTGCGCCCTGCTGGCCCTCTCCTCGACCGCTCGGAGTTCGAGGGCGGTCGGAGGTCGTGTACGAAGCATGCTTGGCGAGCCTGGAGACGCTTCTCGCCGAGAGCGTCTTCGCTGCGGCAGCGGAAACGGTCGTGGTCTCACCGGTCTCCGACTACGAGGATCCCGTGCGGGTGGTGGAGTGGATCCGCCGCCTCAACCCGCCCTCCCGGGCCCATCGCTTTCCCCGCTGGCTCCAGACCACCCGAGGCGCGAGCCTGATCTTCTCCGAACCAGCGTGCTCCCAGCAGACCGACCCTCTTCCAGCAGGCACTTCCTGCGGTGAGGTAGCCGGAGACTGTGCCAGCCATCAGGCGTCCGCCACCGCTGGCGTTTCGCCGTTCCGCGCTCCGCGTCGAACGGGAAGCCACCAGGGCGGAAAGATTTCTGCATCTTCGCGGCAACCTTTTCCCCTTCCCCGGCCACTTGGTGTTGTCCGGCCAGATGGTCCGGTCAGATGTAACGGCTGAAGGAGAGCAGACATGTCCCTTGAACGAGAGCACAGACATGTCCCCAGCCCATCCGCGTCATCGGTGGCGTCCCGCGCTGTCGGCCGCAGTGGTCGCCCGAAGCATCGTGGGCGTCGGTGGTACGCGCGTCGGGGTTTCTGGGCGGCCGTCGCCATGACTGTCGTCGCCGGCTCCGTCGTTGTGGTCGAGGGGGCCTCAGCGGGCACCACCGACCTGAAGGGATGGTACGTCCTGGTCAACCGCAACAGCGGTGAGGTGCTGGACGGCCGCGCCGCCGCCACGAACGACGGTGCGGCGGTGGACCAGTGGGACCGTTCCGGCTTGGCCAATCAGCAGTGGCGCTTCATCGACGCGGGTGACGGGTATTACCGGTTGCAGAACCGGAACTCCGGCAAGGTGCTGGACGACTACGGCTGGTCGAAGACCGCCGGCTCCGCCCTCGTGCAGTGGAGCGACCTGAACGGCGCCAACCAGCAGTTCAAACTGGCGAAGTCGCCGGACGGCTACGTGCGTTTGATCAATCGCTTCAGTCGTATGGCCGTCGAGGTCCACAACGGCTCCAAGGCCGCGGGGGGCGACGTCGTCCAGTACTACGACTGGGGCGGCGCCAATCAACAGTGGCAACTCGTCCCGGCCGGGAGCGGCGGCAGCGCGGGTACGCCCACCGCGACCGGCGGCGGCAATCCCACGAGCCAGACTCCGAGCGGTACGAGCCCGTCGTCGACCACAGCCGGTGGTGGCAGCTCGACGACACGTTTCATGGGTAGCAGCACCGTGCTCATCGGCGGCTCGATGGCTGACGCCTCGGCGAACGCCGCACCGTTCGACGTGCAGTACGCCTATGTGCACAGCAAGCCCGCGCCCTCGTCGGACTACTATTCGGCATCGCGATGCCAGGATGCGTGGACGAACTGGTGGGGCTGCTGGAACGGCAGCACCACGGCGCCCGGCACTTACGTGACCTGGCGGGACGCCCAGGTGGCCAAGGCGGCTTACAAGGGCGGCCCGCGCCCGCAGAAGTTCCTCTGGACCTGGTACTCCTTGCGCGACCTCGGTGATCTCGCGGGCGAGGGCGACGGTCCGGGTGAGGTCAAGGCCATCAACAGGGTCGACCTGCTCACCCGGTACCTGAACGACTACCGCTTCTTCCTGCAGAAGATCGGCAACTCGCAGGAAATGATCGACCTCGAGCCCGACTTCTGGGGCTATGTCCGGTCGCTCGGCAATCCGCACCAGGTTCCCGCGCAGGTCACGGCCGCAGATCCGACGGACTGCGGATCGCAGGAGAACAGCGCCGCCGGCCTCTCGCACTGCCTGATCGCGATGGCGCACAAGTACGCGCCGAACACCGGCGTGGGGATGCACCTGACCTGCTGGGACTGGCAGACCAACACCCAGGGATGCATCAAGGACTACGCGAGCCTCGGGGCACAGAACGCCGACTTCCTGGTCTCCGACGTGTCGGACCGCGACGCCGGCTGGTACGCACAGCCGGCCCACGGCGGCCGCAACAACTTCTGGACCGACCAGAAGGCCGCCGCCGCGCTGGGGTTCTACAAGACGATGGCCGAGTCCGTGGGCAAGCCGGTGGTCCTGTGGCAGGTCCCCGTGGGCAACATGGCGCAGAACAATATCCTCAACCACTACCAGGACGACAAGGTCGACTGGTTCTTCGCGCACATGGACCGGGTGGCGAACGCGCACATTGCCGGACTGCTGTTCGGCCCAGGGCAGCAGGAGCAGACGACGGTCGAGACCGACGGCGGAAACCTGATCAGGAAGACGATCGCCTACCGCGACTCGGGCGGTGAAGCGCTCAGGTAGGCGCAGGTGCGAACCCGACCCCGTCCGCTTGACGACGGGGTCGGGGTTCGTCCCTTCTGTTGGCGGCTACCCGGTTCTTCGCCCACCTGATGCGTCGCCGCCGCGTGTGCGACTTCGAGCGATCCACCGCCAGCGCCGAGGCGATGGTCTACCGGCCGATGACGATGCTCATGACCCGCCGTCTTGCCCGGCGACGCCCCTCGCGCACGTGAAACGGCCTGGCGCCGGCTCGTATCTTCAGCCGCCAGGACCGGGCTGCCGCGAGCGAAAATGATTCCGACCGGAGCGGCAACCTTCGCTGCCGCGGCGGCAACTGACGACAAATAGGGGCCATCACTCGCGGGCCACCGCTCCAGAAGGACGAACCGGTGCGCGCCGACAGGTCCTGCGGCTGCCCCAGTGGCGGATGAATCGGGAGATGATAAGGCGGCCGCAGCGCCCTTCGTCGCGCGGCTCGATGTGCGGCCGCTCCTGGTGCGGCGTCAGGGCCGTTGTTGCCGGACCTCCTTCGGCGGCAACCGCAGCAGCAGGTCGTCTCGAAGCTATTGGCTGAACGCCCAGTGATCGGGGGTCCGCCCGGCCGGTAGGGCCGGCGGGACCCCCTCGACTGATCGGTCACCTGTTAGGTGCGATGGTCCAGCTCTGTGCAGGTGTTGAGGATGAGCTGGGTGTCGGGTGTGGTGTCGGCGTTCGGGTCGTCGACGCATCGATTCCGTGCTCCAGCGGATCCTCGAACGGTGGCACGTACCGGGCACCGAGCACGCTGGCTACGACCCCTACAGCGGTGACGTCCGCGCCGGCGGCCAGGCCCGCGCCGAGCACGGCAGGGGATTCAGGCACTGCTGCGCTCCGCATTCTGCCAGATCGGCCTTCACGGCACAGAAGTTGACACTCCACCAGACTGCCTCCCACCTGCGGTCGAGCGCTTCGTGCCGCGCACTCGCGTCCACCTTCCTGAAGATCTCGCACACTTTCCGTTATCCGCAGCTCCATGCCCGATCTCCCATACGTCGGCAGCAAACCACCCCCATCTGTCGACGAGGAGAGAACATGACCGGCAAACGAGTGGTGCTCGGGCGCGACAACGGCCCTGTACCGGTGGGCACTTCGGTAGCGGCGAGCGTCATCGTCGGCACTCTGTCCCGCCACGAACGGTCCCCGAACTGACTGTCAGTCGACTCATCGCCGAGCCTGCGATCGGCCAGGACCAGCCATCGGCTCGGCGCCCCACAACCGACACGGGCCAGCCGCGTCGGAAAAAGTGACGAAGCATCACCTCATTTGCGCAGCCTCCCCACTAGGCCGCGCCGCACGGTGCTGCCCCCACACCAGGAGAACCCATGAAAGCCGCACACGCCCGCAACAAGCTGCCCAAGCTCCTGATAGCCGCCGCCCTCGCGCTGACCGCCGGGGTCGGGATCGCCGCCAACGGGCCGGGCAGCGCTCACGCGGGGCTCACCAGCCCGTCCCCCGAAGCCAAGACCGACGCTCCCCGCGCAGGTCTGGCACCCCAGTCGGCCACCGAAGCCGTCCAGGACGACGCGAAGCAGGTGCGCCCCAAGGATCGTCGACCTCTGCCTTCCGACACCGAGGCACAGCACCAGAACTACGGCAGCCCGACAAGGTCCGCCGCGGCAAGGTCGAAGGCGACGACCGGGGAGGCAGGCGGCCCGAAGGCGAGTGTCGCCGCCTGCTCCATCAGCGCCTTCACCGCGAACACTGGCGGCGCCCTGATCCAGGCGATCCAGTCCGCCGGCCCGGACTGCATCAACGGCCTGTTCAACGTCACCGGTTCAGACGCACACCTGGCCTTCCAGGAGTCGCAGATGACCACGGTGGCGGACGCCTTGGCCGCCGCCTCCCGCAGCTATCCGGGGGACAACAGCACCCACGTCCTGGAGCTCGTGCTCTACCTCCGGGCCGGCTACTACGTGCAGTGGAACCACAAATCCGACGTCGGTACCTACGGCAGCGCTCTGCAGACCGCGATCCGGTCAGCCCTGGACTCCTTCTACGCCAACGCCCACAGCCTGGACGCCACCGACGCCAACGGCGCCGTCCTCTCGGAAGCCGTCACCCTGATCGACAGCGCCGGCCAGAACGCCCGCTACCTGCCCGTCCTCAAGAAGCTGCTCACGGGCTACAACAGCTCGTACAACAACTCGTACAACATGCTGACCGCGGTCAACAACGTCTACACCGTCCTCTTCCGCGGCCACCAGAACCCCGACTTCGCCACCGCCACCGAAGCCGACCCTTCGATCCTCACCACCCTCGAGACCTTCGCCAACAACAACCTCGGCCTCCTGGGCGGACCGCAGAGCTACCTGGCGTCCAACGCCGGCACCGAGCTGGCCCGGTTCCTCCAGGACCGCACCCTGACCCCCACCGTCCGCCCGATGATCAAGAACCTGCTGGCCAAGTCCTCGATGACCGGCCCCACCGCCCCCCTCTGGGTCGGCATCGCCGCCCAGGCGAACGACAACGACCAGAACAACTGCTCCGACTACGGGACCTGCGACCTCCCCAACCGGCTCAAGAAGGCCGTGCTGACCATCGACTACCAGTGCGGCACGATCCACATCGTGACCCAGGCGCTCACCAAGGAGCAGCTGCTCAGCACCTGCGACAGCCTCACCGGCGAGAACGCCTACTTCCACAAGCTCGCCAAGGACCCCGGCCCGCTGCCCGACGACCACAACAGCGCCATGGAGGTGGACGTCTTCCACTCCACCAGCGACTACCAGACCTACGCCAACGTCATCTTCGGCGTCGACACCAACAACGGTGGCATCTACGAGGAAGGCGACCCCTCCAAGCCCGACAACCACGCCCGGTTCGTCGCCTACGAAGCCGACTGGCTGCGCCCCGACTTCCAGATCTGGAACCTCAACCACGAGTACACCCACTACCTGGACGGCCGCTTCGACACCGCCGGCGACTTCGCCGCCACAACCGCCACCCCTGGCACCATCTGGTGGATCGAGGGCTTCGCCGAGTACGAGTCCTACGGCTACCGCGGCGTGACCGACACCGCGGCGGTCGCCGATGCGGCCAAGGGCAGCTACCCGCTCAGCACCGTCTTCGCCAACACCTACAGCAGCGGCACGGACCGGATCTACCCCTGGGGCTACCTCGCGGTGCGCTACATGATGGAGAACCACCGCTCCGACATCGACACCCTGCTCGGCCACTACCGATCCGGTGACTACAAAGCCGCACTCGGCCTGATCAACTCCATCGGCACCAGCTACGACGCCGACTGGGCCAAGTGGCTCAAGGAATGCGCCGCCGGTGCGTGCAACGCCCCCGGCAAGCCGCTCACCGCCACCTTCACCGCCAAGGCGAACGGCCTGAACGTCGCGCTCACCGACACCACCGAAGACTCCGCCGCGATCACCGCCCACAAGTGGGACTTCGGCGACGGCACCACCTCCACCGACGCCAATCCGACCAAGACCTACGCCAAGCCGGGCAGCTACCACGTCCGGCTGACCGTCACCGACAAGGCCGGCGCCACCGCAACCGCCGACCAGACGGTCGCGGTCGGTGCTTCAACCGCCGAGTGCACCGCTGACGACACCCGCCGCCTGGCTCAGAACTGCAGCCGATCCAACCTCACCGCCGCCGCCCGGGACAACAGCTACCTCTACATCGACATCCCCGCCGGAACCAAGAACCTCACCATCACGACCACCCCCGGCACCGGAACCGCCGACCTCTACTACAGTCCCACCACCTGGGCCGACAGCACCGCCAACACCGCCTCCGCCACCGGCAACGGCCCGCACACCCTCACCATCACCAACCCCCCGGCGGGCTGGAACTACATCACCCTCCACGCCACCACCGCCCTCACCGGCGCCACCGTGACGACCACGTTCTGACCCCGCCGGTCGCGCCGTCCCGATGTCCGGCTCTCTGACGGTGAACTGCCGCTGTTCGACGCCGGATTTGTGGCGGCAGAGCGCGCGGGGCGGGGCGTGGAGCACAGGCAAGATCGACTGGCCGGGACACGCGCTGGCGACACGCCGCGAGGGTGATCACGGCGCACGTTCGGTGGGTAGAGCAGCTTGATCGCGCAGCAGTGGCCTTCGCGAGTTCACCGCCCGAAGGGGTGGCCGCCGGCCGGGAGCAGGGAGCCTTGCCTGCTGGCCGTGGGTTATTGGGCTTGTACAACGGGCAAGGCCGGGCAGATGCGGGCGGCTGGCGCGTCGGACGAGGAGATCGCCCGCACGCTGCACCAGGCGCGCCGCGACCTCGGGGTGAAGTACAAGGACGCGACCCCGGAGGAACAGCGCGAGGCGACCTACGCCCGCAACCTGACAAAATACGGCGACAAGCTGGGGCCGAGTATCGACTGGCTGCGGGCTCGCGGCAACTCATGGCAGGACATCATCGACAGCGCGACACGGACCGGCGGCCAGGACCTCGGTCTGGGAAAGAGGTAGTGGTGCTGCTTCTCGCCAGCTTCGACACGTTCGGGCTGGGCGCCGACTTCGAGCCGGCGACTGGGGAGCTGAGCCTCGAGCGTGCCATCGGGCCCGGACAAGCGACCCACGGGCACTACGGTGAACTGGCTGGAACCGGCGTGGTTTTCTACCGGGACACGGACGGGCTCCATGTACGGGTGGGAGAGCGTGAGTGTCGGGTTGACGCCGCGACTGCCGTTCGACACTGGGTATGCGAGTCTGAATGCGTCCTGGCGATCGGTCAGTTCGCTGAACTGCGCTATCCGGCACCGTCGGAGTGGTCCGACTTGGAGAAGGACATGACCCCGTTCATCGACGCCGAGGACTTCGACCTCGGTCTTTTCATCGCCAACGCGATGGGGGACCGGGATCGAGCGGAGAGGATCTATCGCTGACGGTTGCCACAGCCGGTCCGTCTCTTTGACTTGGTTCAGGGGCGCGCGGCCTGGTTCGGATCCAGCCGTGCATCCTCAGGGAGGGGCACCTGCACTTCAGCAGGTGCCCCTGCGCTTGCCGAAAGCTCCTGGCCCTTCTGGTGATGGCGGTCACTTTCCCCACGCTGAGTATTGAGCTGGTATTACCGGGCAAGAATCAGCGGCGAGGCGTTCAAAAGGGAGCGAGGGAGTCCTGGATTGAGGGGACCAGATGGGGACCAGCCCCGCAGGCGAACCCCCGCAGGCGGTGTCTCCGGGGACCTGGCAGGTGGGTGCCTCGCTGGCCCTGTGCGAGTCAGAATAGCCAGATTGCGCTCTCTGGCGACAGCCATCCGGACAGTTCCGCCGGCGAATTCCACGCCATGCTGTGGGCATCGGGTCACATGCTGGCCGTCGTACTCCTGACATCGCCGCCAACAAGCAGCGGAAAGCCCAGCCGAGAAGCCAGGTCGCGATTACTCGCCAGCCAGCCGGCGGCGATTCTCGACAGCAGAGGAAGTTCCACCTCCTCACGCGAGGCGGCAAAGACGCGCGAGCCTGCTTTGTAGCGTTCCCACATGCCCCGAACCGCACCGAGCGGCGCCGACCGCGAACTGATGCACCTTGCCGCAGCCGACGGACACCCCGTTAGCGCCAGCCAGCTCAAGCACTGGCGTAGGCGAGACCTACTGCCCCACAAGCGGGAGTACCACGGCCGAGCCGGCACAAGGGCCGTCTACCCGCTGGGGACTCCAGACCTCGGTCAAGTGAACTCCTGTCAGCGGTTCGGTTCCTCGTTCGTCGTGTCGTCAGGCTCTGACGGACGACTGGGCCTTGTAGTAATTCAGGTAGTCCCGCATCGCGGAGTCGAGGGGCACCTCGCCGTCCCCATGGGTGGCACGCCAGAGGCGGTTCTCGAGCCAGAACCGGTAGGCGAAGTACTCGAAGGAGGGCGCGCACCAGAGGATCGCAGACCTCTGGGCCGCGACATCGTCCAAGTCGCTCTCCGGCTCCGTGTAGAGGTCCGAGAGCGCCTCGTACTCGAAGCTCTACGGGGCTGGGCAGCGGATCGGAGAGGCTGCTCCGGCAACCGGTCACCGGCACCTCGTCCAAAGCGCCCTGCAGATTCGAGGACGTGCAGAAGCTGACGAAGTCCTCCGGCAGCGCCAAGCCCTTGGTCGCCAGCTTCTCTTCCAGCCTCAGCAGCGCCGCAAGCGCAGATCCGCCAGGCCGCTGATTACGCATACTGCGAGTTCGACGGTTACGGTCGGCTTGGGATATTCCTGTGCCCATCGCCGGTGCTCCGCAAGCTCCAAGGTGCCAAGGACGCCGTAGCGCGAGCTGAAGCCCGGGCGGTGGAAGAGGAGAGCCCTGCGCATCACCGCGAGCGGGTTGTGGCAGCGTGGCGGGCGGTAGGTCGAGCCCGAACAGACGCCGAGTTGGACGCCGAGGCACGTACAGCTCTCTGGAAAGCTCGGCAGCGGCGCGAGCAGAGTGAGGCCGGCGCGAAGGCGGACGGCTTTCGCAGCTCGGCCCACCGAACCGAGTGGCGCATGCTTGACCAAGCCGCGTTCCTGGTCCGGATCATGGGACAATTCGGTGTGGGGGAGCTGATACCGCACAGGCGATATGGGTGGACGCTGCTGCGGTCGGGTGAGCGTCTGTGGAGTCAGTTTGGCGAGCCGGTGAAGCGCCCGTTCAGTCTCCATCCGAGGATCGGCAACCGGTGGTCATAGGCCGAGGAGCCGACCAACGACTGCAGCTCCGACCGTCTGGTGAGGCCGCAGGGGTTCTTGTGCCTACGAGCTGCGAAGCCACGCTGCGCACCCCGGTCGACGATCCGATCGAGTGGTGCGGCAGCACCGTCAGGAGAGAGTGCCTTGGGGCGGCGCGCCACTCTCTGTGACGGGAGTAGGCGCGCCCCAAGGATCCGTACGTGGACCGGACCGGCAGTCAGGCGTTGTGGCTCGCGGTGCACATCGGGTGCACAAGGCGACGAGGAGGGGTGAGTGCCAGCGCGTAATGGCGAGATACGTTTTCCCAGGTCAGAAGGCCTGTTTGAGCGTTCTTCCCAATAGGGGCATGAATCCCGGTTCAGAAGTCCCTGTACAGCTCGAATTTCCCGGCCATGCCAGTTGCAGCCTTTCGCTCGATCGACCCCCTGGCACCGCACCGTATGCGCCGTCCCACCGCCCCGCCCCCCGGCCGAGCCGTTCGGGTCAGGAAGCCTCGCCCGCCGAACTGACGCTCCGGCGGCGGCCGGCGAGCCAGACGTAGACGAGGATGCCGGCGAAGAGGAAGAGGACGCCCTGGTAGACGGCGGCGTAGCCGGCGCCGGCGAGCAGCCAGAGCGAGAAGGCGAAGGCTCCGAGGCCGAGGACGGCGTCGCGCACCAGGTGGGCGCCGTCGACCTTGTCGGTGGCGCCGCGGACCAGCCAGTAGAGCTGGGCGGCGGTGGAGAGCAGGTACGGGACGACCGCGGTGAAGGTGGTGACCAGCACCAGCATGTCGAACGCGCCCTTGGCGCCGCTGGCGAAGTTGGCGACGGTCAGCACCGAGGCCAGGGCCACGCTGACGATCACGCCGAAGGTCGGCACGCCGCGCCTCTCCTTGCCGAAGGCGGCCGGGAACAGGCCGTCCTGGGCGGCCGCGTACGGCGCCTGGGCGGCCAGCAGAGTCCAGCCGTTGAGCGCGCCGGTCATCGAGATCAGCGCCGCGACGGCGATCGCCGTGCCGCCCCAGGAGCCGCCGAACATGCCGTTCATGGCGTCCGAGAACGGCGCGCTGGAGTGCACCAGCTGCTCGTGCGCGACGGTGCCGAACACCGCGAGGGTGCCCAGCAGGTAGACCACGGCCGCGCCGGTGGTGCCGAGCACGCTGGCCCGGCCGACGTTGCGCTCCGGGTCGCGGACCTGACCGGCGCTCATCGCGGCCGACTCCACACCCAGGTAGCTGAACAGCAGGATCGCCGCAGCGGCCGTCATGCCGCCCATCCAGCCCTGCCCGCTCGCGTCGAAGGGCCCGAGGTTCTTGGGGTCGAAGAAGAAGAGCCCGCCCACCGCGACCAGCGCCAGCGGGATGAACTTCAGCACGGTGGAGACGAGTTGGACCGCGCCGACGTACTTCGTACCAGCCAGGTTGGCCAGCGCGGGCAGCCACTGGAAGGCCAGTGCGGCGGCGATGCTCAGCACGGTGGAGTGGCTGATCGGCACCAGCACGTCCAGGTAGCCGACGGCGGCCACGGCGAGCGCGGCGTTGCTGACCCAGGTGGTGATCCAGTACGACCAGGCCGACAGGAAGCCGGCGAAGTCCCCGAAGGCCTCACGGGCGTAGACGTACGGCCCGCCGGTGCGCGGGTTGCGGCGGGCCAGCTGCCCGAAGACCAGCGCCAGCGCGATCGCGCCCACGGTGAGGACGACGAAGGCGAGCAGGCTGACCGTTCCGAACGGTGCCACGGCGGCCGGGATCATGAAGATGCCGCCGCCGATGATGTTGCCCATCACCAGGGCGGTGGCGGTCGGCAGCCCGAAGCGGCCGTTCTTCGAGGGTCTCGCATCGACCTGGTCCGGGGTCTCCGGGTCGCTCGGTCGGGTCGCCTGCCGGGGTGCGGCGGGGCTGGTCTGCATGAGGGTGGTGCGCCTTTCGTGGTCCTGCACGCGCTCGGTGGAGCGACCGTTCATGCTCGGATGAGGCGACACCTCGCACCAAATCGATGGGATTTGTTCTTGCAGCCCGCCGTTGCACCGCAAGACTTGCGGTCGAACGCCGGTCCGACCGGCACTCGTCCGGCGCCCTTCGCGAGACCGTTCGACCGGGTATGCGGTGGTTCGGCCGCGCGGGGGAGATGTGTCACCCGGATGCCCCAGCCCGGTTGCGGCGCGCGCCCGTGGCGGCCTGTTCGTGTGCCAGCCTTGGCGCGGCGCCTCCCCGGTGGGGCGCGGCCTGGTCCGCCGGGCGGTCGAACTGACCGTTCGGGGGCTCGGGTTGAGGACCAGAGACGAACCAAAAGGACATCAGATGTCGCTTCGTGGGAACATCCGCAAGCTCGCCGTGATCGCTGCCGTGGCCGGTGCCGTCGTGGCGGCGCCGACCTCGGCGATGGCGTGGGGCCACGCACCGATGCAGTCGTCCACGGCGAGCCTGGAGGCTGGCTCCGCGGGCGTCGGCCTGGTCGGCCCGCACGCCCACTGGTTCAACCTCCACGAGCACAGCGAGAGCGACTGCGACTGCTGAATCCGCTGCACGCCGAGCCCGGAGGCCGTTCGTCGGCCCCCGGGCTCACCGCTGCCCGGCCGGCCGACCGGCGGCTTCAGCCCCGGACCGCCGCCCGTTCGCGCAGTTCCTTCAGCACCGCGATGTCCATCGCGTGGCCCGTGCCGTCCCCGCCGTGTTTGCGGTCAGGAGTCTCCACCAGCAGCGGCACCCCAGCCGTCTGAGGGTGCTCGAACAGTTCCCGGAACGGCTCCGCGCCGATCATCCCCGCGCCGATGTTGGCGTGCCGGTCCTTGCGGGCGCCGACCACGTCCTCCGAGTCGTTGGCGTGGATCAGCCGCAGCCGGCCCGGACCGGCGGCCGAGGCCAGCGCGTCGAGCGCGGCCGTCACCCCGCCGGTTGCCGCCAGGTCGTGCCCGGCCGCGAAGGCGTGGCAGGTGTCCAGGCAGACGCCCACCTTGGGGTGCCCGTCCAGCGCCTCCACGTACTCCGCCAGCTGCTCCAGCCGCGAGCAGAGCGAGCTGCCCTGCCCGGCGGTGGGCTCCAGCAGCAGCCAGGGGGCGTCCTCGCCGAGCGTGTCCAGCTCGTCCAGCAGTGGCCGGACGTCCGCCCGGACCTGCGCCATCGCCTCGGCCCGGCGCGACCCGCCGCCGGGCGCCGTGCCGACCGCCGAGCCGGTGTGCAGGACGACGCCCAGCGCGCCGATCGCGTGGCCGCGGTGCAGCGAGTGCCGTAGCGAGTCCGCCGAGCGCTCACGGGTGGTCGGATTGTCCGATCCGAAGTTGATCAGGTACGGCGCGTGCACCCAGGCCGGGACGCCCTGCTCGGCACAGGCGGTCCGGAACTCCTCGTCCTGCGCCGGATTGCCCGGGGGAGTGGCCCAGCCGCGCGGGTTGGCCACGAACACCTGCACCGTCTCCGCGCCGACCTTCCGCGCGTACGCCAGGCCCGTCCCGGCCAGGCCGCGGGCGGCGACCGGAACGTGGGCGCCGATCGGGTTGCGGACGGTGGCGACGGGCGGTACGGACGCGGTGCTCATGCCCCGAGGATGTCACGGGCCCGGACGGGGCCGGTGCGCGGCCCGTCCGCCCCGGCAGCGCGCGGCCCGACGTCCCGGCGGCCATGCACGCCACGCCGGGGCGTCCCTCCGGCGGCCGACGCCCCGTCAGCCCCGCAGCCCAGCCCTGGTGGCGGGGTCACCCGGGCGCCCATACCGTCGACTCGGCCGTACCCACCGACCGTCACCACCCGAACACGCCACATCAGACGTACCACGTCGGACCACCTCCCCGATCACCCCGATCACCGCCACATCGAGCGCGCCGAAAGACAGGTCACCACTCATGCCCACGCGTCGGGTCCACCACCTCGCCGCGGCCACCGCCGCCGCCACCGCTCTGACCACCGCCCTCGTCACGCTGGCCGCCGCCCCCGCGGCCCACGCCGCCGGCGGCACCCTGCACCTCGTTCACCCGGGCGAATCGATTCAGCGGGCCGTCGATGCCGCGAAGCCCGGCGACACCGTCCAGCTGCTCCGCGGCACCTACCGCGGCAGCGTCCGCATCGCCACCCCCGGCCTCACCCTGCGCGGCGCCGGCGTCCACAGCGTGATCACCCCCGGGGACGGTACGGAGAACGCCTGCGCCACCGCCGGGCACGGCGTCTGTGTGGTCGGCACCGAGCAGGCCCCGCTGTCCGACGTCACGATCGAGGCCCTCGCCGTCACCGGCTTCCGCAAGAACGGCATCGACGCCGCCGGCACCACCGGCCTGACCGTCCGCGCCACCTACGTCCACGACAACGCCCAGCAGGGCATCAGCCAGGAGATGTCCACCAAGGCCACCATCATCGGCAACCGCTCGACCGACAACGGCCAGTCCGGTGTCTTCCTCGCCAACTACGCCTACCGCGAGGGCGGCGCGCCCGACACCGGGGGTACCGTCGTCGCGGGCAACCGGCTCACCGGGAACCGGGTCGGCGTCACCGTCCGCCGACTGCGCGTGCTGACCGTCGAGGGCAACAAGATCAGCGGCAACTGCGCGGGCGTCTTCGTGGTCGGCGACGAGGGCGTGCCGCGCGCCGGGGACCTGGACGTCCGGCACAACCGGGTGGTCGCCAACAACAAGTTCTGCCCGGCCAGCCCGCGCCTGGGTGCCGTCCAGGGCGCCGGCATCGTGCTCACCGGCACCGAGGACACCCGGGTGACCGACAACGAGGTCCACGACAACGTCGGCACCTCGGACTTCTCCGGGGGCATCGTCCTCTTCAAGAGCGTCGTCGGCATCCCCAACACCCGGGCGACCATCGCCGACAACCACCTGAGGGGCAACGGCCCGGCCGACCTCGCCGACCGCGACACCGGCACCGACAACGCCTACAGCCGCAACACCTGCTCGGTCTCCCAGCCGTCCGGCCGCTGCTGAGCCCCGCAGACCCGAAGCCCCCGCAGACCCGAGCCCCACACACCCACAGGGACCGCCCATGACCACTGCACCCGCCAACACCGTCTCCCACGCCGAGATGCGCCTGCGCGAGCTCGTCTTCGGCGCCGCCTGCGCCGCCGCCGTCCGCGCGGCCGCCCGGCTCGGCGTCGCGGACGTCCTCGGCGCCACCCCGGCCGGCGTCACCGAACTCGCGGTCGAGCTCGACACCGAACCCCGCCAGCTGCGCCGCCTGCTGCGCGCGCTCGCCTGCTACGGGATCTTCGCCGAGACGTCCGACGACCGTTTCGAGCACACCGAGATGTCCCGCCTGCTGCGCGAGGACGCCCCCAACTCCCTGCGCTACATCTCCCTCTGGTGCACCGAGCCGTGGACCTGGGAGGCCTGGCCGAAGCTGGACGAGGCGGTCCGCTCCGGCCGCAACGTCTTCCCCGAGCTGTTCGGCAAGGAGTTCTTCGACTACCTGCACAGCGACGCGGGCGACTCGGCCAAGGTCTTCGACAAGGCGATGACCACCTCCAGCCGGCAGTCCGCCCAGGACTTCGCCGAGTACCTGGACCTCACCGGCATCGACTCGGTCGCCGACATCGGCGGCGGCCAGGGCCACGTACTGGCCAGCCTGCTGGAGAAGCACCCGGCGCTGCACGGCACCCTGCTCGATCTGCCCAAGGTGGTGGCCGGCGCCGACCCCCGGCTGCAGGACGGCGGCTCCTTCTCCACCCGCGCCCGCCTGGTGCCCGGCGACTGCCGGATGGAGATCCCGGTCCACGCCGACCTCTACATCATCAAGAACATCCTGGAGTGGGACGACGAGAGCACCCGCCGCACCCTCGCCAACGTGGTCGCCGCGGCCCGCCCCGGTGCCCGGGTCGTGGTGGTGGAGAACCTGGTCGACAACAGCCCGTCGATGCGTTTCACCACCGCGATGGACCTGATGCTGATGCTCAACGTCGGCGGCGCCAAGCATTCCGAGGAGAGCATGGTCGGCCTGATGGCAGGGGCCGGCCTGGACGTCACCGCCGTCCACCCGGTCAACCCGTACCTGCACGCCTTCGAGGCCGTCGTCCGCGGCTGACCCGACACGCCGAACGGCCGCTGCTCCCCGACTTCCGGGGTGGCAGCGGCCGTTGGCGTTGTCGGTCAGGCCTTGTGCGAGGACTCCAGGTGGGCGAAGACCACCACGTTGTCCATGTAGTCCTTCCGCTTCTTGTCGTAGGCGCCTCCACAGGTGATCAGCCGCAGCTGGGCGTCCGGGGTCTTCCCGTACACCTTCTGGTCCGGGAAGGCCTTTTTGGCGAAGGTCTCCACCGAGTCGACCGTGAACACCGCGACCATGCCGTCCGCCCGGCTCACCTCGACCTTGTTGCCCGGCCGCAGCATGCTCAGCAGCAGGAACACCGCCGGGCCCTTGGTGGTGTCGACGTGCCCGGCGACGACCGCGCTGCCGCGCTCGCCCGGGGTGACGCCGTCCCGGTACCAGCCGACCAGGTTCTTCTCGTCCGGCGGTGGGGCGTTGAGCTGGCCGGCCGGGTTGAGGGTCAACTCGGTGAACGGTGCGTCCACCGCGATCTGCGGGATCCGCAGCCGGGTCGGCTTGGACGGCTTGAGCACCGGCACGCCCGGTGCGGCCCCCCGGGAGGCCGTCGCGGTGGCGCCGGCGGATGCCGACGGCCCCGGGACGGCGGGTGCGACGGCAGCCGGGGCGGCGGGTGCGACGGCCGCCGGGGGAGCGGCCTGGCCGACGACCGAGTCGCCGCTCGGCCGGGAGCCCATCGAGTTGTAGAGCAGCAGCAGCCCGACCGTTGCCGCGCCCATCCCCGCGCGCAGCAGCCGGGGCATTCCAGAGCCGGGAGCGCCCGTCATTCCTGTCCTCCGCTAGAAGTCCTCCGCTGGAACCGCTGGCACCGCGGAAAGCGCTGAACCGCCGGAACCGTTGGAGCCGGTTCCGCAACGGCTCGCCGCCCCCGTGCGCCTCACCCCGGTCGGGGAGAGGCGCCCAGAGGCGGCAGTGGCGGGCTCAGACGGCGGCCGCGCCGGACGAGCGGCGGCCGCGGCGCAGCGCGACGGCGCCGGCCCCGAGGCCGCCGAGCAGCAGGACAGCGCCGGAGGCCAGGCTGCCGCCGGACAGCGCCGTACCGCCGCCGCCGGTGTGCACGCCGCCGTGCGGGGACTTGTGGTCCTCGCCCCGGCCTTCCTCGCCCCGGCCTTCGTTCCCGCGGCCTTCGTTGCCCCGGCCTTCGTTCCCGCGGCCTTCGTTCCCGCGGCCTTCGTTCC
>NZ_JBIRFA010000014.1:0-171138 GCF_044327205.1 Kitasatospora sp. NPDC018058 | reverse complement strand
GTCCCGCGGCCTTCGTTGCCCCGGCCTTCGTTGCCCCGGCCTTCGTTGCCCCGGCCTTCGTTCCCGCGGCCTTCGTTGCCCCGGCCTTCGTTGCCCCGGCCTTCGTTCCCGCGGCCTTCGTTGCCCCGGCCTTCGTTGCCCCGGCCTTCGTTGCCCCGGCCTTCGTTCCCGCGGCCTTCGTTGCCCCGGCCTTCGTTGCCCTGGCCGTTGGAGCCCTTGTCGGACTGCTTCTCCTGCCAGGTGAGGTTCTTGCCCTGGTCGGAGAAGCCGTCGGCGAAGGCCATGGGGGTGCCGACGGTCAGGACGGCGGTGACGGCCGCCCCGGCGAGTAGTGCGCGTGCAGAACGCATGAGGATGATCCTTCCGGTGCAAGAGTCCGCGACCGCCGGCACGGTGCCGGTCAAAGGGACCCGCGGACAGTGGTGCCTGATCTACCGTCAACCACCGCGAGGCGGCCTGCCACCGGAGCGTGGCGGCGCCGGTACGGACAGTGAGCCCTTCGAGTGGAGTCCCGGGTTTGTTCACCCGCGTGCCCCGGCGATCCGGGTGAATCGGTGCGGGTGCGCGGTGGTACGGACATGGGCCCGCCCCCGGCGTACGGCCGGGGGCGGGCCCATGCGGGGAGCGGGAGGTCAGCGCTCCCAGCGGTAGAACTCGCGCGCCATCGCGTCCTTCGGCTCGCGCCAGGTGGCCGGGTCGTAGGCCTGGACGAAGGCGGTCAGGCGGTCGCTGACGGCTCGGAACTCCGGGTGGCCGAGGACCTTGGCGACGGCGGGGCCCGGCGGGCGGTCCGCCTCGATCAGGTGCAGGTAGACGTCGCCGAACTGGAAGAGGCTGCGGCCGGTGACGCCGATCAGGTGCGGCAGTTCGCCCCGGTCGGAGTCGGCGAACACCTCGGCGATGTCCGGGGCCGCCCCGGGCTTCATCCGGGCGACGATCAGGGCGCGGTGGGTTCCGCTCATCGCTCGGCCGCCCGCTTCTCGACCTTCTCGCGGATCAGCTGCATCTGGATCCGGGAGTTCCTGTTGATGTGGTTGACCATGCCCTCGTCGTCGACCGGGGCGGTGGGCTTCATCGCGAAGTCCTGGATCCAGCGCATCTTCGTGCCGGCCGGGACCTCCGCGTACTCCCAGCGGATCTCCATGAACTCGAACGGGCCGGGTTCGACCCTGCGGGCGTTGACCGCGAGCGAGGGCTTGTCGGTGGTGCGCTCGGAGACCCAGCTCCACACCATGCCGTTCTCGTCCGGGTGCATGGTGAGCCGGAACTGCACGCGGTCGCCCTCGCGCTCCAGCACCTCGACCGAGGCGTACTCGCTGAACAGCTCCGGCCAGTTCTCCAGGTCGTTGGTCATCTCCCAGACCAGGTCGAGCGGGGCGTTGATGACGATCTCGTTGTCGGTGTGTCCGGGCATCTCAGGCACCGGCCTTCACGGCGAGGGAGGTGTTGACCAGCTCCATGAACTCGGCCGGGGTCTTGGCGGATTCGGCACCGGAGGTGACCTTGAGGCCGTGCCGGTTCTCCAACTCGCCGACGATTCCGAGCAGTCCGAGCGAGTCGACGCCGAACTCGTCGAACAGTGCGCCCGGTTGTTGCAGGTCGCCGGGGTCGACGGTGACGCCGGCCCGGGCCTGGAGCAGGGCGGCCAGCTCGGGATAGCTGAGGGTGTTGCTCACGGGGTGTCCTTTCGAAAGGTGTAGTGGATCAGGGCTGGTTCCCGCGCCGGAGCACCAGCGCGGAGTTGGAGCCCATCAGCCCGCGGCTGAGCACCAGCGCGGTGCGCAGCTCGGCCGGGCGGGCGTGGTCGGTCACCAGGGCGAGGTCGTGGCAGACCTTGGTGACATTGGGGGTGGGCGGCAGGACGCCGTCCTCCATGGCCAGTACGGCGGCGGCCACGTCCAGCATCGGGGCACCGCAGTAGGCCCGCCCCGTTCCGGACTTGGGTGCGGTGACCGGGACGCTCTCGACGGCCGAGCCGAGTGCGTCGGCCAGCGCGAGGGCCTCGGCCCGGTCGGCGGCGGGGACGCCGAGCGCGTCGGCGAAGACCACGTCGACCTCCTCGGGCGCCGTCCGGGCCTCGTCCAGTGCGATCCGGATCGCGGCGGCCAGCCCCTCCCGGGACTCCTCCCAGCGGGAGGCCCCGGTGAAGGTGGCGCCGTGTCCGGCCAGGTATGCCCGGACGTTGGCGCCGCGCCGTCGGGCCGCCTGCTCGTCCTCCAGCAGCAGCATCGCGCCGCCCTCGGCGGGGGCGAAGCCGCAGGCCTGCGCGGTGAACGGCAGGTAGGCCGCGTCGGGTTGGTCGGCCAGGCTCAGTTCCGGGTAGCCGAGTTGGCAGACCACCGAGTACGGCGCCAGCGGGGCCTCGGCGGCGCCGACCACCACCGTGTCGGTGCCGCGCCTGATCGAGCGGGCGGCGTGCGCGAGGGCGTCCAGGCCACCGGCCTCGTCGCTGGCGACCACCCCGCACGGGCCCTTGTAGCCGCCGCGGATCGAGATCTGGCCGGTGCTGGCCGCGTAGAACCAGGCGATGGACTGGTACGGTCCGACGAACTTCGGCCCCTGGCCCCAGAGTTGCTGGAGCTCGCGCTGGCCGAACTCGCCGCCGCCGGAGCCGGCCGCGGTCACCACGCCGACCGCGAAGGGTTGGCCGGAGTCGGGCCGGAAGCCGGCGTCCGCCACCGCCAGGTCGGCAGCGGCCATCGCATAGTGCGTGAACCGGTCGGTCTGCACGAGGAAGCGGCTGTCGATCGCCGACTGGGGGTCGAACTCCCGTACCTCGCCCGCGATTTTGAGCGGCATCTCGGTGCAGCCCTCGCGGGATATCCGGTCGAGGACGCTCACGCCCTGCCTGGTGGCCTTCCAGAAGGCGTCGGCCCCGACACCGTTCGGCGCCACCACGCCGAGGCCGGTGACCACCGCCCGGCGGCCCTGCTGACGTGACGTCATGGAACTCACCCCGTCCTGTTGAGCACGACGGCGGACTGGAATCCGCCGAATCCGCTGCCGACCGAGAGGATGTGGCTCAGCGGCAGCTCGCGCGCGGTGCGCGGCACGTAGTCGAGGTCGCACTCCGGGTCCGGAGTCTCGTAGTTGGCGGTCGGCGGCACCACGCCGTGGGCCAGCGCCAGGGTGCAGGCGACCACCTCGATGGCGCCGATCGCGCCGAGCGAGTGCCCGACCATCGACTTGATCGAGCTCATCGGCGTCTCGAAGGCGTGGCCGCCCAGCGAGCGCTTGACCGCGGCGGTCTCGTGCCGGTCGTTCTGCTTGGTGCCCGAGCCGTGCGCGTTGACGTAGTCGACGTCGGTGCGGTTGACCTGGGCGTGGTCGAGCGCGTGGTCGATCGCCCGGGACATCTCCAGCCCCTCCTTGGTGAGGCCGGTCATGTGGTACGCGTTGCCGAAGGTGGCGAAGCCGCCGACCTCGCCGTAGATCCGGGCGCCCCGGCGACGGGCGTGCTCCAGCTCCTCCAGCACCAGGACGGCGCCGCCCTCGCCGAGGACGAAGCCGTCCCGGTGGGCGTCGAAGGGGCGGGAGGCGTGCTCCGGGTCGTCGTTGCGCTCGCTGGTGGCCTTGATGGCGTCGAAGCAGGCGACGGTGATCGGGGAGATCGGGGAGTCGGAGGCGCCGGCGACGCAGATGTCGGCGCGCCCCTCCTCGACCGCCTGGAAGCCGTAGCCGATCGCGTCCAGGCCGGAGGTGCAGCCGGTGGAGACGGTCTGCACCGGCCCGTGCGCGCCGACCCGCTCGGCCACCGCGGAGGCGAGCGTGCTGGGGGCGAAGGCCCGGTGCAGCTGCGGCTCGGCCTGCCGGTGGTCCACGTCCCAGCGTGCGCCGGCGGAGCTGACCAGGGCGTAGTCGTGCTCCAGTCGGGTGGTGCCGCCGACGGCGGTGCCGAGCGAGACGGCGACCCGCCACGGGTTCTCGGCGGCCAGGTCCAGGCCGGCGTCGGCGATCGCCTCGTCGGCCGCGACCATTGCGAACTGCACGTAGCGGTCGGCCCGTTGGACGTCCTCGGAGGTCAGTCCGTGGGCCGCCGGGTCGAAGTCGCACTCGGCGGCGATCCGGGAGCGGAACCCGGTCGGGTCGAACAGGGTGATGCCCCGGGTGGCGGTGCGGCCGGCGGTCAGGAGATCCCAGAAGGCGGGGATCCCGATCCCTCCGGGCGCGACCACACCGATCCCCGTGACGGCGACCCGCCGTGTCACGAGGTCACCTTGGCGTGTTCCGGCGGGTCGGAGGCGGCGGTCTCCTCGGTGCTCACATGGCCGAGGTCGGGGCGCGGGGCGAGCGGGCTGAGGTGGAAGACCATCCGGGCCTCGGTGCCGCCGACGTTGCGGAAGCGGTGCCGCATGTTGATCGGGATCATCAGGCCCTGGTCGGGCTCGAGTCGCCGGGTCTCCCCGTCCAGGTCCACCTCCAGGTCGCCGTGGACGACGAACACGAACTCCTCGGAGTACGGGTGGTAGTGCTCGCCGATCCGCTCCCCGGGCTGGACGATCGCCAGGCCCATGAAGCCGCTGGTCGCCCCGCAGCTGGTCGGGGTGAGCATGGTGCGCAGTTCGGCACCGTGGCGGCGGTTCTCCGGAGCCTCGTCGACGTTGACGATCCGTGGGTACTGCGTGGTCATGATGGCTTTCCTCCGGAAGAGTCGATTGGCGTCAGTTGTCCTGCGAGCTGCGGTCGGTGACCGGGCTCATGGCGCGGGCGGCGAGGAACGCGCTCAGGCCGGCGACGGTGCGCAGGTCGCTCCGCGGGCCTAGGTCCAGCAGCCGGGTGAGCTCGGCGGCCTCCTGCTCGCCCGCCACGCCGAGGGCGGCGGCCGGCTCGGCCTCGGCCGGCACCCGCAGGTCGACCAGGCGCACCACGGTGTCCTCGCGCTGGAAGACGATGGCCGCCGCGACCGGGCCGGTCGGGTCGGCGGTGGCGAGGTTGTCGTGGTCGAAGAGCAGCTCGGCGACGGCCTGCCCCCGGCCCGGGCGGACCGGGTACAGCACGGCGTGCCGGTGCAGTCGCGCGGAGGCGGGGGAGCTGGCGATCGCCTGGTGCTTGGCGGGCAGCGCCGCCTTGGCGAAGAAGGCGCGGGCGGCCATCGGGTCGCCCAGCTGGCGGGCCTCCTCCAGGTACGGGTTGATCTCCTCCTCGACCGCCCGCACCTCGGGCTGCATCGCCACGTGGCGCAGCGCGTCGCCCAGGTCGCCGACCACCTCGACGGCCCGGACCACCCGGTTGCCGTGCATGAACAGCGAGGTGCGGCGCAGTCGGGTGTGCTCGTCCACCTCGGCCTTGGGGGAGGCGTAGCCGGCCAGGATCCGGGCCACCTTGGACTCGCTGCCGGGCTTGACGGTGAAGGTCAGCGCGTGGCGGATCACGCCGTCCGGGCCCGGGTCGGCCTTCGGCGGGCCGACGTGCCCGGCGGGCGCGCTGCGCGGCAGTCCGGGCGGGACCTCCATCGGGGCCCGGGTGCCGGTGGAGCCGGCCGCCGAGGTCTCGCGCAGGACGGCGTACCGCAGCGAGCGGAAGCTGTCGCTGACGCAGCCGTGCATCGGTTGGACCATCTTGCGGTGGGCCGGGCTGTCCACCCACTGCAGGAAGGTCTCCTGGTCCTTCCACTCGCTGGTGATCAGCCACTGGCGGGGGTCGTTGATCGACTGGCACAGCTGGTCGCTGACATGGCCGGGCACCGCGGCCACCTGGTGGCGCAGCTGCTCGTAGACGTCGAGGAAGCGCTGTTGGGCGCCGTCCCGGATCTCCAGCATCAGCACCACCCTCAGCCGGGTGTCGAACTCTTCGTGCTGCTTCGGCTGCGGTTCGGACAGAGTTGTCATGATCCACTTTCTGCTCTGGGCCGCACGCGGCGGGCCGTGACGGCCGCGTCTGCCGGAGTCCTCCCGGCCTGGGGGAGGCAGTTGCGGTGGCGGGCGGCCCGGGGCAGTCGGCGCCAGGCCTGAGGTCGATCGTGAGCGGCCGACCGGGTACGGCGCGAGATTTGCGGGCCATCCGGGCGAAGGGGCGGCACAGCCCGCCCCGGGCGGGGGATGGAAGAGCGGGGCCCCGGCTGAGCGGGCCCGTCGAGGGCGGCACCGAGCCCAGTCGCCGGGCCGCGGAATCCCCTGACAGGGCGGAGCAATTGATGAATCCGAAGGTTGACGACCGGGTGCCGGTCCTGATCGTGGGCGGTTCCCTGGTCGGGCTGTCGGCCTCGCTGTTCCTCGGTCGGCTGGGTGTCAGGCACCTGCTGGTCGAGAAGCACGCCGACACCTCGCATCACCCGCGCGGGCGAGGCAACAACGTCCGCACGATGGAGCTGTACCGGGGGGCCGGGATCGAGCCGGCGATCCGTGAGGCGGCCTCGGTGCTGGCCCCCAACCACGGCATCCTCCAGGCGCCCTCACTGACCGGCGTGGAGCAGGAGTGGCTGTTCCGGGAGATCGACCCGGGCGGCAAGCTGGCCCGGTTCAGCCCCAGCGCCTGGTGTCTGTGCAGCCAGAACGACCTGGAGCCGGTGCTGCTGCGGGCGGCCCGCGAGCTCGGCGGAGACGTCCGGTTCGGCACCGAGCTGGTCTCGTTCGAGCAGGACGCGGACGGCGTCACCTCGGTGCTGCGCAGCCGGGAGACCGGCGAGGAGCGGGTGGTGCGTTCGGAGTACCTGGTCGCGGCGGACGGCCCGCGCAGCCCGGTCCGCGAGCGGCTGGGCATCGGCCAGACCGGCAAGGGCGAGCTGTTCCACAACGTCAGCATCACCTTCCGGGCCAAGCGGCTGGCCGAGGTGGTCGGCGACCGGCACTTCATCGCCTGCTACCTGACCAACCCGGAGGCGGACGGCGCGCTGCTGCCGGTGGACAATCAGAGCGAGTGGGTCTTCCACGCGCCCTGGCACCCCGAGCACGGCGAGCCGCTGGAGGCCTTCACCGACGAGCGTTGCGAGGGGCACATCCGCACCGCCGTCGGCCTGCCGGAGCTGGACGTCGAGGTGACCGGCAAGGCGCCCTGGCACGCCGCCGAACGGGTGGCCGAGCGCTACGGCGCGGGGCGGGTGTTCCTCGCCGGGGACTCCGCCCACGAGATGTCCCCGACCGGCGCCTTCGGCTCCAACACGGGCATCCAGGACGCCCACAACCTGGCCTGGAAGCTCGCCGGCGTGCTGTGCGGTTGGGCCGGGCCCGGCCTGCTGGAGACGTACGGGCAGGAGCGCCGCCCGGTCGCCCTGGTGACCAGCGAGCGCGCCTCGGCCCGTTCCGCCGAGCACAGCCACCCCGGCTACGCGGTGGTCCCGGGAGTCGGCCGTCAGGCGGGCGTGCTGGCGGTCGCGCTCGGCTACCGCTACCCGCAGGGCGCGGTGCTCGGCACGGACCCGTCCGGCGCGGTCGTCCCGGAGACGTTCGAGTCCGCCGGCGAGCCGGGCAGCCGCGCCCCGCACCAGTGGCTGCTGCGCGCGGGCGTCCGGCTGTCCACGCTGGACCTGTACGAGCAGGCGATGGTGCTGCTCACCGGCCCCGCGGGAACAGCCTGGCAGCGGGGCGCCCGGCGGGCGGCCGACCGGCTGGCCGTCCCGCTGGACGCCTACCGGATCGGCAACGGCGCCGAGGACGACCTGGCCCCCGAGCCGGGCGCGGACTTCGCCGCCCTGCACGGCATCGGCCCGGACGGCGCGCTGCTGGTGCGCCCGGACGGCTTCGTCGCCTGGCGCTCGCCCGGCCCGGTCGACGACCCGGAGGCCGAGGTGGCGGCGGCGCTGCGGGCGGTGCTGGATCTCTGACGCACGCACGCGGACGGGCCCGCCGGTCGTTGTGTCGACCGGCGGGCCCGTCCTATCGGTTGTCGGTGATCAGTGGCCGCCCGCGTCGACCACATCGACGTCCGCGACCTCGCGCTCGATCGCCTCGGCCGGCAGGGCGACCCGGATCGCCCAGTAGTAGATGCCGACGGCGAACACCGCCACGAGGCCCATGTCCCACCACATCGGGATCCGGCCGGTGCCGTCGCCGAAGCCGCCCTGCCAGGAGATCAGGCCGAGGCCCAGCAGGTAGACCGGCAGCCACTGGGCGGACTTCCAGTTCAGCCGCGGCGCGTTCGGCAGGCCCTTCTTGATCGCGTACGCCGCGTAGCTGCCGAGCAGCACGTAGCCGAGCACGATGGCGATGCCCAGGCGGGACAGGATGTGCCAGCCGGACCAGTAGATGATCAGGCTCGAGACCACGAAGGCGACCGGCGAGATCACACCGCCGAGCGGCAGCCGGTAGGAGCGCTCACGGTTCGGCAGGCGGCGGCGCAGCGCGCCGAAGGCCAGCGGGGCACCGGCGTACATCAGCACGCTGGCGGAGGTGATGAAGCCGACCAGCTCCTGCCAGCTCGGGAAGGGCAGGAAGCAGACCACGCCGGTGACGAAGGACAGGATCAGGCCGGCCCACGGCACGCCGTTCTTGTCGAGCTGCTCGAACTTCTGCGGCGCGTAGCCGTTGCGGCTCAGGCCGTAGGAGATGCGCGAGGTGGAGGTGGTGTAGATCAGGCCGGTGCCACCGGGGGAGATGATCGCGTCGACCTTCAGGATCCAGGCCAGCCAGCCGAGGCCGACCAGGGTGGCCAGACCGGCGAAGGGGCCGTCGATGCCGGGGAAGTCGAGCTTGTCCCAGCCGTTGGCGAAGGCGCTGACCGGCAGCGCGCCGATGAAGACCACCTGGAGCAGGGTGTAGATCAGGGTGCCGATGGCGACCGAGCCGAGCACCGCGCGGGGGATGTCGCGCTTCGGGTTGCGGCTCTCACCGGCGATCTGGATGGCCTGCTCGAAGCCCAGCAGGGCGAAGATGATGCCGCTGGAGCTGATCGCGGCGAGCACGCCCTTGGCGCCGAACGGGGCGAAGCCGTGCGAGGTGAAGTTGGAGCCGTGGAAGCTGGTGATCGCCAGGAGGAAGATCGTGAACAGAGGAACGAAGATCTTCAGCCAGGTGGCGACGTTGTTGGTCCGGGCCAGGGCCTTCACGCCGAGGAAGTTGACCGCGACGAACACCGCCATCAGTGCGGTCGCGACGATGAACCCGCTGGTGGTGAGGGTGCCGTTGGCGTTCTGCAGCCCACTGGCCCAGGGCATGTCCTTGGCGTAGCCGATCATGGCCTCGACCTCGATCGGCGCCACGGTGGCCGCCTGGAGCCAGGTGAACCAGCCGAAGGACATGCCGGCCAGGCCGCCGAAGGCGTAGTGCGGGTAGCGAGCGGTGCCACCCGCGACGGGGAAGAGGCCGCCGAGCTCGGCGTGCACGAGGGCCAGCAGCACGATCGCTACGGCGCCGATGCCCCAGGAGATGATTGCTGCCGGGCCGGCGGCGACGACGCCGTTCTTCGCTCCGAAGAGCCAGCCGGAGCCGATGATCGAGCCGACCGAGGCCCACATGAGGCCGATGAGGCCGACGTGGCGGTTGAGCGACCGGTGGGTGGTACCGGAGTCGGTGCTCTGGCCAGGCGGCGAGATCTGGTTGAGGGAAGCCATGGGCGATCTCTCTGTGTGTGGGGGCTCCGGCAGCCGGAGCGCTGGAGAGTTGCCACACAGTAGGGCTATTCATAGACCTCTGCACAGATTTCATTACTGAATGTTTACTTTCTTTGCCGGATAACCGTGCAGGTAGGGGGTGGTGCAGTTTCCGGCGGATTACGTGACTCGCGGGTAGGTTCAGGATTTGAGCCGGAATTGAGCATCGGCTGGCGAGCGTGCATTATTGGCGGCCACGTCGTTTCATGGGGATGGTGATCGCCGCATAGTGATGCGGTCGGCCCGGGTCGATGGCCGGTCGACGGCCCGCCGCGCCCACCCCGGTGCCCCGTCCGGTCGGGTCTCGTCGCGCGTGCTGCGGCCGTCCGTGCGTGCTGCGCGGCGTCGACGTCGTCCGCGTGGTCGCGCCCGTGCCGGACCGGAGTCGTGGCCGCCGCCGATCTCGTTCCGGTCGAACGCGCCGCCGGCGAGCAGGACCGCGGCGTGCTGCGGCCCGCCGTCGACGGGCAGGCTCGGCGTGCCGGCTGGGGCGAGCGGGCCGGCGCCGAGCCGGACGTCCCGTGCGGTGAGCCGGCTCGGATCGGCGGAGTGCGGCGGCCACTGTGCGGATGGGGCGCCGGCCGGCAGGTCGGCGCGCCAGCGCGCGCCGTGTGCGGACTCGCGGGAAGTGGCTCTGCGTGACGCCACGTCAATGGTGGTGCCATGAACGAGGTCCCGCGCTCCGATCGATCGGAGCGCGGGACCTCTGCCCCGTCTTCATCGGACGGGGCGTGCGTGCAGCCAATTCGGCCGTTCGGCGGCGGGCAGTGGCAGCCGAGGACCGCCTGGACGCCGGGCGTCGGGCGATCGGCTGCGCGCAGTCTCGAAGTCGGCCCGCCGGGTGGCCGCTATGCGCCACCCCGGCGGACATCACCCGCGTGCAGGACGCGTAAACCTGTAGGAGAATCGCCATGTCGGTGCCCCGGCCCGATTTCGGCGGGCCGGGGCTCCAGTCATGCCGCTGGATCAGTTCCGGAAGTTCCGGTCGGGCTCAGTTCCGGAAGTCCCGGTCGGGCTGAGTTCCGGAAGTTCCGGTCGGGCTCAGTTCCGGAAGTCCCGGTCGCCGTGGCCCTCGCCGTGGCCCTCGCCACGGCCCTCGCCGAAGCCCTCGCCGCCGTGGAAGCGGTGGGCGACCCGGAAGCTGCCCACAACGCCGTCGTCGACCTCGACACCCTCGTGCACGCGCTTCGGGTGAACGCCGTCGCTGGAGCTGTGGGGCCCGACGGTGGCGATGGGGGCGCCGTTGTCGCAGACCGCGCCGCTGAAGACCTCGACCTCGCGCCAGCTGTCGTTGCGGATGTTCAGCGACTTGGCACCCAGGCCGCTGACCACAGTGATGCAGCCGAAGTCGTCGGCGGAGTACGACCGCTCGTTGACGTGGATCACGCCCCGCTCGTGGTGCTCACGGTGCCCGCGGTGCTCGCGGCGCTCCTCGCGGCCCTCGTTGCCCTTGCCCTCGTTGCCCTTCGCGCCGCCGCCGTCGGACGGCGCCTGGGGGAGAGCGGCCGCCGGGGCCGCCTTCTGGACGACCGGCGCTGCCTTCGCCACCGGCTCGGACGCGGCCGACGCGTAGGTGATGCCGGTGACGGCCACGCCAGCCGTTGCCGCGAGGACAATGGCGGTGGTCATCTTGTTCATGGAACTTCTCCTGTCTCGACTGGATCGGCTTGGTGCCGACACATATGAACGTACTGGCCGCTTGAAGGACTGTCATATCAACTCGTGCCGAATGGTTGATGACGGGGGCCGAATGGGGGATGCGGGGCGCCTTGACCCTGTTTTCGGGGGCCGATATGGCCGGCTATCAGGTTTCTCAAAGTGCCTGATTCGAGCGGGAGTTGACGGAACGGATTGGGTCTTTCGGGTGGCGACTGACCCCTGCTCACCCTTTTGGCGCCCTCTGGCGCGCCTGCGGCGTTGGACCGGAATGACGGGGTGCCAAATCATCGGCCTCGCGGTCCGTGCCGAGGCCCCTGATTCGGGCCGTGTGGCCGTGGCGCGCCTGTCGGGTTTCGCACTGGCGAGGGGGGGCTCTCGGCTTCTGCGTGATCCGTCGAGTGGGAAACTCTGATGATCTTTTTCCTCGCGCCCCGTGCAGGAAAGAGGTCCCGCGCTCCGAGTGGTCGGAGAGCGGGACCTCTTCGCTCGGTCTTCGTCAAATGTGGTGTGGGTTGGGCGAGTTCAGGCCCCTCAGCGGCGGGACGTGGGGGCTGGGGACCGCCTGGATCCGCCGGCCGTCGGCGATCGGCCGAGCCCGCTGGTCGGCCGTCAGGTGCTCGCCCCGCTCGTCCCGCTCGTCCTGGACCTCCCGGAGGAAGCTGCCGAGCTGGTGGCAGGCCTCCGTGGCGAGCCGTCCTGCGCGGCGTGCTCGGCGATCTCGATCTTCACCGCCAGGGCGCGGCCGGGCGTCCCGAGGCCGCGCAGTAGCGCCTCCAGGTCGTCGATCCGCTCCGCGGCGCCCTGCGCGTGGACGGTGAACCGGGTGGTGGCGCCGTCCGGATCCGTGGCGTCCACCGGCGCCGGGGCGGGCGGGACGGTCGGGGTCGGCGGCGTGGGGGCGGTCAGAGCGCTGTCGAGTGCGTCCTGCCCGCCACCCGGGCAGGACGATGACCCGTCAACTCGAGAACGACGTGACGGTTCCGCTACCGCACAAGGTCCGACGGATCCGTGTTGGCGCCGCACAGCAGGACGGCGATGCGCTCGCCGTCCACCTGGTCCAGTGCCGCCAGGGCGGTGGCGGCGGCGTGCTCGACGGCGATCCGGTGGTCGTCCCACAGCTGCCGACGGGCCCGGACGATGGCGTCGTCGGGCACCAGTACCGAGCGGACGCTCTCGTGCCCGGCGGCGCGCACGGCGAGGGCGGTGGCCCGGCGGGCGCCGAGCGCGTCCTGGGCCACCGACGCGACCGGGACGTCCACCGGGCAGCCCGCCGCCAGCGCCGCGTTGAGGGCCCGACTGCCCTCCGGCTCCACCGCCACCACGCGGATGCCGTGCTCGCGGGCCGCGACCGCGACCCCGGCGAACAGCCCGCCGCCGCCCACCGACACCACCACCGTGTCCAGCCCGGGCACCCGGGCGCGGATCTCCTCCAGGACCGTCCCCGCCCCGGCCGCGATCAGCGGGTGGTCGTACGCGTGCGAAGCCAGTGCCCCGCTGGCCGCCGCGAACTCCTCGCAGGCCGCCAGCGCCTCCGCGTACTCCCGGCCGGCCAGCCGTACCTCGGCACCGTACGAGCGCAGCCGCGCCAGCTTCACCGGTGAGGCCGTCTCCGGCAGGAACACCCTTGCCCGGACATCGAGTTCGCGTGCCGCCCAGGCGCAGGCCAGCCCGGCGTTGCCGCCCGAGGCGATGGTGACCCCGGCCTGCGGGAGGGTGCCCGCCTCGGCGTGGGCGAGCAGGAAGTTCTGCGCGCCGCGTGCCTTGAAGCTGCCGGTGTGCTGCAGGAACTCCAGCGCCAGCCAGGTCCGCCCGCCGTCGTCACCCGGCGCCACCGCGACCTGCCGAACCCGCCCGGCGATCCGCTGCCCGGCGGCCTTCACCTCGTCGTGCGTCAGCTGGTCCATCGCGCGTGCTCCTTCGCCCGGGGGTGTTCCCGCTCGACCGTAGTCGGCCCGGGCGGGCCGGAAAAGATCACCGACAGGCGGCGTAGGCTGGCCCTCATGCGTCTCGTGATCCTCCCGCCGCCGGTCCGCTAGCGGGCGGCGTACTTCACCCGACCCGGCCGAGCGGGACTGCCCGCCGTTTCCGGGGCGATGGCTGCCGCCCGCGTACCCCGCGGACCTGAACCGGCGATCCATCGTGGAGTACCGACGCATGACCTCCTACGCCGCCGTGCCGTTCCGGCACGGCTTGTTGTCCATTTCCGCCGCCGCCGTCGCCTGGGGTGTGGGCGGAGCCGTGGCCGCGCTGCTGCTGCGCACCAGCGGGCTCGGTCCGGTGGCCGTCTGCTGCTGGCGCTTCGGCGTCGCGGCGCTCTGCCTGGCGCTGCTGCCCTCCGGCGAGAGGGGCGGCGGCCGCCGTGGCGCCGCCGTGCTGACCGGGCTCGGGCTGGCTGTCAGCCAGTGCGCGTACTTCGGCTCCGTGCAGTACGCGGGCCTGGGGCTGGGCACCCTGATCACCATCGGTGCCGGGCCGGTACTCACCAGCCTCGGCGGGCACCTGCTGCTGGGCGAGCGCCTCACCGGGCGGGCGGTGGCCGCCGTGGTGCCGGCGCTCGGCGGGCTGGCCCTGTTGGTGGCGGCACCGGCCGCCGGGCCGCGCCCGGCGCTGGGCGTCGCGCTGGCGGTGCTCGCGGGAGCCGGCCAGAGCGGGCTGACCCTGTGGGCCCGGGGCGGCGGCTCGGCCCGCGCCAGTACCGGAGCCTTCACGACCGGGCTGCTCTGCCTGCTGCCGTTCGCGGCCGCCCAGGGCGTGCTGCCGACCGCCGGGAACCCGGCGGTGACCGGGGGAGCGCTGCTGTTCCTCGGGACGGTGCCGACGCTGCTGGCCTACCGCTGGTACTTCAGTGGCCTGACGGCCGTGCCGGGCACGACGGCATCGGTGCTGGTGCTGCTGGAGCCGGCGACGGCGGCGGTGATCGGGGTGCTGTTCCTCGGCGAGCCGTTCACCGCGGCCCTGGTGGCCGGTTCGGCGCTGCTGCTGGCCGCGATCGCGGCGCTGGCGCGGGCGTAGCGACCGAGGACGGCGGCGTGTACCCGGGCGGCGAGTCGTGCTCGCCGGGCGCGCGCCGCCGTGCTGTCGTGGCCGCATGAACTCCTCACTCCTGGCCCGGGTGGCCGTCACGACCACGACCGCCGTCCTCCTCACCGCCGGCGCCGCCGCCCCCGCCGCCTTCGCGGCGGCGAGCGGCAAGCGCGACGTCACCGCCGAGCAGTGCCGTGCCGCGGGAGGGCACGTCGAGGGCAGCGGCTACTGCGTCGACGCCGACGGTGAGGACGCCTGGGGTGATCCCATCGACGGGCAGGCGGTCAACCCGGACCCGCGCCCCGGTCAGGAGGGCTGAGGGCGCGGAGCCCTTCGAGGCCGGTGCTCACGGCACCGGCCGTAGGGTCACCGGCTGCGGGGTCAGCGCCCGTAGCACCAGGTCGATCCGCACCTTGGCGGCGCCCGCCCGCTGGAGCGCGGCGGCGACCGCCCGTAACTCCTCCGGCCCGGTACAGGCCAGGCGGAGCTCCAGGTCGGCGTCCCCGGCCAGGGCCAGGCCGCTCTGGACGGCGGGGCACTCCGCCGCCAGCCGGTCGAAGTCGAGCGGGACCGGCCCGTAGCTGACCCGGGCGATCGCGTGCAGGGCCCGGGCCTGCGCGGGCCGTCCCGGTGCGGCCTCGGGGCCGGCCGGGACCAGATGCAGCGGGGCCGTCACCGGTGCTGCAGTTGTGCGGTCGGGGCCGGGGTGCGCGGCGCGGCGGGTACGGAGACGGGCGGGGCGACCAGCCGCGGGTCCAGGACCAGGGTGTCGACCCCGAGCGGGGCGGTGAGGTCGCGCAGGGCGGGCTCGCCGATCTCGGTGTAGGCCTGGTCGGGCCCCAGGAGGGCGGCGAGGGCCTCGGGGCTGGAGAATCCGACCGCGCAGCGGCGGCCGTCGCGCAGGCGGAACAGGCGGAGGGCGGTGGTGCTTCCGGTGCCGTTGGTGGTGGCGGTGACCGGAACGTGCCAGACGACGCGGGCCATGCGAATGCTCCCGAGTGGGGTGATGGTGCCTGCCGGAACTACTTCCTCGACGCTAGGCCGGGTCGGGCGCGGCGTCGCCCGTCCTGACGCAGCGTTGACCGAATGGGGTGGTGCGTTGACGCACTCCTGACACCCGACTCACCCTATTGGACTACACCACTTTCGCGATCGCCCGAACACTGCCCGGACGCGACCCGAACACCGCCCGACCGACACCTGATCCGGACGGACCGGGAGCGCTCCGCTTGCCTCCCGTCCCGCCGCGGACCACGGTGGAGACGGCCGCAGTCGCGACCGTCGGAGCGCCCCCCGGATCCGACCGGCGCGCACTCCGCGGCGGGGGGAGGTGGAGCGAGGGGCCCGGGACGAGATATCTTGACGTCAAGACGTTGGAGACGTGAAGCGGAGTACCGATGACTGACTCGACCATCATCTATACGCACACCGACGAGGCTCCGGCCCTGGCGACCTACTCGTTCCTGCCGGTGGTCCAGGCGTACGCCTCGACGGCGGGTGTGCGGGTGGAGACCCGCGACATCTCCCTGGCCGGGCGCATCATCGCCAGCTTCCCGGAGCGTCTGACCGAGGCGCAGCGGATCGGCGACGCCCTGGCCGAGCTGGGTGAGCTCGCCAAGACCCCGAGCGCCAACATCATCAAGCTGCCGAACATCTCGGCCTCCGTGCCGCAGCTGAAGGCCGCCATCGCCGAGCTGCAGGCCCAGGGCTACGCCCTGCCGGACTACCCGGACGACCCGCAGACCGACGAGGACAAGGACGTCCGCGCCCGCTACGACAAGATCAAGGGCAGCGCCGTCAACCCGGTCCTGCGCGAGGGCAACTCGGACCGTCGCGCCCCGCTGTCGGTCAAGAACTACGCCAAGACCCACCCGCACCGCATGGGCGCCTGGACCGCCGAGTCCAAGACCAACGTCGCCACCATGGGCGAGAACGACTTCGCGAGCACCGAGAAGTCCGCCGTGATCGCCGCCGACGGTGCCCTGCGCATCGAGCTGCTCGGCCAGGACGGCACCACCACCGTGCTGCGCGAGAAGGTCCCGGTGCTGGCCGGCGAGGTCGTCGACGCCTCGGTGATGCGCGCCGCCGCCCTGAACGAGTTCCTGGCCGCCCAGGTCGCCCGCGCCAAGGCCGAGGGCGTGCTGTTCTCGGTGCACCTCAAGGCCACCATGATGAAGGTCTCCGACCCGATCATCTTCGGCCACGTGGTCCGCGCCTTCTTCCCGAAGACCTTCGCCAAGTACGGCGAGGTGCTGGTCGCCGCCGGTCTGAACCCGAACAACGGCCTCGGCGGCATCCTGGCCGGCCTCGACAACGTGCCGCACCTGGGTGCCGAGATCAAGGCCTCCTTCGAGGCCGAGCTGGCCGAGGGCCCGGCCCTGGCCATGGTCGACTCGGACAAGGGCATCACCAACCTGCACGTGCCGAGCGACGTCATCGTCGACGCCTCGATGCCGGCCATGATCCGCACCTCCGGCCACATGTGGGGCCCGGACGGCCAGGAGGCCGACACCCTCGCCGTCCTGCCGGACCACAGCTACGCCGGCGTGTACCAGGCCGTCATCGACGACTGCCGCGCCAACGGCGCCCTGGACCCGGCCACCATCGGCTCGGTGCCGAACGTCGGCCTGATGGCCCAGGCCGCCGAGGAGTACGGCTCCCACGACAAGACCTTCGAGATCGCGGCCGCCGGCACCGTCCGCCTGGTCGACGCCGAGGGCAACGTGGTGCTGGAGCAGGCCGTCCAGCCGGGCGACATCTTCCGCGCCTGCCAGACCAAGGACGCGCCGATCCAGGACTGGGTCAAGCTGGCCGTCACCCGCGCCCGCGCCACCGGCGACCCGGCGGTGTTCTGGCTGGACGAGAACCGCGCCCACGACGCCGTGCTGATCGAGAAGGTCAAGACCTACCTGCCGGAGCACGACACCACCGGCCTGCAGATCGAGATCAAGTCCCCGGTCGAGGCCACCGAGTTCTCGCTGGAGCGCATCCGCCGCGGCGAGAACACCATCTCGGTGACCGGCAACGTGCTGCGCGACTACCTGACCGACCTGTTCCCGATCCTGGAGCTGGGCACCAGCGCCAAGATGCTGTCGGTCGTCCCGCTGATGGCGGGCGGCGGCCTGTTCGAGACCGGTGCCGGCGGCTCCGCCCCGAAGCACGTCCAGCAGCTGGTCAAGGAGAACTACCTGCGCTGGGACAGCCTGGGCGAGTTCTTCGCGCTGGCCGCCAGCTTCGAGCACCTGGCCTCCACCACGGACAACGCCCGCGCCCAGGTGCTGGCCGACACCCTGGACCGCGCCACCGGCACCTTCCTCAACGAGGACAAGTCGCCGAGCCGTCGCCTCGGCGGCATCGACAACCGCGGCAGCCACTTCTACCTGGCCATGTACTGGGCCCAGGAGCTGGCCAAGCAGACCGTCGACGCCGAGCTGGCCAAGGCGTTCGACGGTCTGGCCAAGGCGCTGACCGAGCAGGAGCAGGCGATCGTGGACGAGCTGATCGCCGTCCAGGGCTCGGCGGTCGACCTCGGCGGCTACTACCAGCCGGACCCGGCCAAGGCCGCGGCCGTGATGCGCCCGTCCAAGACCTTCAACGAGGCGCTCGCCAACCTCGCCTGACCTCGGACGAGTCGAAGCACCGGGAGGCCCCGGGTCCGCGGACCCGGGGCCTCCCCGCGTGCCGGGCGGTCATGCCGACGGCCGGTGCGCCGTGATCCGAAGGCCCGTTCGGGCCGGCCCCGGCACGACCCCGGTGCCGGTGAGCAGCAGCAGCGCGGCGCCCAGGACCACCAGGTGGCCGGAGCCGGTGGGCACCGTCCCGCAACGCCGCGGAGCCCACGTCCTCCGCTGGGGAACGTGGGCTCCGGGATGTCCGGCCGACCGGGTTCAGCCGACGTCGGCCGCCGGTGCGGCGGGGGTGACGGGTGCGGCGGGGGTGACCGGTGCGGTGGGGGTGCCGGCCGCACCCGGGCGCTGGCCGCGCTTGTGCAACGAGGCCAGGTAGGCGTTGTAGGCCTCCAGCTCGGCGTCGCCGCTGCGCTCCTCGGCGCGGTCGCGGCGACGGGCCTGGCGCTGCTCCGAGCCCATCCACTGGTAGACCAGGGCGATCAGCACGATCGCGGTCGGGATCTCGCCGAACGCCCAGGTGATGCCACCGGCCAGCTTCTGGTCCTCCAACAGGTCCGTCCCGGGCGGCGAGCCCTGGACAGTGAAGGTGGAGACCAGCGGGTGGCCGGCCATCATCACCGCCACGCCGAAGAAGGCGTGGAACGGCATCCCCATGAACAGCTCGATGATCCGCATCACGTGGCCGGGGCGGTGCGGGCCCGGGTCCACGCCCATGATCGGCCAGAAGAAGGTCAGACCGGTGAGCAGGAAGTGGACCATCATGAAGATGTGCCCGAGGCGGTACTGCATCAGGAAGTCGAACAGCGGGGTGAAGTAGACCCCGTACAGGCTCGCGATGAACATCGGGATGGTGAACGCCGGGTGCGAGATCACCCGGACGTACCGGCTGTGCAGCAGCGCCACCAGCAGCTCGCGCGGCCCGCGCGGACGGCCCTTGCCCGCCGGGCGCAGGGCGCGCAGCGCGAGGGTGATCGGGGCGCCGAGCAGCAGCAGGATCGGCGTCAGCATGGACAGCACCATGTGCTGGATCATGTGCGCGCTGAACAGCACCATGCCGTAGTCGTTCAGCCCGGAGCAGGTGACCAGCAGCAGGCTGGCGATGCCGGCCACCCAGCCGACCACCCGGCCGATCGGCCAGCGGTCGCCGCGCCTGTACAGCCGGACCGCGCCGAACAGGTACAGCCCGAGCGCGACCAGGCCGCCGAGCAGGAACACCCAGTCCGGGGACCAGGTCCACACGTTGGAGAGGTCGAACGGGCCTAGTCGGGTCATCCCGCCGTGGTGGTGCATTCCTGACATTCCGTCGCCCATCGGCGGGTCCTGCTTTCCGTCCTCGTGGTCCCTGGTGCGGGTCCGGTTCGCCCGTTTTGCTTGGCATACAGCCTAGGTGGGCCTTACCCCGGCGATACCGCCGCCCCCTCCGTACGGGTGGCGCCCCACCGGGCGGGGTGCTGGGGTGGCGACGTCCGGCGCCTCGCCGCCCGCCCGCCCGGCCCGGGACCGTCGGCCCGCCTCGCCGGCGCCCTAGGCCTGCAGCCGTCGGGCCCGGGCCGCGAGGAACCGCTGCTCGGCGAGGCTCGCCGTGGCCCGCGCCGCCCGGCGGTAGTGCTCGTACGCTCCGGCCTGGTCCCCCGCGCGCTCCAGCAGGTGCGCCCGGACGGACAGCAGCCGGTGGTGCCCGGCCAGCCGCTGGTCCCCGTCCAGGGCGGCCAGCAGGGCGAGGCCGGCCTGCGGGCCGTTCAGCTCGGTGAGGGCGACGGCGCGGTTGAGGGTGACCATCGGATTGGGCGCGATCCGCTCCAGGATCAGGTAGAGGGCGTGTACCTGCGCCCAGTCGGTCTCCTCGGCGGTGGCCGCGTCGGCGTGGGTGGCGGCGATGGCGGCCTGCAACTGGTACGGGCCCAGCTCGGGGCCGGCCAGCGCGGCCTCGGCGAGCGCCGTGCCCTCGTCCAGCAGCTCGCGGTCCCAGGTCGTCCGGTCCTGCTCGGCCAGCGGCACCAGGTCGCCCGTCGCGGTGGTCCGGGCCGTCCGGCGGGCGTGGGTGAGCAGCATCAGCGCCAGCAGCCCGGTCACCCCGCCGTCCTCGGGGAGCTGGGCGTGCACCGTCCGGGCCAGCCGGATCGCCTCCCGGGCGAGGTCGGCGCGCTCCAGCTCGCTGCCCGAGGAGGCGGTGTAGCCCTCGTTGAAGATCAGGTAGAGCACGTGCAGGACGACCCGCAGCCGCTCCTCGCGCTCGGCGCCCTCGGGGAGGGTGAAGGAGCTGCCGGCCGCCCTGATCCGCTGCTTGGCCCGGCTGATCCGGGCCGCCATGGTGGCCTCCGGCACCAGGAAGGCGCGGGCGATCTCGGCGGTGGTCAGGCCGCCGACCGCCCGCAGGGTGAGCGCGGTCTGCGAGGCGGGGGTCAGTGCCGGGTGGCAGCACAGGAACAGCAGCAGCAGGGTGTCGTCGGTGTCCGGCACGTCCTCGGGCACCACCTCGGCGGCCGCGTTCGCGCTCTCCCGTTCGCGACGGGCGTGGTCGCTGCGGATCCGGTCCACCAGCCGCCGGGAGGCGACGGTCACCAGCCAGCCGCGCGGGTTCTCCGGCACCCCCTCGTCGGGCCACTGCACGGTCGCGGCGAGGACGGCCTCCTGCACGGCGTCCTCGCAGCCCTCGAACCGGCCGTACCGGCGGACCAACGTGCCGAGGACCTGCGGCGTGAGCTCACGCAGCAGGCCCTCGAAGTTCGGTGCTGTCATGCCTCCAAGTGTCCGTCGGAGAACATCACCTGCCGCACCTCGACGCCCAGACCCTCGATCGCGGCGTCCGGGATCTGCGCCGCGAGCTCGATCGCCCGCTCCTTGTCCTCGCAGTCGACCAGGTAGAAGCCGCCCAGGAACTCCTTGGCCTCCAGGAACGGGCCGTCGGTCACCGCGGGCTGGCCGCCCCGCACGGTGACCACCGCGGCCTGGGACGGGTCGACCAGCGCCTGGGTGACGATCAGCTCGCCGGAGGACTTCAGCGCCTCGATGAACCTGCCGTGCCCGGCGCCGATCGCCGCCTTCTCCTCGTCGGTCAGCGCGTCCAGCACGGCCGGGTTGATGTGCAGGCTGATCAGGAACTTCATCGCGTCACTCCTCGTCGTGGCCGGGCCCCGGCTGGGCCCTTCGACCGCCGGTCGGAGCCGCCGCCGCCTTCTTGACATCATCCGCCGAGAAATCTCCCACGAGTTCTCCGCCGTCGCAGCGCCCACCGGTGTCAAGAAGCGCCGACCTGCTCCGACCGACCGGCGACATGTTTCCTAGGAGAGGAGTCACCGGGATGGAAGCCACCCGGGCACGACTGGGACTGGCCGTCCTGATGCTGCCGACCCTGCTGGTCGCGATGGACGTGACGGCGCTGCTGCTCGCCCTGCCGAGGCTCAGCGCCGACCTGGGCGCCAGTGGTGTCCAGCAGCTGTGGATCAGCGACAGTTACGGGCTGATGGTGGCCGGCCTGGTCATCACCATGGGCACGCTCGGCGACCGGTTCGGCCGCCGACGCCTGCTGCTCACCGGGGCGGCGGCCTTCGCGGTGCTGTCGGTGGTGGCCGCCTTCGCCGCCGACCCGCTGGTGCTGATCGTCGCGCGGGCCCTGCTCGGCGTCGCCGGCGCGACCCTGGCGCCGTCCACGCTGGCGCTGATCACTACCATGTTCCGGGACGGGCGCCAGCGCGGGCAGGCCGTCGCCGTCTGGGCGACCTGCCAGTTCGCGGGCGGTGCGCTCGGGCCGGTGCTGGCCGGCTTCCTGCTGCAGCACTTCTGGTGGGGGTCGGTGTTCCTGGCCGCCGTACCGGCGATGGCGGTGCTGCTCATCGTCGGGCCGTTCCTGCTGCCGGAGTTCCGCAGCGAGGCGGCCGGGCGGCCGGACCCGGCCGGGGTCGGGCTGTCGCTGGCGGCGGTGCTGCTGATGCTGTACGGCGTCAAGCAACTGCCGGCCGAGGAGGCGCCCTTGGTCCCGCTTCTGGCCCTGCTGGTGGGTGCGGGTGTCGGGTACCTGTTCGTGCGGCGGCAGCTGCGGTCGGACCGGCCGCTGCTGGACCTGCGTCTGCTGCGCAGCCGCCCGTTCACGGCCGTCCTGGTCTCGCTGGTGCTCGCCGGGGTGGCGATGGCCGGCACCGGCCTGCTGGTGACCCAGTACCTGCAGAGCGTGCTGGGCCACTCGCCGTTCGCCTCCGCCGTGCTGTTCGCCCCGATGGGCCTGGGCGTGGCGGTCGGCACCATGGTCGCGCCCAGGCTGGCCCGCCGGGTGCGGCGGACCAGCGCCATCGCGGGCGGGCTGGCGTGCTCGGCGCTGGGCGGTCTGCTGCTGGTCGCCGCCGATGACGGCGCGGGCTCGCTGCCGCTGGTGATGACCGCCATCACGGTGCTCGCCCTGGGCACCGGACCGCTGTTCGCCCTGGGCACCGGGCTGGTGCTCGGCGCGGTGCCGCCCGAGCGGGCGGGCTCGGCGGCCTCGATGTCGGAGACCGGCAACTACTTCGGCGGCTCGCTCGGCTTCGCGCTGCTCGGCACCGTGGCGGCGGCGGTCTACCGCGGCCGGGCGGGCGGCGGCTCCGACTCGCTGGCGGGTGCGGTCGAGGCCGCCCGGCACCTGCCCGCCGGGCAGGGCGCCGAACTGCTGCGCGGCGCGCGGGCGGCCTTCACCGCCGGGCTGCACGTCAACGGGCTGATCGCGGCCGCGCTGTTCGCCGGGCTGGCCGTGCTGACCCTCGCGATGGGCCCGGCGAAGCGGGGCGCGCCGGAGGATTCGCTGCCCGACCGCGAAGCGGTCCGCGCGTGAGGACTTGAATCTGACACCGGTGTCAGCTCCTACCGTCGGTGTGCGAGGAACACGGCGAACACGGAGGGGGAAACGGGAGATGAGCGAGTTGACCGGCAAGGTGGCCCTGGTGACCGGCGGCAGTCGGGGCATCGGCGCGGCGGTGGCCAAGCGACTGGCGGCCGAGGGGGCGGCGGTGGCGCTGACCTACGTCCGGGCCGAGGAGCAGGCCCGGACGGTGGTCAAGGAGATCGAGGCGGCCGGCGGCCGGGCGGTGGCGATCCGGGCGGACCTGGTCGAGCCGGACGCCGCCGCGCGGGCGGTCGAGGAGACGGTCCGCGAGCTGGGCGGGATCGACGTCCTGGTGAACAACGCGGGCTTCCTCACCTACGGCCCGCTCACCGAGGTGTCGGTCGAGGAGCTCGACCGGGTGCTCGCCGTCGACATCCGCTCGGTGTTCCTGGCCGCCCAGGCCGCCGCACGGCACATGGGCGAGGGCGGGCGGATCATCAGCATCGGCTCCTGCTTCAACGGGCGCGTCCCCGGCGCGAACTTCGTCCTCCAGGCGACCGCCAAGACCGCGTTGACCGGGCTCACCAAGGGCCTGGCCCGGGAGCTCGGCCCGCGCGGGATCACCGCCACCATCGTCGACCCGGGCCCGATCGACACCGACAACCCGGCCGACGGCGACTCCGCCGACTTCCAGCGCGGGCTCACCGCCCTGGACCGCTACGGAGAGGCGGAGGACATCGCCGCCGCGGTGGCCTTCCTGGCCGGCCCCGGTGGGCGCTACATCACCGGCACCGCCCTCGCGGTGGACGGCGGCTACACCGCCTGAGCGCCTGGCGGGTGCGGGGCGGCGGTCGGACCCGCCGCCCCGTCAGCTCCGGTTGTGGTCTCCGGTCGCGCCGTCGGTCAGCTCGCGCAGGATGTCCATGTGCCCGGCGTGCCGGGCGGTCTCGGTGGTCATGTGGATCAGCACCCAGCGCAGCGAGACGGTCCGGCCGGACCAGGAGGTGCCGAGGGAGTCCAGCTCCAGCCGGTCGATCGCCTCGTCCGCGGCGGCCCGGGCGCGGGCGTAGAAGGCCAGCACGTCCGCCGTCGACTCGTGCGGCTCGATCCGCAGGTCGGAGGCCTCGTCGGCGTCGATGTCGAACGGTAGCGGGCCGGTCTCCAGCCCGAAGGGCTCGCGGAACCAGCCGAGTTCGGCACCGCCGAGATGCTTGACCAGCCCCAGCAGGTTCGTCCCGGAGGGCGTCAGCGGACGGCGCAGCTGCTCGTCGTCCAGGCCCTCGACCTTCCACAGCACCGCGTCACGGTGCCGGTCGAGGGCCGCGTGCAGGCTTTCCTTCTCACCGCCGGTGAACGGCACGATCTTGACCATGGGCGGGACGGTAGCAGACCCCCGCACGGCGCATCGGCCCTTCGGCGTCAGGGCGTTCCGGCTGCACCGCCCGTCCGGCGTCGGTGGCGACACACGACCGGTGCCGCCACCGACGCCGGACGGGCGGCGTGGTCACAGTCGGCCGTGCTCCTTGAGCACCCTCCGGGCCTGGGCGAACAGCATGCCCACGTTGACGGTCTTGCGGCAGACGACCACGGCGACGACCTCGTCGGTGCTGTCGATCCGTAGGAAGAGGTGTGCCAGGTTGTCGCTGTTGACGAGGATCTCCTGGAAGTAGTGACGGTCGCTGACGACCCCGCGCCGTTCCTTGAAGATGCCCTCGATCATCACCACGTTGCGGCCCTGGAACAGGTCGAGGGTGGCCGCCGCCAGCATGTCGAGCACCTCCGGCGGGTGCGATTCCACGGTCTCCACCGACAGCAGCATGCCGGTGGACATGTCGATGACCCCTGCGGCCACGCAGTCCGGAACCTCGGCACGCAGGGTCTTCACCAGGGTCGCGACCCTGTCGGCCATGCTCCGGGACCCTCTTGCTTCCGACCCGCTCACTTGCGCTCCTTCTTCGTGGGTTGTCCTGGAAAGTGCACCGGTGTCGACGCTGTGGTCGACAACTCGGCTAATGGTGAAGGTGGTTGGTCTCGTCCTTGCCGCCCGCCGCGGTCAGCAGCACGCTGATGCGTTCTGCGGACTCCCGGGCCTCGACCTGCAGCCGCTGCACGTCCATGCCGGCGTCGCCGAGCACCCCGATCAGTGCCATGTCGCCGATGGCCCGGGCGACCAGGTAGCCGTCGGTGAACTGCGACACGGTGTGGTGGAGTCGACCCTTGCTGCTCATGCTGCCGGCGCGGCGGGCGATGCTGAAGGAAGCCGCGGTGAGGGCGGCCAGGCCCTCGGCCCCCGCGGTCTCGTCGGTCTCGTCCGTCTCGGATGTGATCAGCAGCCCGTCGACGGAGGCCACCACGACGTCGGTGACTCCGACGACGCGGTCCCGAAGCACCCGCACCTCTGCGGCCAGCTGATCATGTCTGTCTGTCACGGTTCTCCAGTTGATTGGTTGCCGGGTGCCGACGAGCCGTCATCGCCCCGGTCCGTTCGTCCACCCGGTGCGCGCCGGGTGCGTCCGCGGTGACTGCTACTGCGCGCTGCCGAACAGCCGGTCCTCCGCGGCGAGTGCCGTCGAGGGCCGCCAGGCGCCGGACACGGGGCGCAGCGGAAGGACGTCGGTGATCCCGCTGGCCCCCGGCCGACGACGCGGCAGTCGGGCCGCGTTCACCGGGCGACCCGACTGCCCGGCCGGCTCCGGGTTCCGGCCGCCCTCCGGGGCGGGAAAGGATCCTTCGGCCTCCTCCAGGGCCGAGGGCGCGAGGTCGACCAATCCTTCGTGCAGCAGTCGTGAGGTCTCGACCGTCACGGCGTAGAGGCCCCGCCCGAGCAGGAAGGCGATGTCCCGGGAACTGCGCCTGCCATTGGCCGTCCGCAGGATGTCCCGCCGTTCACCGGCGATTCCGTCGTCCAGGAGCCGGGTTCCGGCGTCGGTTCGTGACAACCGGTCGCGGAACGGTGAGACCGGCTGTCCGCCCAGGGCCCTGATTCGCCGCTCGGTTTCGTGGCTCAGCCATTCCGGTTCGATTCCCTCCGGCGCGGCGAAACAGGAGGCCGGCGGTTCGGGATCGAGCGTGACCCGGTCGATCCGGCCCATTCCCATCGCCAGCGCGCCGTCCAGTGCCGCCATCACGCAGATCAGCTGCAGCTCCGCCAAGCCGACCAGTTCCCGGGCGACCAGTTCGGCGCCGACGCGCCGTCCCGCGGCTCCGGACCGGACCGCCGCTGCCCAGTCGGTCTCGGTGACACGGCCGGACCGCAGGAGGAGGGTCTCGACCCCCGGCGAACCGGGTGAGGTGACCTCGAGGATGACACCGTCCTCAAGGTGGAAGCGGCCGCCCGGGTCGCCCGTCACGAGGAGCGTCCCGGAGAGGCGGCCGTGCGGGACCTCCATCAGCACCCGGGGGAAGTCCAGCCCCGAACCGCCCGACCGCAAGGCCGCGGGCAGCGGAAGTACCCTCACGGAGCCGGCCTCCCCCACGCGGGGACCTGGATTCCAGTGCGTCGGTATACCGATTTCTGACATGTCTCCGCTATCGGCCGTGTTCTCATGGACACCTGCCGCCGACGCCCCCGGAAGTCGGCTCAGGGAATCGCACTGTAGTCGCAGGGGCAGGGTTTTCGGCCGGGCGGGCGCATATTGAACGTTTGTCCGTGTGGGGCGACTCCTTTTGCGTCGCTGATGAAATATCGCAATTCAAGCCTGTCTGATTTTGTCCACGAGTCGGATAATCGGACGGCCTGCTCCTCGTGGGTCGGTCCCTCGGCCCGGGATGTTCTCGCCGCGCCGCCCGCCATGGCGACCGTTCTGCGGCCGCTGTGCCGCAGGGCGACGGCGTGATCAGGTCCTGCCCGCGGACCGGGGGCCGGCGTCGGGTAGCGGGGCCCGGACCGGCGATCGAGTCGCGGTCCCGCGACGGCATCCGCTCCTCGGCGTGTGCGGTGCTGCGGTCCGGGTCGCACCGTTCCGTGTCAAAGTGGGGGTAAGGCGCGACGGCGCAGGTGGGAGCGGGAGAAGGTTTCCTGTCATGCCAGTACAGCCTGATCGCCCCAGGCCGACCACGGCACAAGCCGTGATCGTTCGACTGCGGAGCGAGGAGTACACGGACCTGTTCGGGCAGGCTCCGGTGCTCTTCGCTGCGCTGAGCGGTCCGAGACACGTGCTGGAGACGGCGAATCCGGCTTTCTTCGACGCTCTCACGGGTGGCCGGGCGACCACCGGTGTGCCCGTCGTGGAGCTGCTTCCGGAACCGGCTCGGCAGGGCGTCCTCGATCGGCTCGACGAGGTGTACCGCACCGGGGCCGCGTACCGGAACCGATGTGGCCGGCTCGTCCTCGGCGGCCCGGCGGCGCAGCGGGAGGCGTTCTTCGACGTGGCCTACGAGCCCCGCCGAGATGCGGTCGGCCGGGTCGACGGCATTGCGGTGATCGCGGTGGAGACCACCGCGTACCACCACGCGCAGCTGCTGGCGGCCGAGCAGCGCGTCCTGCTGGAACAGATCGCCCGCGACGCCCCGCTGAACGAGATCCTCGACGGCATGGCGAAGGCGATCGAGGAGTTGTCCCCGGACATGATCGTCTCGGTGCTGCTCGTCGATCCGGACGGCCGTCATCTGCGCAGCGGTGCCGCCCCGCGCCTGCCCGACTTCTACAACGACGCGATCGACGGGATCGCCATCGGCGACGGCGTCGGCTCGTGCGGCACCGCCGCCTACCGACAGGCCCAGGTGATCGTCAGCGACATCGCCACGGATCCCCTGTGGGAGGGGTACCGGGAGATCGCGAAGCGGGCGGATGTCGCGGCGTGTTGGTCGACGCCGATCCACGGCCTGGACGGCCGCCTGTTGGGCACCTTCGCGATCTACCACCGCACCCCCAAGGCGCCCGAGGACAAGGACGTGGCGCTCAGCGCGGCCTTCGCGCGCATCGCCGCCCTGGCGATCGAGCGCCATCACGCGGTGGAGGCGCGCCGGACCGCTCAGGAACGGGAGAAGGCCGCCCGTGAGGACCTGGCCTTCGTCCTGGACGCCAGTACCGCCATCGCGCACGAGCCGTACTACTTCGACTGCCTGGAGCGCATGGCCCGGCTGTCCGTGCCGGCCCTCGCGCCGCTGTGCGCCGTTCACGTGCTCGAGAACGGCCAGGTCCAGCGGATCGCCGTCGCCGCCACCCGAGCCGAGGAGGACCTGCTCGCCTCCCCCGAACTGCGCGGCGAGGTCGACGACGCGGTTGCTCGCGTGCTGGCCTCCGGCACTACCGAGAGCGGCCAGGCCGGCTCTCGCCCGGACGGCTCGTCCGCGCAGCTCGGCATCACCGGCTACGTGTGCGTGCCGCTGGCCACCCGGGGCCGCACCTTCGGTGTGCTGACCCTCCTGGCCACCGACCGACCGCTGGACGGCCACGCCGTCGCGCTGGCCGAGGAGCTCGCCCGCCGGGCCGCCTCCACCGCGGACAACGCCCGCCAGTTCAGCGACCGGGCCAGACTCGCCCACGACCTGCAGGCCGGCCTGCTGCCGCCCGAGTTGCCCGAGATCCCCGGTGCGGATCTGGCGGCCTCCTACCGCCCCGCCGGCGAAGGCCTCGATGTCGGGGGCGACTTCTTCGACGTCTTCCCGCTTCCCGACGACCGCTGGGCACTCATGATCGGCGACGTGTGCGGGCGCGGAGCCCGGGCCGCCACCACGACCGGCATGGTCCGCCACAGCGCACGCGCCGCCGCCCACCTCGTGCACGACCCGGCGGCGGTGGTCACCGCCATCAACGACGCTCTGGTGGACACAGCCGACGAGGACTCCTTCGTCTCACTCGTCTACGGCGAACTGCGGCGCACCGCAACCCATCTGGCGCTCAACCTGATTCGCGCAGGCCACGTACCCCCACTCGTCCGACGAGCCGACGGCACGATCGAGGAACTCACCCACCCGGGCCTGCTGCTGGGCATCGGGCCCGACCCCGCCCCGTCTCCCTGCAGCATCGACCTGTACCCGGGCGACAGCCTGCTCCTGGTCACCGACGGCATCACCGAGGCCCGCTCCGCGAGCGGCGAGCTCTTCGGGGAGGAGCGCTTGGCCGACGCCTTCGGCACGTTCCGGACCTCGCCCCCGACCGCCGGGGCGCTCCTCGAATCGGTCTCCGCCGCGGTCGCCGCCTTCGCGGCCGACGCCACGAACGACGACCAGGCCATGCTGGTCCTCACGGCTACCTGAGGTGGTCTTCGTGCCTCGGCTGGCTTGAGCCTTCACGCCATGGGGGAGGCCCCTCGCTTGAAGGCCCATGTTCATCACCGGGCTCAGGCCGGGCCGAGCCGGGCGGCGATGACGGAGCCCTTCGCGTAGCAGTCGAAGCGCTTGATCTTGCCGTCGACCAGCTCGAACACGTCGCAGCACGGGGCGTCCATACGCTTTCCGGTCGGCGGGACGGTGCCCGAGGGCAGTTCGAGCGGGCCGAGGGTGGGTGCCCTGCAGGCGCAGCTGGACGATGACGACGCCGCCGCACCCGGCTACACGGCTTCGCGGCCGGCGCCGTAGCCCCGCCCGGCTCTCCTGAGGCGCGCGGGGAACAGCGGAGGAGGTCAGCTCACGGATGCTCCGCCGTCGACGGTGAGCAGGGCGCCGTTGACGTAGGAGGCCGCGTCGGACACGAGGTAGGCCACGGCCTCGGCGACCTCGCCGGGAAGGCCGACCCGGCCGGCGGGGATGGTGAGGAGCTCGCTGAGGTCCTCGCCGAGAGCGGCCCGCACGCCTTCGGTCTCGGTCACGCCCGGGAGGACGGCGTTGACCCGCACGCCGGCCGGGCCGTACTCGGCCGCCCAGATCCGGGTGAGCTGGTTGACGGCGGACTTGCTCGAACCATAGGCGGTGGCCCCGAGTACGGCCTTGTCGGCCGCGACGGAGCTCACGTTGACGATCGCGCCGCCGCCCTTGTCGACCATGCCGGGGACCAGCTCGGCGGTCAGGAAGAAGGGCGCCTTGACGTTGACGTCGAAGACCTGGTCGAAGACCTCCTCGGTGGTGTCGGTGGTGCCGACGAACGGATAGATGCCCGCGTTGTTGACCAGGATGTCGATCCCCCCGGTCAACTGCCTCGCCTCGCGGGCCAATCGGCGGGCGGCGGCCACACTGCCCAGGTCGGCCTGAACGAAGTCGGCCTTCCCGCCTGCCGCACGGATCTCCCGCACGGTCTGCTCCCCACGGACGGGATCGCGGCCGGAGACGACCACATGCGCGCCCCGCTCGGCCAGAACCTGCGCGATCGCCCGGCCGATGCCACTGGTCGCGCCCGTGACCAGGGCGTTCGAGCCATTCAGCGACGGAGTCATGAGAACTCCTCGCAATCCAGTTGGAATCACCTTTGCAGACCTACAACCACCGGCCTGGAAGGCCCATTCCGACCCGGGTGGACGACGCGGTGGTCGATGGTCCTCCTCCTGAGCGCTGGGGTGTGGCGCGCTCGGCCGCGGCGTCAGCCGACGTCCTGCAGCAGCAGGTGTTTCGCGTTGAGCGCGCCGTCGAGCTGCATCAACCGCCCGCCCTCGCCGAGACCGCCGAGGTCCGGGGCGGCGAATCCGAATGAGTCCAGCAAGCCGGCCACGATGGTCTTCGCGTCGGCGTCGTCGCCCGCGTAGAAGGCCACTTGTCGGCCTTCGGCGTGCCGGGGGTCCGCGGCGATGAACCGGGCGTACAGGGTGTTGAGAGCCTTCACGACCCGGGCGCCGGGAAGGTGCTGGGCCACCCACTCGCTGCCCGTGAGGTCTCCGACGTCGTATCGGCCCCGCCACGGGTGGGCTGCCGCGAAGTGATTGGTCGTGTCGACGACGATCTTCCCGGCCCAGGTGGTGAGGCCTGTCAGTTCCGGCACGGCGAGAACGGCACCGCGAGGAACAGGAGCTCTTGGTTCGCCGCCTCCTCGGCCGTGACCGCGTGGGCCTTCGGCCCCAAGGAGAAATCGCCGGGACGTATGCGTTTTTCGATAGGTTGACGACAGGCTCCGGTGCGTAGCATTGGCACATGCGTGTCTTGATCGTCGAGGACGAGCTGTACATGGCAGAGGCCATCCGTGACGGGCTGCGCCTGGAGGCGATTGCGGCGGACATCGCCGGTGACGGCGACACCGCCCTGGAGTTGCTGAGCGTCAACGCCTACGACATCGCCGTCCTCGACCGCGACATCCCCGGCCCCTCCGGTGACGAGATCGCCGAACGGATCGTCGCGGCGGGATCGGGCATGCCCATCCTCATGCTCACCGCCGCCGACCGGATCGACGACAAGGCCTCCGGGTTCGGGCTCGGTGCCGACGACTACCTCACCAAGCCGTTCAAGATGCGTGAACTCGTCCTCAGGCTCAGGGCGCTCGACCGCAGGCGCGCGTACATCAGACCGCCCGTGCGGGAGATCGCGGGCCTGCGGCTGGACCCCTTCCGTCGCGAGGTCTACCGCGACGACCGCTACATCGCACTCACTCGCAAACAATTCGCCGTGCTCGACGTGCTCGTCGCCGCTGAAGGCGGCGTCGTCAGTGCCGAGGAACTGTTGGAGCGGGCCTGGGACGAGAACGCCGACTCGTTCACCAATGCCGTACGCATCACGGTCTCGACTCTGCGCAAACGCCTCGGTGAACCTCAGATCATCGCCACCGTGCCCGGCGTGGGATACCGGATCATCACCCAGGCGGACATCAGGCGTGAGGGCAATGCGGGCGCCTAGAACACCAGGCTTGAGCGTCCGCCTCAAATTCGCCCTCAGCTATGCGGGCTTCGTCATGCTCGCGGGCGTGCTGATGCTGGCCACTGTGTGGGTGTATCTGCTGCGCGGCCTGCCCAGTGCAGCGAGCAGCCCCAACGGGCTCGTGCCCATCCGCACCATCGTGCTGCACGCCTACGTTCCGGCGGCGGCCGGAGTGCTGGCGCTCCTACTGGTGTTCGGCCTGCTGGGAGGCTGGCTGCTCGCCGGCCGAATGCTCGCCCCACTGACCCGAATCACCGACGCCACCTCCATGGCCGCGAACGGGTCGCTCTCCCACCGGATCGAGCTGGAAGGCCGCAAGGACGAGTTCCGCGAGCTGGCCGACGCCTTCGACACCATGCTCGCGCGCCTCGAAGCGCACGTCACCGAGCAGCGGAGGTTCGCGGCCAACGCCTCCCACGAGCTGCGCACCCCGCTGGCGATCACGAGGGCCCTTCTCGACGTGGCTCTCAACGACCCGGCGCGAGACTCGGGCGAGCTGTTCCGACGCCTCCACAACGTCAATGCCAGGGCGATCGACCTCACCGAGGCGTTGCTCCTGCTCAGCCGTGCCGACCAGCGATCCTTCACCCGGGAGCCCGTCGACCTGTCCCTGAACGTCGAGGAGGCCGTCGAGACGCTGCTTCCCATGGCGGAGAAACACGGCGTAACCATCGAGGACTCGGGCGACATCACCCCGACCATCGGCTCCCGCGCGCTCCTGCTGCAGATGACAGTCAATCTCATCCATAACGCGATCGTCCACAACCTGCCCGGTCGGGGCATCGTGCGGGTAACGACCGGCATCCATCCCGGAAGCGTGACGCTCACCGTCGAGAACACCGGCGAGATCCTCTCAGCACAGCTGGTCTCGACCCTCACCGAGCCCTTCCAGCGCGGCACCGAACGCATCCGCCACGACCACGCGGGCGTCGGCCTGGGCCTGGCCATCGTCAAGAGCATCGTCGAAGCGCATGACGGAACCCTCACCATCGCCCCGCGCCCCGGAGGCGGCCTCCACGTCACGGTGCGGCTGCCGATCGCCCCTCCGCCGGCCCGGCCCGTGAAACCGATCACGTAGCCAGCGTGGACGTGACTCTGTGTCGTCGGCGATCGGCGGCGATGAGTGGAACTCGCTTGCGGAGCAGGGGATGTCCGGCACGACCTGCCAGCCGCCGCTTCAGGAGCTCGATGTTCGTGACTTCACCCCCAACCAGGTCTGGTCCTGGGACGTCACCAAGCTGCGAGGCCCGCACGAGCGGGTCTTCTACTTCCTCTACACGATGATCGACGTCTACTCCCGCGACACCGTGGGCTGGATGGTCACCACGTGCGAGAGCGAGGAACTCGCCAGGTGCCCGGTAGCCGCGTCCAACTCGGGGCAGCGGGCCAGGATTTCCTTTCAGCTTGCGCTGATCCCCGTCACGGATGCGGTCAGGGTTGCGCGTGATCCAGCCGGTCACTCGGCGCACTCCCGGTGACCTCGGCGGGGGCGGGTCGTCGGGTGTGAGTCGGAAACCAGTCGGCAGGGTTCGTCTCGCCCACTGATGCACCCCGCACTCAAGGACTCACCGACATTCGACCGGTGAGTCCTTCCGCTTTCCGCTCCCCACATTCCCCAATTGGTTCATTTCGCGACACTGAGGAATTTTCGAGATCGGAATCAGGGGCCGCGTCCAAGTGTCGGAAATGCTCGCTTGGACACCGACGCGTGGACGGCGACTCGTGGACAGCGAGTCCGATCAGCACCATGGACCTGCGGACTTCGGTGTCGTGGGAGAGGGGATGTCCGGATGGTCATGATGCCGTCCAGCAGGGGGGCGCAAAGGGCCGGCGGAGGCGACGATCCCGAGCCGGCCAAGCTCCGCCCTGAAACGCCACGCAGGGTGCTCGCCTACTTTCGCCCGCACACCGGCAGAATCGCACTCTTCGCAATCGGCGCCGTCCTGGAGTCGCTCATCGTGGTGGCGACTCCGTTGCTGCTCAAGCAGATCGTCGACGACGGGATCCTCAAGGGCGACTCCGGAGAGGTCACCCTGCTGGCCTGCCTCACCGCGGGGCTCGCCGTCCTCGACGCGCTACTGCAGCTGGTGCTCGCCTACCTCGCCGGGAGGATCGGGCAGGGGGTCAGCCACGACGTCCGGATCCAGGCGATCGAGCACGTCCAGCGGCTGCCGGTCGCATTCTTCACCCGCACCCAGACCGGTGTGCTGGTCGGACGGCTCCACACGGATCTGATCATGACGCAGCAGGCGTTCAGCCAACTGTTGATGGCGCTCCCCAGCGTGCTCGGGGTCGTCCTGGTGATGGCCGAGCTGTTCTACCTGTCGTGGATCGTCGCGGTCATCACGCTGGTGATGATCCCGCTGTTCGTCGTTCCCTGGGTGTACGTGGGGCGAGTGACACAGCGGTACACCAGGCAATCGATGGAGGTGAACGCCGGCCTGGCCGGCCTCCTCCAGGAGCGGTTCAACGCTCAGGGGGCGATGCTCTCCAAACTCTTCGGCCGTCCGGACGAGGAGATGGCCGAGTACGAGGACCGGTCGGAAAGGCTCCGCAAGGCCGGTGTGAGCGTCGTCGTCTACGGCCGGATGGCCTTCGTCGTCATGTTGCTGATCGCCGCGCTCGCCACGGCGCTCACCTACGGGGTCGGCGGCGGCCTCGTGCTTTCCGGGGCCTTCCAGCTCGGCACGCTGATCGCTCTCGCCGCCCTGCTCGGGCGGCTGTTCGGGCCGATCACCCAGCTGTCCGGGATGCAGGCGAACGCGCTGGTCGTCCTGGTGAGCTTCGACCGGATCTTCGAGCTCCTCGACCTGAAGCCGCTGATCGAGGAACGCCCCGACGCCGTCACGCTCACGCGGAACACGGCCCCGGAGATCGAGTTCGAGGACGTGTCGTTCCGCTACCCGGGCGCGGACGAGGTCTCGTTGCCGTCGCTGGAGCAGAACGTGCGTGGCGGAGGGGATCGAGGGGAGACGGCGCCGGAGGTCCTGCGCCACGTGAGCCTGCGTGCGCCGGCCGGAACCCTCACCGCACTCGTCGGCCCGTCCGGCGCGGGGAAGAGCACTCTCACCCACCTGGTGTCCCGGCTGTACGACCCGACCTCCGGCACCGTCCGTGTCGGCGGACACGATCTTCGGGATCTCTCCGTCGGCTCACTCCGCGACGCGGTGGGCGTGGTCAGCCAGGACACCTACCTCTTCCACGACACGATTCGGGAGAACCTTCGCTACGCCCGTCCGACCGCCACCGAGGACGAGCTGATCGAGGCGTGCAAGGGAGCCCAGATCTGGGACTTGATCGAATCCCTCCCGAAGGGGCTCGACACCGTCGCGGGAGACCGCGGCTACCGGCTGTCGGGCGGGGAGAAGCAGCGACTGGCCATCGCGAGGCTGCTCCTGAAGGCGCCCTCGGTCGTCGTGCTCGACGAGGCCACCGCTCACCTGGACCCCGAGTCGGAGGCCGCCGTCCAGCGGGCGCTCAGGACCGCGCTGCGCGACCGCACCTCCCTGGTGATCGCCCACCGGTTGTCCACGATCCGTGAGGCCGATCAGATCGTCGTGATCGACGACGGAGGCGTCCGGGAGCGCGGGACGCACGAGGAACTGCTGGCCGAGGCCGGTCTCTACGCGGAGCTCTATCACACGCAGTTCGCCAAGCCGGGCGACATCGGACCCGAGCCCGAAGGCAACGGGGCCGGGCCGGTCCACCAGATGGTTCCTGAAGGGGGACGATGAATTCCGCAGCGCTGGCCACGCCGACGGTGCCGGAGCTGTTCGCCCGCCAGGCGGAGCGGACGCCCGACGCGGTGGCCGTAGTTGATGGGGACCGGGCGCTGACCTACCGGCGGCTGGACGAGCTCGCGGGCCGGCTGGCCGGGCGGCTGATCGGTCGGGGCGTCCGCCGCGGCGACCGTGTGGCGGTCCTGATGGAACGCTCTGCGGACCTGGTGGTGACGCTGCTCGCCGTGTGGAAGGCGGGAGCGGCGTACGTGCCGGTGGATGCCGCCTATCCCGCGCGGCGGGTGGCGTTCATGCTCGCGGACTCGGGGGCGTCCCTGGTGGCGTGTTCGGCCGCGGCGGGCGACAGCGTTCCGGAGGGGGTCGAGTCGATCGTCGTCACGGACGAGGTTTCGGGCGACGTGCCGACGGTCCCGGTGTGTCCGGGGGACCTGGCGTACGTGATGTACACCTCCGGGTCGACGGGGGTCCCGAAGGGAGTGGCCGTCCCGCACCGGAGCGTCGCGGAGCTGGTGGGGAACCCCGGCTGGACGGTGGACCCCGGTGACGCGATCCTCATGCACGCGCCGCACGCCTTCGACGCGTCCCTTTTCGAGATCTGGGTACCGCTTGCCTCGGGCGCCCGCGTGGTGATCGCCGAGCCGGGTGCGGTGGACGCCCGGCGTCTGCGGGAGGCGGTCGCCGCCGGCGTGACGAAGGTGCATCTGACCGCGGGGAGCTTCCGCGCGCTGGCGGAGGAGTCGCCGGAATCCTTCGCCGGCCTCCACGAGGTGCTGACGGGCGGCGACGTGGTGCCCGCACCCGCGGTGGAGAAAGTGCGAAGGGTGATCCCCCGAGCGCGGATCCGGCACCTGTACGGTCCGACGGAGACGACGCTGTGCGCGACGTGGCACCTGCTCCAGCCGGGCGATGCGCTGGGTTCCACCCTGCCGATCGGCCGTCCGCTTCCGGGTCGCCGGGCTCAGGTGCTCGATGCGTCGCTGCTGCCCGTGCCGCCGGGTACGGTCGGCGACCTCTACCTTTCCGGTGCCGGCCTTGCGGACGGCTACCTGGACCGGGCGGCGCTGACGGCGGAGCGGTTCGTGGCGGATCCGTCCGTACCCGGCGGCCGGATGTACCGCACAGGGGATCTCGCCCGCTGGACCGCCGACGGCGAGCTGCTGTTCGCGGGCAGAGCCGACGACCAGGTGAAGATCCGCGGGTTCCGGATCGAGCCGGGTGAGATCGAGGCCGCGCTGACCGCCCGGCCGGATGTCCACGAGGCCGTCGTGGTGGCGATCGACGGCCGCCTGATCGGCTACGCGGTGACGGACGTGGATCCCGTCGTCCTCCGTGAGCGTCTCGGGGCGATGCTGCCGGAGTACATGGTCCCGGCTGCCGTGATCACGCTGGACCGGCTTCCGCTCACCGGCAACGGCAAGGTGGACCGGGCGGCGCTGCCCGCGCCCGTCTTCGGGGGGAATGCCGGGGGCCGCGAACCCGCCACCGAGGCGGAGCGCGTCCTGAGCGGACTGTTCGCCGAGCTGTTCGGCCTGGACCGGGTCGGTGTCGACGAGGACTTCTTCGCCCTGGGCGGCGACTCGATCTCCGCGATGCGGCTGGCGGCCCGCGCGTCCGGGGCCGGTCTGCTGGTGACGCCCTCCCAGATCTTCGAGGAGAGGACCCCCGCACGGTTGGCGGCCGCAGCGCGTCCTGTACCCGTCGACGCCCCCGATGCCCCCGACGCCCGGCCCCTGATCGCTCTCACCGCGGAGGAGGAGAGCGAGCTGGCGATCGCCGTACCGGGTGCCGAGGAGGTTTGGCCGCTCGCCCCGCTCCAGGAGGGGCTGCTCTTCCAGTCGACCCTCGAAGAAGAAGGCCTCGACATCTACCAGGCGCAGTGGATCCTGGAGCTGAACGGGCCGCTGGACGTGGCCCGGCTCCGGGCCGCGTGGGAGGCGGTCTTCGCACGGCACGCCGAGCTCCGGGTCAGTTTCGTACGGCTCGCGTCGGGGAGGACGCTCCAGGCCGTCGCCGGACACGTCGTCCTGCCCTGGCGGGCGGTCGACCTCACGGGCGTGAGCGACGCCGAGGCGGCCGTCGAGGTCCTCGCCCGGCGGGAACAGGAACAGCGATTCGACCTGGCCGCGGGCCCGCTGTTCCGGCTGCTGCTGGTCCGGATCGGTGAGGACCGGCACCGCCTGCTGGTCGTCCACCACCACATCCTGACTGACGGTTGGTCGGTGGCGGTCATCCTCAACGAGGTGGCCGAGGCGTATGCGGGCGGCGGCCGGCTCCCGGAGCGGACCGGCGCGGCATCCTACCGGGACTACCTGGCCTGGCTGGATCGACAGGACAAGGACGAGGCACGCGCGGCCTGGCAGGCGGAGTTGTCCGGCCTCGACGGGGACGCGTCGATCGCGAAGACGGCCGCCGGGATGGGATACGAGTACCGCATCGCCCACGTCACGCCGGAGCTCTACACCAGGCTGACGCAGGTGGCCCGTGACCACGGGCTGACGCTGAACACGATGGTGCAGGGCGCGTGGGCGATGGTGCTGGCCCGGCTCGCGCGGCGCACCGAGGTGGTGTTCGGCACCACGGTCGCTTGCCGTCCCGCGGAGCTCCCCGGGGTGGAGTCGATGCCCGGGCTCATGATGAACACCGTGCCGGTCCGGGTATCGCTGGCCGGCGGGCAGACGGTCTCCGACCTGCTCACCGGTCTGCAGCAGCGGCAGGCGGCCCTGATCCCGCATCAGCATCTGGGACTGCCCGAGATCCAGAGAGCGGGCGGGCCGGGCGCGAAGTTCGACACGCTGCTGGTGTTCGAGAACTATCCGCGGGACTTCGCCGACCAGTTCACGTACCTGGGCACGGTCGAGGGCACCCACTATCCACTGACCCTCGGCATCATCCCGGGGGACCGACTCAGGATCCAACTCGCCTACCGGCACGGGCAGATCGAGGAGACCGTCGCCGAGTCCGTGCTGGGGTGGTTCGTCGGCGCCCTCGGCGCGATGGCCGCTGACCCTTCCGGGTCGGTGGGGCGGCTCGGTGTGGCCGGGGGCCGGGTGAGCCGCGCGGATGCGGCGCTGGCGGTGGGGGAGTCCTTGCCGGGGCTGGTGGCGCGGGTCGTGGCGGAGCGGCCGCACGAGGTGGCGGTGGTGGACGGCGACGGCGAACTGACCTTCGAGCGGCTCTGGGAACGGGCATCGGCGCTCGCCGCCGTGCTGAGGGGCCGTGGGGCCGGACCGGAGTCCCGGGTGGGCCTCGTCGTGGGGCGGTCGGCGTGGTGGGTGGTCGGGATGCTGGGGGTGTCGCTGGCCGGAGGCGCGTTCGTTCCGGTGGATCCCGCGTATCCGGCCGAGCGCGTGCGACTGCTGCTGGGAGACGCGGATCCCGTGCTGGTGGTGTGCGAGGGGAAGACGCGGGACGCAGTGCCCGAGGAGTTCGCCGATCGGTCGGTGGTGATCGACGAAGTGGATCTCGCGGCGGGCCCGGATGCGGTGTCGCCGCGGGTGGGGCCGGCCGACGCGGCGTACGTGATCTATACGTCGGGGTCGACGGGAAGTCCGAAGGGGGTCGTCGTCACCCACGCGGGCCTGGGGAATCTGGCGGTGGCACAGATCGACCGGTTCGCCGTGTCGCCGTCGTCACGGGTCCTGCAGTTCGCGGCGCTGGGCTTCGACGCCACGGTCTCGGAGGCGCTGATGGCGTTGCTTTCGGGGGCGACGCTGGTGATGGCGCCGGAGCGGGACCTGCCGCCGCGGGTGTCGCTGGCCGAGGCACTGGAGCGGTGGGACGCCACTCACGTGACGGTTCCGCCGTCGGTGCTCGCCACGGCCGACATGCTGCCGGCGGGGCTGGAGACGGTGGTGGTGGCGGGGGAGGCCTGCCCGCCGGGCCTCGCGGATCGCTGGTCGGAGGGACGGCGGCTGATCAATGCCTACGGGCCGACCGAGACCACGGTGTGTGCTGCGATGAGCATGCCCTTGACGGCGGGCCGGGACGTGGTCCCGATCGGGGCACCGATCGCGGGAAGCCGCTGCCACGTACTGGACGCGTTCCTCCGGCCGTTGCCGCCGGGGATCACCGGTGAGCTGTACGTGGCGGGGATAGGGGTGGCCCGTGGCTACCTGGGCCGTGCGGCGCTGACGGCGGAGCGGTTCGTCGCCGATCCTTTCGCCTCCGGTGCGCGGATGTACAGGACGGGAGACCTGGCCTATCTGACGAGCCGCGGTGAGCTGGTGTTCGCCGGGCGGGCCGATGATCAGGTGAAGCTCCGTGGGTTCCGGATCGAGCTCGGCGAGATCGAGTCCGTCCTGTCCGGCCACCCGCGGGTTGCTCAGGCGGCGGCGGCCGTCCGGGACGACCGCCTCCTGGCCTACGTGTCGCCGGCCGAGGTCGATCCGCACGCGGTGCGGGAGTACCTCGCCTCCCGGCTGCCCCAGCACATGGTGCCCGCTGTGGTGGTGCTGGAAGCGCTGCCCACCACCCCGAACGGGAAGATCGACCGCAGCGCGCTGCCCAACCCCGATCTCACTGCCGGGACCGTCGGTCGAGATCCGGTCACGGAGCACGAACGGGTGCTGTGCCGACTGTTCGCCGAGGTGCTCGGCCGGGAGCGGGTCGGCGCGGATGACAGCTTCTTCGCCCTGGGCGGAGACTCGATCACCGCCATGCAGCTGGTGGCGCGGGCGCGGCGGGAAGGACTGGCCCTCGCCGCGCAGGACGTCTTCGGGCAGAAGACGCCGGAGGGACTCGCGCGGCTGGTGCCGGAATCGCCGCTGCCGGAACGCGCCCGGCCCGCGACGGCCGACGGTGTGGGCGAGGTGCCGTGGACCCCGGTGATGAGGATGCTGGGCGACGGGATCACCGGTGCGGGATTCGCGCAGTGGGTGGTTGTGGGCGCGCCCGTGGATCTGGGCGAGGGGGTCCTGGCCGCCGCGCTGGCCGCCGTGGTGGATACGCACGACATGTTGCGAGCCCGCGTGGAGCAGGGACGCCTGATCGTGGGTGACCGCGGCTCGGTGGACACGGCCGGTCAGGTCCGGCGAGTGGGGCTTGGCGGAGGCTCGTTGGACGAGGCCGTGGCGGGCGCGGTGCGGGACGCGGTGGGACGGCTGGACCCGGAGACGGGCGTGATGGTGCAGGCGGTGTGGGTGGACGCCGGGCCGGGTCGGGTGGGCCGACTGGTGCTGGTGGTGCACCATCTGGCTGTCGACGGAATGTCGTGGCGAGTCCTGGTACCGGATCTGCGGGAAGCATGCGAGGCGGCCGCGGCGGGACGGACTCCTGCGCTGGAGCCGGTGGCGGTGCCGTTCCGGCAGTGGGCGAGCCTGCTGGAGGAATGGGCGGCCGCGGCGGAACGGGTCGGCGAACTGCCGGCGTGGCAGGCGATCCTGGGCCAGGGGGACGGGCCGATCGGCAGGCCGGAGGTGAGCACGGGGAGCGTGCGCTCACGGTCGTGGGCGATGTCGGGAGCCGAGGCGTCGGCGCTGCTGGGACGGGTTCCGGTGCTGTTCTTCTGCGGGGTCCACGAGGTGCTGCTCGCGGGCTTGGCGGGGGCGGTGGCGCGCTGGTCCGGCGGTCATGTGGTGCTGGTGGATGTGGAGAGTCATGGCCGTCATGCGGTCGGCGGGCTGGACCTGTCCCGGACGGTCGGCTGGTTCACCAGCGTGCATCCGGTGCGACTGGACACGTCGGGGATCGACCTGGCGTCCGGGGATCTGCTGAAGGCGGTGAAGGAGCAGTCGCGGGCAGTGCCCGGTGACGGGCTCGGTCATGGGCTGTTGCGTCATCTGAACGCCGGGACGAGACCGGTGCTGGAGGCCGTGCCGGCGCCCCGGATCGGATTCAACTACATGGGCCGGTTCGTCGTGGGTCAGCAGAACGACGTGGCGGAATGGCAGCAGGTTGGAGACATCGGCGGTTCTCTGGATCAGGCCATGGCACTGCCGCATGCGCTGCAGGCCGATGCGGTCGTCCGGGAAACGCCGGAGGGCCCGGAACTGACGCTCATGGTGAGCTGGCCGGCCGGCCTCTTCGAAGAGGCCGAGATCGAACGGTTCGGCCGGATGTGGTGGGACGTGCTGTCCGGCCTGGCCCGCCTGGCGGACGATTCCTCCGCCGGGGGACACACCGCGTCCGACTTCGACCTTCTCGACCTCGATCAGGACGAGATCGAGGGTTTCGAGGCAATAGCGGCGCACTTCGGAGGAGGCCAGGAATCGTGACCAAGTCGACCACGTCCCCCGGATCGGCGCTCGCGGAGGTCTGGCCGCTGTCACCGATGCAGGAGGGAATGTTCTACCACTCCTCCCTCGACGACGAGACCCCCGACATCTACGTCATCCAGCAATCCCAGATCATCGACGGGCCGCTGGACGCGGAGCGGCTCCGGAGGTCCTGGCAGGCCCTCCTCGACCGGCACGCGACGCTTCGGGCGTCCTTCCACCGGCGGAAGTCCGGCGAGACGGTCCAGCTCATTCCCCGGGAGGCGGAACTCCCCTGGACCGAATGCGACTTGTCCGGCCTGGCCGAGGAGGACGCGCTCGCCGAGGCGACCGTGATCGCGGAGAAGGAGCGTGCCAGGGGGTTCGATCTGACGCGGCCTCCGCTGCTGCGGTTGACGCTGATCCGGTTCGGTCCGGAGCGGCACTGTCTCGTGACGACGAGCCACCACCTGCTCATGGACGGGTGGTCGCGGGCGGTCCTCGAGTCGGAACTCCTCGAGGTCTACGCGGCCGGCGGCGTCGCGTCGGGTCTGCGGTCAGCGGCCTCCTACCGGAACCATCTGGCGTGGCTGGGACGGCAGGACAAGGACGCCGCCCGGGCGGCATGGCGCACGGAGCTGTCCGGCGCCGACGGATCGGCGCTCGGCATTCCCGAAAGGCCCGGCCGGGCTCCGGAACTGCCGGTCCGGAAGGTGATCCGCCATTCACCGGCCTTCACCTCCGCCCTGGTGGAGTTCGCCCGCGGCCACGGGCTGACGCTGAACACCGTGGTGCAGGGCGCGTGGGCGCTGGTGCTGGCCCGACTGGCGCGCCGCCGGGACGTGCTCTTCGGCGCGACGGTCTCCGGGCGTCCGGCGGACCTGCCGGGCGCGGAGGGCATGGTGGGGCTGTTCATCAACACCGTGCCGGTGCGCGTGCGGTTGGACGGAGAGAAGACCGTCCTGGAGACGCTGACGGAGCTGCAGGAGCGGCAGTCCGCGCTGATCGCGCACCAGCATCTCGGGCTCCCGGAGATCCAGAAGCTCGGAGGGTCGGGCCTGGACACGATCGTGGTGTTCGAGAACTACGTCGATCCCGCGGCGGGCTCGAAGTCCCCGCGCGATCTGAGCCTGACCCTGCGGGAGTTCCACCAGGCGTCCCCCTACGCGATCACTCTGGGCGTCATGCCGGGCGAGAGCATCGAGACCGAGCTGCAGTATCAGCCGGGGATGGTCGACGCCCCGGTCGCCGAGGCCGCTCTCCCCTGGCTCGTTCGAGCCCTGGAACGGATGATCGCGGAGCCGGGCACGCCGGTGGGCCGCCTGGACCTGGTGAGCGACGCCGAACGTGAGCTGGTCGTCGATCGCTGGAATGCGACGGGCGACCCGATCGCCGCGCCGACGGCGGTGGATCTCTTCCTCCGGCAGGTGGAGAAGACTCCGGACACGACGGCGATGACGGCCGGGGGCCGGGACTGGTCGTACGTGGAGCTCGACGAGTGGTCGGGCCGGCTGGCGCGGGTGCTGAAGGACCGGGGCGTGCGACGCGGCGACCGCGTCGGTGTCCTGCTGGAACGTTCGCCGGACGTGCCGGCGGCATGGCTCGGGGTGTGGAAGGCGGGGGCGGCGTTCGTGCCCGTCGATCCGGACTACCCGGCGGACCGGGTCGCGTTCATGCTGTCCGACGCCGCGGTCGCCGCGGTGGTGTGCAGTGCGGGGACCGCGGCCGCTGTGCCCCCGGGCCATGAGCTCATCATGATGGACGACGCCGTCGACGGTGAGACCTCGCTGGTCCCGATCGGGGCGGACGATCTGGCGTATGTGATGTACACGTCGGGATCGACCGGGGCGCCGAAGGGCGTCGCCGTCCCGCACGGCGGCGTCGCGGCCCTGGCGGGAGACCCGGTGTGGGGCGTCGGAGCGGGTGACTCCGTGCTGATGCACGCGCCGCACACCTTCGATGCCTCCGTGTACGACCTCTGGGTGCCGCTCGTCTCGGGTGCGCGGGTGATGCTCGCCGAGCCGGGCGTGGTCGACGCGGAGCGCCTCGCCGCTCAGGTCGCACAGGGCCTCGTCTCGGTGAACATCACGGCGGGCCAGTTCCGGGCGCTGGCGCAGGAGTCGCCGGAGTCGTTCTCAGGGTTGCGCGACGTGCTGGCGGGCGGCGACGTGGTGCCGCTCAGCGAGGTGGAGCGGGTCCGGCGGGCCTGCCCCGAGCTGGTCGTCTGGCACACCTACGGTCCGACGGAGACCACCCTGTGCGCGACATGGAAGGCGATCGAGCCCGGCGACCGGCTGGGGTCGATCCTGCCGATCGGCCGCCCACTGCCGGGCCGACGGCTGTACGTGCTGGACGTCTTCCTGCGTCCGTTGCCTCCGGGCGTCGCGGGCGATCTCCATATCGCGGGCGCAGGGGTGGCGCACGGCTATCTGGACCGTCCGGGGCTGACGGCGGAGCGGTTCGTCGCGGACCCGTTCGCCCCCGGTCAGCGCATGTACCGGACGGGCGACGTCGCGTACTGGACGGACGAGGGCGAGCTGGTGTACGTCGGGCGGTCCGACGACCAGGTGAAGATCCGCGGCTACCGGGTCGAGCCGGGCGAGGTCGAGGCGGTGCTGGCCGAGCGGCCGGGCATCGACCAGGCCGTGGTGGTGGCACGCGAAGGGCGCCTGATCGGCTATGTCGTGTCCGGCAGCGACATCGATCCGGAACGGCTGCGCGAGGACATCGCCAGGGCGCTGCCGAGCTACATGGTGCCGGCGGCGGTGATGGTCCTGGACGCCCTGCCGGTGACGACCAACGGCAAGGTGGACCGGGCGGCGCTGCCGGACCCCGACTTCGGCGGACGCGTCACCGGCCGGGAACCGGCCACCGATTCCGAGCGGGCGCTGTGCGCGCTGTTCGCCGAGGTTCTCGGCCTGGAACGGGTCGGCGCGGACGACAGCTTCTTCGAGCTGGGCGGAGACTCCATCACCTCGATGCAGCTGGCGGCGCGGGCCCGTCGGTCCGGAATGGCCTTCGGCGCGCGCGAGGTGTTCGAGCACCGGACCCCGGCGGGAATCGCCGGGATCCTCGACCTGGAGGGCGATCCGGCCGCGCGGCCCGGTCCGGCCGAGGGCACAGGAGACGTCGCCTGGACGCCGATGATGACGGTAGGGGGGACGGGACCCGTGCAGTGGGTGACCGTCGGCGCGCCCGGCGATCTGGCGGTGGACGCGCTGGCGGCCGGGCTGAGCGTGGTGATCGACGCTCATGACATGCTGCGGAGCCGGATCGTCGAGGCAGCCCGGAAGCCCCGGGTGGTCGTGTCCGGCAGGGGCGCGGTGGACGCCGCGAACCTGATCGAGCGGGTGGAGGCGAACCCCGGGGACCTCGATGCCGTCGCGGAGCGGTGTGCTCGGGAGGCGGCCGCGCGGCTGGATCCCGCCGCGGGTGTGATGGTCCGTGCGGTGTGGGTGGACGCGGGACCCGGCCGGGTCGGACGGCTCGTGCTGGCGGCGCATCCGCTGGCGGTCGACGCGTGGTCGTGGCAGATCCTGCTGCCGGACCTGAAGGCCGCCTATGAGGCCGTCGCCGCGGGCAGGGAGCCGGTTCTCGACCCGGTGGACGTCTCGTACCGGCGGTGGGCGGCCGCACTGGCGGAGCAGGCGACCGCCACGGCACGCGTCGCGGAGCTGACCGCGTGGACGGCGCTCCTCGACGGAGCGGAGCCACGGCTGGGCAAGCCCGGCGCCGGCCATGCCGCGGGACGCCGATCATGGACCTTGCCGAAGGACCGCGCGGGTGCGCTCGTGGAGCAGGTCACCTCGGCCTTCCACTGCGGTGTCCACGAGGTGCTGCTGGCAGGCCTGGCAGGCGCGGTGGCGCGGTGGCGCGGAGGTCACGTGGTGCTGGTGGACGTGGAGAGTCACGGCCGTCACCCGGCCGGCGGGATGGATCCGTCCCGGACGGTGGGCCGGTTCACGAGCGCGCATCCGGTGCGGCTGGACGTGGGCGGGATCGATCCGGCCTCCGGGGCGTTGCTGAAGGCGGTGAAGGAGCAGTCGAGGGCGGTGCCCGGCGACGGACTCGGCTATGGGCTGCTGCGATATCTGAACGGCGAAACGGGACCGGTACTGGAAGCCTCACCGTCGCCTCGGATCGGGTTCGCCTACCGGGGCCGGTCCGCCACGGGCGAAGTGCGGGAGTGGCAGCGGTCCGGAGGAATCGGCTGTTCATCGGACCCCGACGTGAGGCCGTCGCACGCGCTGGAAGCCGAGGCGGTCATCCGGGAACTGCCGGACGGCCTGGAACTGGTGCTCGCGGTGAGTTGGCCGGCCGGTCTCTTCCCGGAGGCCGAGATCGAACGGTTCGGCCGGCTGTGGCTGGACGTGTTGTCCGCCCTGGCCCGCCTGGCGGGTGATCCTTCCGCCGGGGGGCACACCGCGTCCGATTTCGACCTCCTCGACCTGGACCAGGACGAGATCGAGGAACTCGAAGCCGAGTTTGACGACGACCTTTAAGCCGTTCGCTGGATCGAGGGAGATATCGATGGCTCAGTCGCGGATCGAGGACATCTGGCCGCTGTCGCCGCTGCAGGAAGGGTTGCTGTTCCACACGGTCTACGACGACGAAGGGCCCCAGATCTACCTGGGCCACTGGATCCTGGAGCTGCAGGGTCCGGTCGATCCGGCCAGGTTACGTGCGGCATGGGAGGAGCTGCTCACCCGGCACGCCGCGCTCAGGGCCTGCTTCCGGCAGCGTGCATCGGGCGAGACGGTGCAGGTCATCGCGAGCCGGGTGGAGCTGCCGTGGCGCGTGGTCGACCTTTCCCACCTCGACGATCCCGATGAGGCAGTGCGGGAGCTGGCCGAGGAGGACCGGCTACGGCGATTCGACCTCGCGAAGGCCCCACTGCTGCGCCTCACGTTGATCCGTCTCGACGACGCCAGGCACCGACTGGTGGTGACCTGCCATCACGCGGTCATGGACGGCTGGTCGTTGCCCATTGTGTTCGATGAGCTGCTGGCGCTGTACGCGGCCGACGGTCGGCCGGAACTGCCGGAACTGCCGGAACTGCCGGAACTGCCGGAACTGCCGGAAGTGGCGTCCTACCGGGACTACCTCGCCTGGCTGGACCGGCAGGACCAGGAGCGGGCGCTGGCGGCATGGGCGGCGGAATTGCGCGGCGCGCAGGAGCCGACCCTGGTGGCGCCCGCAGACCCGGGCCGGGCGCCCGGCATACCGGAGAGCGTCACGGTCGAGCTCCCCGAACACCTCACCCGATCGCTGGAAGACCTGGCCCGCAGCCACGGGCTGACGCTGAACACGGTCGTGCAGGGCGCGTGGGCGTTGGTGCTGGCGCAGCTGTCGGGCCGGACGGACGTGGTGTTCGGGGCGACCGTGTCGGCACGCCCCGCGGACCTGCCCGGCGTGGAGGCAATGGTGGGGCTGTTCCTCAATACCGTGCCCGTGCGCGTACGGCTGAACGGTGCCACGCCGGTCATCGGACTGCTGACGGAGTTGCAGCGGCGGCAGTCGGCGCTCATCCCGGAGCAGTACGTGGGGTTGACGGACATCCAGAAGGCAGCCGGCCCCGGCGCGGTCTTCGACACCCTGCTCGTGTTCGAGAACTTTCCCCGCGACCTCGGTGAACCGGACTCCGCCGAGACCTTCACCGTCCGGGTGAACCAGGGCAGGGAGGCCGCCCACTATCCGCTGACGCTGGTCGCCGTCCCCGGCGACACGATGCTCCTCAAGCTCGACCATCTGACCGACCTCTTCGACACGGGCGCGGCGCTCGCCGTCCTCGAGCGGTTCCAGGGGGTTCTGCGCCGGCTGACGGCCGACAGCGGGATCACCGTGGCCGACGTCGCCGTGACGACCGCCGCCGAGCGCAACCTGGTGAACGCCTGGGGCACGGGACCCGACGCCGAGCCAGGAGGCCTGCCGCTGGCCCTGTTCGATCGCCAGGCGGAGCGTCGCGGAGACGAGACGGCGATCACCGACGGAGATCGGCCGACGTCCTTCCGAGACCTGGCCGGGCAGGCGGACAGGCTCGCGGGCTACCTGACCGGCTGCGGCGTCCGGCGCGGGGATCGGGTCGCCGTGGTGATGGAACGGTCATCCGACCTGATCGCGACGCTGCTCGCGGTGTGGAAGGCGGGGGCGGCGTTCGTGCCGGTGGACCCCGCCTACCCGGTGGAACGCGTGAAGTTCATGCTGGCGGACGCGGATCCGGCCGCGGTGGTCTGCCGGGCCGCGAGCCGGGCGGCGGTGCTGGACAGCGGGCTCGATCCGATCGTCCTGGACGATCCCGGGACGCGGCGGGCCGTGGCGGAGTGCGCCCGCCCCGCGGTGGAGGTCGGAGCCGACGACCTCGCCTACGTGATGTACACCTCGGGGTCGACGGGCACGCCCAAGGGCGTCGCGGTGTCGCACGGCAACGTGGCGGGGCTGGTCGGGGAGCCGCGGTGGGGGATCGGGCCCGGCGACGCCGTGCTGACGCACGCCTCGCACGCCTTCGACATCTCCCTGTTCGAGATCTGGGTGCCGCTCCTGTCGGGCGCCCGACTGGTGATCGCCGAACCGGGTGCGGTGGACGGGGAGGCCCTGGCCCGGTACGTGGCGGGCGGCGTCACGGCCGCCCACCTGTCCGCGGGAACCTTCCGGGTGCTGGCCGAGGAGTCACCGGAGTCGATCGCCGGGCTTCGGGAGGTGCTGACCGGCGGGGACGAGGTGCCGCCGGCGGCTGTGGAGCGCGTACGGCGGGCGTGCCCGGACGTCCGGGTGCGGCATCTCTACGGCCCGACGGAGGCGACGCTGTGCGCGACCTGGTGGCTGCTCGAACCCGGCGACGAGACCGGTCCGGTGCTGCCGATCGGACGTCCCCTCGCGGGCCGGCGCGGCTACGTCCTCGACGCGTTCCTGCGCCCCGTACCTCCGGGCGTGAAGGGCGAACTGTACGTCGCCGGGGCCGGTGTCGCGCGAGGCTACCTGGGTCGTTCGGCATTGACGGCCGAGCGGTTCATCGCCGATCCCTTCGTCCCCGGCGAGCGGATGTACCGGACCGGTGACCTGGCCCACTGGACGGACCAGGGCACGCTCGTGTTCGGTGGTAGGGCCGACGATCAGGTGAAGATCCGCGGCTACCGCGTGGAGCCGGGAGAGGTCGAGGCGGTTCTCGCCGGGCTTCCGGGCGTCGCCCAGGCCGTGGTCGCCGCCCGGGACGAGCGGCTGACCGGCTACGTGGTCGCCGAAGCGGGACGGGACCTCGACCCGGTACGGCTGCGGGACCGGCTCGTCGAGACGATGCCCGACTTCATGGTGCCGGCGGCGGTGATCGTGCTGGACGCGCTGCCGTTGACGGTCCACGGGAAGGTGGATCGGCAGGCCCTGCCCGAACCGGACTTCGCGTCGAAGTCGGTGGGCCGGGACCCGGCCACCGAGGCCGAGCGGATCCTGTGCCGGGTGTTCGCCGAGGTCCTCGGCTTGGAACGGGTCGGGGTCGAGGACGGCTTCTTCGAGCTGGGCGGGGACTCGATCTCGTCGATGCAGGTGGCCGCCCGCGCCCGGCGCGAGGGAATCGCCCTCACCCCCCGGCAGGTGTTCGAGCAGCGGACCCCCGGACGGCTGGCCGCGCTGGCGGGGGCCGTCGGAACGACGCGGCGGGGCCGCTCCGAGACGGACGCGGGCATCGGGGAGATTCCCTGGACGCCGGTGATGCGCGCCCTCGGAGCCGACGCGCTGCGCCCCGGCTTCGCTCAGGCGCGAGTCGTCGTCGCCCCGCCCGGCCTCGACCGGGATGCGCTGGTGGCCGCCCTGGGAGCGGTGCTGGACGTCCATGACCAGTTGCGCGGCCGGGTGGAGTCCGACGGACGGCTGATCGTGCCCGATCGGGGCACGGTGGACGCGGCCGGACTGGTGACCCGGGTGGAGGCCGGGACCGGGAACCTCGATGAGATCGCCGGACGCGAGGCCGCGACGGCCGCAGGCCGCCTGGACCCGTCGACGGGGACCATGGTGCGGGCCGTGTGGATCGATGCCGGAGGCGCCGAGCCGGGCCGGTTGGCGCTGGTGGCGCATCACCTGGTGGTCGACGCGGTCTCGTGGGGCATCCTGCTGCCGGATCTGCGCACGGCCTATGACGAGGTGATCTCCGGAGGGACCCCGTCCCTCGAACCTGCGACGACGTCGTACCGGCAGTGGTCGCAGCGGCTGACCGAGCAGGCGTTCAGCGAGCGCACCGTCGCCGAGATCGATCACTGGGTCGGGGTCCTGGACGGCGTGGACCCGTTCCCCGGGCAGCACGAGGGGCGGCCGCACTCATGGTCCTGGACACTGTCCGGGCCCACGGCGCGGAGCCTGGTGGATCAAGCCCCGGGAACCTTCCACTGCGGGATCCGAGAAGTCCTGCTGGCGGGCCTGGCGGGCGCGGTGGCGCGCCGGCGGGGCGGTGACGCCGGGGTGCTCCTGGACGTGGAGGGCCACGGCCGCCACCCGGCCGACGGCGAGGACCTGCTGCGCACCGTGGGCTGGTTCACCAGCGTCCATCCGGTCCGCCTCGACGTTTCCGGCGTCGACCTGGCAGCGGCGGCGGCCGGGAACGCGGCGGCCGGAGAGCTGCTGAAGGCCGTGAAGGAGCAAGTCCGCGCAGTGCCGGGCGACGGGCTCGGCTACGGGCTGCTGCGCCATCTCAACCCCGGCACCGGGGCCAGGCTGGCCGAACTGCCGTCCCCGAAGATCGGATTCAACTATCTCGGCCGGTCGGCCGCCACCTCCCCGGACACTCCGTGGCAGGTCAGCGAAGGGCCGCTCGGCGCGGGAGCCGCCGGCCCCGAACTGGTACTCGCCCATGCCCTGGAGGTCGGCGCGGACGTTCAGGACACGCCGGCCGGTCCCCTACTGAGGCTCACCATGGACGGCCGGGATCTCGACCCCGCCACGGTAGAGCGGCTGGGGGAGGCCTGGCTGCAGATGCTCACCGGCCTCGCCGCCCACACTGCCGCCCCCGGCGCCGGAGGCCACACACCGTCCGATTTCGACCTCGTCGAGGTGTCGCGGCGGGACGTGGCGGAGCTGGAGGCCGCCGCGCCAGGGCTGACCGACATCTGGCCCCTGTCGCCCCTGCAGGCGGGCATGCTCTTCGAACGGGCCCTCGACGACGGGGGAGTGGACGTCTACCAGACCCAGCGGATCCTGGACCTCGACGGGCCGCTCGACCCGGAACGGCTGCGCGCGGCGTGGCAGCCGCTGGTCGCCCGGCACGAGTCGCTCCGGACGAGCTTCCACCAACTCGGCTCGGGCGAGACGGTGCAGGTCGTCGTGGGTGAGGCCGACATCCCTTGGCGTACGGCGGACGTGTCGCATCTCGGCGAGGCCGACGCGGCCGTCGAGGTCGAACGCCTTCTCGCGGAGGACCAGGCGGAGCGGTTCGACGTGTCCCGCCCGCCGCTGCTCCGGCTGCTGCTGATCCGTCTCGGCGAGAACAGGCACCGGCTCGTCCTGACGTCGCACCACGTCCTCCTGGACGGCTGGTCGACGCCGATCGTCCTGGGCGAGATGTCGTCCGGTTACGCGGGCGGACCGAGCTCGTCGACGTCACCCTCCTACCGTGACTACCTGGCGTGGCTGAGCCGTCAGGACCAGGACGCGACGCGATCGGCGTGGCGGTCGGAGTTCGCCGGGTCGGACGAGCCGACGGTGGTGGACGCCGACGCGGGCAAGGCGATGGTGATGCCGGACGAGCATTGCGCATGGTTGTCCGCCGAGACGACTCGGACGCTCACCGACTTCGCCCGCGGCCACGGGCTGACGCTGAGCACGATCGTGCAGGGCGCGTGGGCCCTGGTACTGGCCCGGCTGGCGGACCGGACGGACGTGGTGTTCGGGTCGGTGGTGTCGGGCCGCCCGGCGGACGTGCCGGATGTGGAGCGGATGGTGGGGATGTTCATCAACACCGTTCCGGTCCGGGTGCGACTCGACGGCGGCCTGCCGGTGCTGGAGCTGCTCCAGGACCTGCAGCGACGCCAGTCGGCGTTGTCGGAACACCAGTACATGGGTCTGTCGGAGATCCAGAAGGCGGTGGGGCCGGGCGCGGCCTTCGACACCATCGTGATGGTCGAGAACTACCCGCATGACGCGGCCGGCCTCGGCGACGACGGCGGTGTCACGATCAGCTCGGCCCTCACCCGGACCGGTACGGGCTTCCCGCTGACCATGAGCGCCAGTCCCGGCGAGCGCCTGCAGATCCGGGTGTCCTTCCGGCCCGACCGGATCGACGAGAAGACCGCTGTCGAGGTCGCCGGGCAGGTCGTGCGCGTCATCGAACGACTGCTGGCCGAGCCCTCGCTTCCCGTGGGCCGCCTGGGCACGACGAGCGACGTGACACGCACGTCCGTGGTGGAGCGCTGGAACGCGACCGGCGAGGCCGCCGGGGGATCGTCGGTGGTGGAGCTGTTCCGGCGGCGCTCGGCGAGCGCGCCGGACGCGGTGGCCGTCATCGACGGGGACCGCACCCTGTCCTACGGCGACCTCGACCGGGAATCGGACCGGCTGGCAGGGCATCTGGCCGGGATGGGTGTGCGGCGCGGCGACCGCGTCGGCGTGGTGATGGCGCGCGGCGCGGACTTGTTCGTCGCATTCCTCGGGGTCTGGAAGGCCGGGGCCGCGTACGTCCCGGTGAACGTGGACTACCCGCCGGTGCGGATCGAGCGGATGCTGGCCGACGCCGGCGTGGCGGTGGCGGTCTGCGCCGAGGCAACCCGCAACGCGGTGCCGGGCGGGGTCGAGCCCGTACTCGTGGACGTGCCGTGGACCGGGGGAACGGGGCAGGGGACGCCGACGGTCACGGCGTACGACGTCGCCTACGTGATGTACACGTCGGGATCGACCGGGGTGCCCAAGGGCGTCGCGGTGCCGCACGGAAGCGTCGCGGCTCTGGCCGGCGACCCCGGCTGGGCACTCGGTGCCGATGACTGCGTACTGATGCACGCCTCGCACGCGTTCGACGCGTCGCTGCTCGAAATCTGGGCGCCGCTGGTCAGCGGGGCCCGCGTCCTGGTCGCCGAACCGGGCGCGGTCGACACGCAGCGCCTGCGGGAGGCGGTCGCACGTGGCGTGACGACCGTCCATCTGACGGCCGGGAGCTTCCGGGTGCTGGCCGAGGAGTCGCCGGACTCCTTCAGCGGGTTGCGCGAGGTCCTCACCGGCGGGGACGTGGTGCCCCTCGCCTCCGTCGCACGGCTGCGCCGGGCCTGCCCGGATGTCCGGGTCCGGCACCTGTACGGCCCGACCGAGACCACCCTGTGCGCCACGTGGCAGCTGCTCGAGCCGGGGGACGAGACGGGCGACGTCCTGCCGATCGGCCGCCCGCTGGCCGGGCGGCGGGCGTACGTGCTCGACGCCTTCCTCCAACCGGTCGCTCCGAACGTGGCCGGCGAGCTCTACCTCGCGGGCGCCGGTCTGGCGCTCGGCTATCCCGAGGCACGCGGCGCGACCGCGGAGCGGTTCGTCGCCGACCCGTTCGCCCCCGGCAATGGGCCCCTCCTGCCCGGCGGCGGGCACGGAGGGAGGATGTACCGCACCGGCGACCTGGCACGCTGGACCGACCGGGGCGAGCTGCTGTTCGCCGGACGGGCCGACTCCCAGGTGAAGATCCGGGGCTACCGGGTCGAGCCGACGGAGATCGAGACGGCACTCGCCGAGGCTCCCCGGGTCGCGCAGGCGGTCGTCGTCGCGAGGGAGGACCGTCCGGGTGAGAAGCGGCTGGTCGCCTATGCGATCGCGGAACCGGACCAGGCCCCGGACCCCGACGCGCTCCGCGAACACCTCGCGGCGCGGCTGCCGGAGTTCATGGTCCCGGCCGCGGTGGTGGTTCTGGACGCCTTCCCGCTGACGATCAACGGGAAGGTCGACCGCGAGGCCCTGCCCGCTCCCGAGTTCTCCGGGAAGCCCGCCGGCCGCGAGCCGCGCACCGAGGCGGAGCGGGTGCTGTGCGCACTGTTCGCCGAGATCCTCGGGCTGGACCGGGTCGGAGCCGATGACAGCTTCTTCGAGCTGGGCGGCGACTCGATCCTCTCCATGCAACTGGCCGCCCGAGCCCGCCGCGTCGACGTCGTCTTCGGCGCGAAGGAAGTCTTCGCGCAGGAGACACCGGCGGGGATCGCGGCAGTCGCCGAGCGCGGCGGCGCGACGCGGGCAGACCTCGCCGACGGTGTCGGCGAGGTCGCGTGGACGCCGGTGATGCGGGCGCTCATCGAGCACGACCCCGGCGCGCTGACCGGAGGGGCCCTGACCCAGTGGGTGACCGTGGGTGCTCCCGGCGACCTGTCGGTGGACGCGCTGGCGGCCGGGTTGGGCGCGGTGATCGACGCCCACGATCTGCTGCGGAGCCGGATCGTCACGGACGGGGGCGAAGAGCCGAGCCTGGTCGTGTCCGGCCGGGGGACGGTGGACGCGGCGGGTCTGGTCGAGCGGGTCGAGGCGGGCACCGGTGACATCGATGAGGCCGCGGACCGGTGTGCCGGCGAGGCGGCGGCGCGGTTGGATCCCGCCGCCGGTGCGATGATCCGGGCGGTGTGGGTGGATGCCGGACCCGGTCGCGTGGGACGGCTCGTGCTGGTGGCGCACCACCTGGTGGTCGACGCGGTGTCGTGGCGGATCCTGCTGCTGGACCTGCGTGCGGCATGCGAGGCCGTGGTCGCGGGCGAGGAGCCCGCTCTCGACCCGGTGGAGGTCCCGTTCCGGCGATGGGCGCGGACCCTGGCCGATCAAGCCGCGACCCGGACCGAGGAACTCGAGACCTGGACGGAGATCCTCGACCACGCGCAACCGCGGCTGGCCTCCCTCGACCCCGCGCGCGACACCATCGCGACTGCGGGACGCAGGTCATGGACCCTGCCGCGCGACCGCGCGGGCGTGCTCGTGGAGAAGGCCGCTCCGGCCTTCCACTGCGGTGTCCACGAGGTGCTCCTGGCCACCCTGGCGGGCGCGGTCGCCCATTGGCGCGGCGGCGACTCCGTCGTGGTGGACGTCGAAGGCCATGGCCGCGGGCCCCTCGGAGAGCTGGATCTCACGCGGACGGTCGGCTGGTTCACCGACGTCCACCCGCTCCGGCTGGATGTGACCGGGATCGACACCGACGAGGCGATCGCCGGTGGCGAGGCGGCCGGCCGCCTGCTGAAGCAGGTCAAGGAGAACGTGCGAGCCGTGCCCGACGGCGGCCTCGGCTACGGGATGCTGCGCCACCTGAACGCCGAGACGGCACCGGTCCTGGCGGCGTTGCCGAAGGCGGAGGTCGGGTTCAACTACCTGGGCCGGTTCTCCTCCCGCCCCGACGGCGATCCGGAGCCCTGGCAGATGACGGGGACCGTCGGCGGCGCGGCGGAGCAGAACGCACCGTTGCGGCACGCCGTGGAGATCGACGCCGTCCTCCTCGACTCCCCGGACGGACCCGAGCTCCGTCTGACCGTGACCTGGGCCGGACGGATCCTCGGCGAGGCCGAGGCGGAGTCGCTCGGCCAGGCCTGGCTGGACCTGCTGTCCGGCCTCGCCGCGCACGCCGCCCCCGGAGCCGGCGGGCACACCCCCAGCGACTTCTCCCTCGTCGAACTGACGCAGGCGGACGTGGAGGAGATCGAGGCCGCCGTTCCGGGCCTCGCCGAACTCTGGCCGCTCTCTCCGCTCCAGGAGGGCCTGCTGTTCCACGCCATGGACCAGCGGGGCCCGGACGTCTACGCGGGCATCCGCACCCTCGCCCTCGACGGCCCACTGGACGTCGCTCGCTTCCGCGCGTCCTGGCAGGCCCTCCTCGACCGGCACGCCGCCCTGCGGGCGAGTTTCCATCAGCTCGGGTCCGGCCGGGCCGTCCAGGCGATCGCACGTGACGTGGCGCTGCCCTGGACCGAGACCGACCTGTCCCATCTGCCCGAGGACGAGGCGCTGGCGGAGTTCGAGCGACTCGCGGAGGAGCTGCACGCCGACCGGTTCGAGCTGAACCGGGCCCCGCTGCTGCGCCTGCACCTGGTGCGCATCGGCGAACGCAGCCACCGGCTGGCCCTCGCCTCCCACCACATCTCCTGCGACGGATGGTCGCTCCCGATCCTTTCCAGCGATGTGCTGGCGGCCTACGAATCGGGCGGTGACGGCCTGTCCCTGTCCGCCCCGACGTCGTACCGCGACTACCTCGCCTGGCTCTCCCGCCAGGACAAGGAAGCCGCCTGGCAGGCGTGGCGGACCGAGCTCGCCGGGCTCGACGAGGCGACCCACGTCGTGCCGCCGGACACCGCCACCACGCCCGTCGAGCCCGAACGCGTCCGGTTCGAACTCGACGACGATCTGAGCCGTCGGCTGGTGGAGTTCACGCGCCGGCACGGCGTCACGATGAACACCCTCTTCCAGGGGGTCTGGGCGCTGCTCCTGGCCCGGCTGACGGGCCGGGACGACGTGGTCTTCGGCTCCGCGGTGGCCGGGCGTCCGCCCGAGATCCCCGGAGTCGAGTCCGTGGTCGGCCTGTTCATGAACACGCTGCCGGTCCGGGCCCGCCTCGCGGGTGGTGAACCGTTCCTCGACATGCTGACGCACCTGCAGGAGCGCCAGGTCGAGATGATGGCGCATCAGCATGTCGGGCTGTCGGAGATCATCCAGTTCGCCGGGCAGGGCGCCGCGTTCGACACGATCGTGGTGTTCGAGAACTATCCCCGCCCGCCGCTCCCGTCCGAAGACCCCGATGCGCTCGTCATGCGCCCTGCGGGGGTCCCGAACGACAGCGGGCACTATCCGATATCCATGCGTGCCTCCCACGACGGCGGCGTCCACGGCGAGTTCATCTTCCGTCCGGACGTCTTCGACCGGACCCGGGCGGAGGAGCTGCTGGCGGCGGTCGTCCGGGCGCTGGAGCAGGTGACGGCCGATCCGCGGACTCCGGTGGGCCGGGTCGGCCTGATCGGCGCGGCGGAACGCGACCTGGTGGTCGAGAGGTGGAACGCCACCGGTGCGCCGTTCGTGCCGGAGCCGCTGCCGGTGCTGTTCCGCCGCCGGGCGGAGCTCTCGCGGGACGCGGTCGCGGTGGAGGACGCGGCGCGGAGCCTGTCGTACGAGGGGCTGCTGGGAGAGGCGGAGGATCTGGCGCGGCTGCTGGTGGGGCTGGGCGTCCGACGCGAGACGCGCGTGGGCGTGCTGGTCGGACGGTCGGCGGAGCTGGTGGTGGCCCTGGTCGGAGTGTCGCTGTCGGGCGGGGTGTTCGTACCGGTCGACCCGGACTATCCCGCCGGTCGGATCGGGCTGATGCTGGCGGATTCCGCGCCCGAGGTGCTGCTGTGCACGAGGGCGACCCGGACGGCCGTGCCGGACGGGTTCGCGGGCGTGGTGGTCGCACTGGACGAGCGGCCCGCCGCCGACCCGGGAGTGGCGCTGCCGGCCGTGGCGGCGGGCGACGGAGCGTATGTGATCTACACCTCCGGGTCGGCGGGGACGCCCAAGGGCGTCCAGGTCACCCACGCCGGGCTCGGCAACCTGGCCGGCGCGCAGATCGAGCGCTTCGGTGTGACATCCTCCGCACGGATCCTGCAGTTCGCGTCCCTCGGGTTCGACGCCGCGATCTCCGAGCTGTGCATGGCTCTGCTGTCGGGCGGGACCGTGGTGCTGGCCGACCCCGGCAGCATGCCGCCGCGGGTGTCGCTGGGTGACGCGGTGCGCCGGTGGCGCATCACCCACGTCACCGTGCCGCCGAGCGTGCTGGCCGTCGAGGACGACCTGCCGGACTGCCTCGAGACGCTGATCGTCGCCGGTGAGGCGTGCCCGCTGCCCCTGGTCGACCGCTGGTCGCGGGACCGACGGATGATCAACGCCTTCGGGCCCACCGAGACGACCGTGTGCGCGACGATGAGCTCGCCGCTGTCTCCGGGACGCGACGTGGTCCCCATCGGCCGCCCGATCACCAACGTGCGGGCGTACGTGCTCGACGCCTTCCTGCAGCCGGTGCCGCCCGGCGTGGCCGGTGAGCTCTATGTCACCGGGGCAGGGCTCGCGCGTGGATACCTCGGACGTCCGGGCCTGACCGCGGAACGGTTCGTCGCCGACCCGTACTCCTCCGGGGGCCGCATGTACCGCACCGGCGACCGGGTCCGCTGGACCCGCGAGGGAGAGCTGGTCTTCGTCGGCCGGGCCGACGCGCAGGTCAAGGTGCGCGGTTACCGGATCGAGCCGGGTGAGATCGAGGCCGTGCTGGCGGACCATCCGGGGGCTGCCCAGGTGGTGATAGCCGCTCGTGAGGACGGGCCCGGCGAGAAGCGGCTGGTGGCGTACGTCGTCCCGGCGGCCGCGCAGTCGGCCGACGAGCTGATCGCCGCCCTCCGCGGGACGGCGGCCGAACGCCTGCCCGAGCACATGAGGCCGGTGGCGTTCGTACCGCTGGATGCGATGCCCCTGACCCCGAACGGCAAGGTCGACCACCGGGCGCTACAGGCCCCCGACTTCGCCGGGAACTCCTCCGGACGTGATCCGCGCACGGCCGTCGAAGAGCTGCTGTGCGCCATGTTCGCCGAGGTCCTCGGGGTGGAACGGGTCGGGGTCGACGACAGCTTCTTCGAGCTCGGCGGCGACTCGATCAGCTCGATGCAGCTGTCGGCCCGGCTCCGCGGCGAAGGGCTGGAACTGTCGCCCTGGCAAGTGTTCGAGGAGAAGACGCCCGAACGGCTGGCGGTGCTCGCCAAGGAGCTCCCGGCCGAGGGAGAGGAGAGCGGGAAGCCGGAGTCCCAGGACGGCATGCTCCTGGCTCTCACGCCTGACCAGATGGACCGACTCCAGACCGGGCCGGCCGATGAATGACTTCGACAAGGAGCAGATCATGACCGTTGACGACACTCGTGCAAAGCCGCGCTCCGGTGTGGAAGACGTCTGGCCCCTGTCGCCGCTGCAGGAGGGAATGCTCTACCACACCGCTCTCGACAAGGACGGTCCGGACACCTACACCGTGCAGTCCGTCTACGGCATCGAGGGCCCGCTGGACTCCGAGCGTCTGAAGGCGTCCTGGCAGGCGCTCCTGGACCGGCATGCCGCGCTGCGGGTCTGCTTCCGGTACGTCAGCGGCGCGCAGATGGTGCAGGTCGTCCTACGGGACGTCAAGATCCCGTGGCGTGAGACGGACCTGTCCGGACTCCCGGACGACCAGGCCGACGCTGAAGTGGGGCGGCTGGCGGAGGAAGAGCTGGCCGAGCGCTTCCGGCTGGAGACGGCCCCGTTGACGAAGCTGCACCTGATCCGGGTCGGCCCGGAGAGCCACCGGCTCGTGCACACCCTTCATCACGTACTGGCCGACGGCTGGTCGATGCCGATCATTCACCGCGAGCTCTCCGCGATCTACGCGGCGGGCGGGGACCCGTCCGGGCTGCCGGCCACGACCTCCTACCGCGACTATCTCTCCTGGCTGGGCCGCCAGGACAAGGAGGCGGCCCGGGCCGCCTGGCGGAAGGAGCTCGCCGGTCTGGACACCCCCACCACGGTCGTCCCGGCCGATCCGAGCCGAGTGCCGGACATCGACACGGTGATGGCCGAGCTCTCCCCGGAGCTGACGAACGAGCTGGCGCAGCTGGCCCGCGGCCACGGGCTCACGCTGAACACCGTTGTCCAGGGCGTGTGGGCCGTCGTGCTGTCACAGCTGGCAGGCCGCACCGACGTGGTGTTCGGCGCGACCGTCTCGGGACGGCCGGCCGAGCTGGCCGGCGTGGAGACGATGGTCGGCATGCTGCTCGGCACCCTGCCGGTGCGCGTCCGGCTCGATGGCGGGCGGCGGTTCGTCGAATCGCTCGCCGAGCTGCAGCGGAACCAGTCGGCGCTCATGCCCCACCAGCACCTCGGCCTGCAGGAGGCGCAGGCCGCCGCCGGACCCGGAGCGATCTTCGACACGCTCGTCATCTACGAGAACTTCCCCCGTACCGGACTCGACCGGTCGGAGGACGACGGCCTGAGCATGCGCCCCGTGCGGAAGGGACGCGACTCCTCGCACTACCCGTTCACCCTGGTCACCGGGCCGGGCGAGCGGATGCCGGTCATTCTCAACTACGACCGGGGTCTGTTCGACCGGGAGGTCGCCGAATCCGTCCTGGGCGCGTTCGTCCGGGTGGTGGAACGGCTGGTCGCCGAGCCCGGCCTCCTGGTCGGCCGGCTGACCCTGCTGAGCGTCGCCGAGCGCGCCGTGGTGGTGAACGGCTGGAACGCGACCGCGGGCCCGGTGCCCGGGGAGTCCATGGTCGAGCTGTTCGGGCGGCGGGTCGACACCGCACCCCAGGCGGTGGCGATCACCGATGCGAGCGGTACGAACCTGACCTACGCCGAGCTCGACCAGGCGTCGAACCGGCTGGCCGGATACCTCACCGATCGCGGCGTCCGGCGCGGTGCTCTGGTCGGGGTGGCTATGGACAGGTCCGCCGACCTGCTGATCACGTTCCTGGCGATCTGGAAGGCAGGCGCCGCGTTCGTCCCGGTCGACGCGGGGAACCCGGCCGAGCGGATCGCGCTCGTACTCGCCGACCCCCGGGTCTCGACCGTCGTGTGCACGATCGCCACCAGCGCGGTCGCGCCGGAGAACGCCATCGTCCTCGACGCGCCGGAGACCCGCGCGGCCGTCGACGCCCAGGCCGCCACCGCTCCGGAGATCCGGGTCGGCGCCGACGACCTGGCGTACGTGATGTACACCTCCGGATCCACCGGCGTCCCGAAGGGTGTGGCCGTCACCCATGGGGGAGTGGCCGGTCTGGCGGGCGACGCGGGCTGGCGGATCGGTCCCGAGGACGCCGTGCTGATGCACGCGACGCATGTCTTCGACGCCTCGCTCTACGAGATGTGGGTGCCGCTCGCCACGGGCGGCCGGATCCTGCTCGCCGAGCCGGGAGTGGTGGACGCCGGCGGTGTGCGCCGGGCCGTCCAACGGGGCGCGACCTCCATCCACCTCACCGCCGGAACCTTCCGCGCCCTGGCGGAGGCATCACCGGAGTGCTTCACGGGCTTGATCGAGGTCGGCACCGGCGGGGACGTCGTTCCCGCCTACGCGGTGGAGAACCTGCGGCGGGCCCAGCCCGGTCTGCGGGTGCGGAACACCTACGGGCCGACCGAGACCACCCTGTGCGCGACGTGGAAGCCGATCGAGCCCGGTGACGTGCTCGGGGGGGAGCTGCCGATCGGCCGTCCCATGGCGAACCGCGAGATCTACATCCTCGACGCCTTCCTGCGGCCGGTCGCGCCGGGGATCACCGGCGAGCTGTACATCGCCGGCACCGGTCTGGCCCGCGGGTACCTCGGCAGGCCGGACCTGACGACCGAGCGGTTCGTCGCGTGCCCGTTCCGTGCCGGTGAGCGCATGTACCGTACCGGCGACCTGGCGCGCTGGAACCGCGACGGAGAGGCGGTGTTCGTCGGGCGGGCCGATGACCAGGTGAAGATCCGGGGTTTCCGGGTGGAGCTGGCCGAGGTGGAGGCCGTGCTGGCGGCCCAGCCGGGCGTGACCGAGGCGGTCGCCGTGGCGCGCGAGGACGAGCCCGGCGAGCGGCGGCTGGTCGGCTACGCCGTCACCGACGGGAACGAGGCCGACGTGGAGGAGATGCGGCGGCGGATGAGCCTCGTCCTGCCCTCCTACATGGTCCCCGTGGCGATCGTCCTCCGTCCGGGCCTGCCCGTCACTCCGAACGGCAAGGTGGATCGCGGGGCCCTGCCCGCCCCCGACTTCTCGGAACGCGCCTCGGCGAAGGCCCCCGAGAGCGAGACCGAGAAGGTGCTGTGCGCGCTGTTCGCCGAAATCCTCGGTGTCGAGCGGGTGGGCGTCGACGACGCCTTCCACGACCTGGGCGGCAGCTCGGCGCTGGCCATGCGGCTCATCGCGCGGATCCGCGAGGAGATCGGCGCCGACCTGCCCATTCGGCAGCTGTTCTCCTCGCCCACGCCCGCAGGCATCGCCCGGGCGCTGGCAGCGAAGTCACGCCCCGCGCTGGAGGCAGCCACCCGGCCGGAGCAGGTGCCCCTCACCGCCCGGCAGCTCCGCACCTGGCTGCTGGCCCGTCCCGGAGAGACGACCGCGGGCCTGCACGCCTCGGTCGCGTTGCGCGTGCGCGGCCGTCTGGACGTGCCCGCGCTGGAGGCGGCGCTTGGTGACGTCGCGTCCCGGCACGAGGTCCTCCGGACGACCTTCCCCGGCCGAGCCACGACCGTCCACCAGCACCTCCATGACTCCGCGGCGGTTCAGCTGACGCCGATTCCGGCCGCCGAGGAGGACCTGCCCGGGCTGCTCGCCGAACGGGCCGAGCGGCCCTTCGACCTCACCCGTGACCTGCCGTGGCGCTGCGACCTCTTCGCGGTCGCGGAGCGCGAGCACGTGCTGGCGCTGACGGTGCACCGGATCGCCGCCGACGACGACTCGCTGGACGTGTACTTCCGCGACCTGGCGGCCGCGTACGGCGCGCGGCGCGCGGGCCGGGTCCCGGAGCGCGCGCCACTGACCCTGCAGTTCGCCGACTACGCGATCTGGGAGCAGCGGCTGCTCGAGGGCGAGCGCGAGCAGGACAGCCTGATCAACGACCAGATGTCCTTCTGGCGCGACCACCTCGCCGGCATCGACGGGGACACGGTCCTCCCCTTCGACCGTCCGCGCCCGGCCATCCCGTCGCGGCAGGCCGGCACGATCGCGCTGCGGCTGGACGGCGCCGCGCACGCCCGGCTGCTGGCAGCCGTGGACTCGGCCGGCGCGGACGCCCACCAGTTGGTGCATGCCGCGCTCGCCATGCTGCTGACCCGGTTCGGCGCGGGCGACGAGCTCGTGATCGGCACGACGCTGCCGCGGGACGAGGACCTCATCGACCTCGAGCCGATGATCGGGCCGTTCGCCCGGCCGTTCCCCCTGCGCACCGGCGTCGCGGGCGACCCGACCTTCCTGGAGGTCCTCACCCGGGTGCAGGAGACCGTCCGGGACGCCCGCCAGCACCTGGACGTCCCCTTCGAGCGGATCGTCGATCTGCTGGACCTGCCCGCTTCGCTCTCCCGCCACCCGGTGTTCCAGGTCGGCCTGGAGGTGGCCGAGGAGGACGCCGGCGCGTGGGCCGCGACGGAACTGCCAGCCCTGCGCACCAGTGTCGAACCCGGCCGGCCCGAGGCCATCGAGCTGGACCTCGCGTTCAAGCTCACCGAGCACCGCGACGAGGACGACCACGGCGCCGGCATCGACGGCGACCTCCGCTACGCCACCGACCTGTTCGACAGGGCCACGGCCGAATCGCTGGCACGACGGCTGGTCCGCGTCCTGGAACAGGTGGCGGAGGACCCCCATCGGCGCGTCAGCGACCTGGACGTCCTGCTGGACGACGCCGAACGCGAGCGTCCGGCCGAGGCCCCGGCCGTGTGGACCGGATCCGCGCCCCCGGCAGTCGCCGACCTGGCCCAGGAGGGCCCGCTCGGCGCGCTCGTGCTCGACGATCAGCTGCTCCCCGTCGCGCCCGGAGCCGTCGGCGATCTCTACGTCACCGGCCCCGCGGCCGACGCGGTCCCGGCCGACCAGAGCCTGGCCTGCCCGTTCGGGACCGAGGGGCGGCGCATGCTGCGCACCGGCTCGCTCGCCCGCTGGTCCGCTGCCGGAACCCTGACCCTCCTGGGCGAGCGGCGGCGATCCAGCGTCACGGCGAAGACCGCCACGGGCGACTTCGAGGTTCTGCTGCCGCTGCGCCCCGACGGCGACCGTCCGCCGCTGTTCTGCGTTCACGCGAGCGGCGGCCTGAGCTGGAACTACGGACCGCTGCTGCGGGAGCTCCCGGCGAACCAGCCGGTCTACGGAATCCAGGCGCGCGGCCTGGCCCGCACCGAACCCCTGCCCGGCGGCGTCGAGGAGATGGCGGCCGACTACGTCGCGCAGATCCGCACCGTGCAGCCGACCGGGCCGTACCACCTCCTCGGCTGGTCCCTCGGCGGGCGGATCGCGCAGATGATGGCCGCGCTGCTCGAGGCCGAGGGCGAGGAGGTCGGCATGCTCGCGCTGCTCGACGCCTACCCCACCTACATGGGGAAGAAGGCGCGCGGCGACGGGCGAGTCCAGGAGGCCGTCGACAAGCTGAAGGAACAGCAGATGGAGCTCGCCGCCGTACTGGTCAGGGGAGACGGGGCTCGGGCACGCTTGGAAGAGGTGATGCGCAACCTCGCCGAGGTCGGACCGAGGCACGACGCCCCGAGCTTCGCCGGCGACATCCTGCTGTTCATCGCTACGCGGGACCGCCCCCCGCACATGCCCGTCGACTGGGCGATCGCCAGTTGGCAGCCCCTGACCAGCGGGACCGTGGAGCCCCACGAGATCCCCGCCGACCACAACGAGATGATGCAGCCCGCGTCGCTGGCCCAGATCGGGGCCATCGTCGCCGAGAAGCTCCGGCCGCGGCCGTAGCGGGAAAGGACACCACCATGACCAACCCCTTCGACAACGAAGACGGCTCCTTCTTCGTGCTCGTCAACGACGAGGGCCAGCACTCCCTCTGGCCCGCCTTCGCCGAGGTGCCGGACGGCTGGGCCCCCGTCCACGGCGAGGCCGCCCGGCAGGACTGCCTCGCCTATGTCGAGGAGAACTGGACCGACCTCCGGCCGAAGAGCCTGGTAGCGGAAATCGACGGCTGAGCGATGTCCAGCCGCTCAATGTGGGCAGTTGGACGAGCTCGACGCTCGTCCGACTGCCCCGAGACCTCCATTCCGTGCACACCGGCCGGATGAGACGAAAGGACCCGCGGCATGTTCGAGGAGATCAACGTCGTCCGGGCATCGCAGTTGCACCGGAGGAACCGGTTCGATCCGGTGCCCGAGCTCCACTCCCTGATGGGCGAGGGCGACCTGACCGCCTTGGGAACCGAGGACTCCGCCGAGGGGCGGACCGCGTGGCTCGCCACCGGGATCAAGGAGGTCCGGCAGGTCCTCGGCTCGGACAAGTTCAGCGCGCGCCTGCTCTACGGCGGGACCGCGGCCGGCTTCACCTGGCCCGGCTTCCTCACCCAGTACGACCCGCCGGAGCACACGCGGCTCCGGCGGATGGTGACTCCCGCGTTCACCGTCCGCCGGATGCAGGCGTTCCGGCCGCAGGTCGAGCAGATCGTCCAGGACAGCCTGGACACCATCGAGGCACTCGGCGGCCCGGTGGACTTCGTCCCGCATTTCGGATGGGCCGTGGCGACGCCGGCGACCTGCGACTTCCTCGGCATTCCCCGGGACGACCAGGCGGATCTGGCACGGGTCCTGCTCGCCAGCCGGGCTGACCGGTCGGGCAAGCGGCGCACCGCAGCGGGGAACAAGTTCATGACCTACATGAAGCAGCATGTCGCCAACTCCCGTCGCGATCCCGGCGATGACATGTTCGGCGTCGTGGTGCGTGAACACGGTGACGCCATCACGGACGCCGAGCTGACGGGGGTGGCCGCGTTCGTCATGGGCGCGGGCGCCGACCAGGTGGCCCGTCTGCTCGCGGCGGGCGCGTGGCTGATGGTCGAAGCGCCCGAGCAGTTCGCCGTGCTACGGGAGAAGCCCGACACCGTACCGGATTGGCTGGACGAGGTGATGCGGTACCTCACGACCGACGAGAAGACTCATCCTCGCGTCGCGACGCAGGACGTGCGGATCGGGGACCGCCTCGTCAAGGCCGGCGATACCGTCACGTGCTCCCTGCTGGCCGCCAACCGCCATAACTACCCAGGTTCGGACGACGAGTTCGACATCACCCGTGCGCGGCCGGAACACCTGGCGTTCGGGTACGGCATTCATCACTGCCTCGGCAGAGCTCTGGCCGAGCTGATGTTCCGGGCCGCGATTCCGGCGCTGGCGCAGCGCTTCCCCACCTTGCGGCTGGCCGAACCGCACCGCGAGATCACCTTGGGGCCGCCGCCGTTCGACGTGGAAGCCCTGCTGCTCGACTGGTAGCACCGGAGACCTAGGGAGGACCGATGGCACTTCCCCTGCCGCACCAGCGGCACCGGCTCGATCCCGTGCCGGAGTTCCATGGCCTGCTGGACGAGGGGCCGCTGCACGAATACGACACCCAGCCCGGGATGGACGGCCGTAAGCAATGGCTGGTCACCGGGTATGACGAGGTCCGGGAGATCCTCGCCGATCCCGCGCGGTTCAGCTCCATGCGGCCGGTCGACGACGAGGCCGACCGGGCCCAACTGCCGGGACTCCTACAGGCATACGACCCGCCGGACCACACCCGGTTGCGCAGGACCGTGGCCCCGGCCTACTCGGTCCGGCGGATGGAACGGCTGCGGCCGCGTGTCGAGGAGATCGTCGAGGAATGCCTGGACGATCTGGAGAACATGGGGTCGCCGGTCGACTTCGTCAGGTACGCGGCCTGGCCCATCCCGGCGCTCATCGCCTGTGAGTTCCTCGATGTCCCCCGCGACGACCAGGCCGAGCTGTCGCGGATGATCCGGGAGAGCAGGGAGAGCAGGCTCCCCCGGCAGCGGACCTCTTCGGGAATGGGCGTCGTCAACTACACCGAGAAGCTCGTGGCCCGCGAGCGCCGCGATCCCGGCGAGGGGCTGATCGGTGTCATCGTGCGCGAGCACGGGGCGGAGGTCGGCGACGAGGAACTGGCGGGGCTCGCCGAGGGGAACCTGATCATGGCGGCCGAGCAGATGGCTGCCCAACTGGCGGTCGCGGTGCTCCTGTTGGTGACCCATCCCGACCAGGTGGCGCTGCTTCGCGAACGTCCCGAACTCGTGGACGGTGCGACCGAGGAGCTGCTGCGGCATGCTTCGATCGTCGAGGCCCCGGCCCCTCGGGTCGCTCTCGCGGACGTGCGCGTCGCCGGACGCGACATCCGGGCCGGAGACGTCGTGACCTGCTCCATGCTGGCGGTCAACCGTCCCCGGGGCGACCGCTTCGACATCACCCGTGAGAACCCGAAGCACCTGGCGTTCGGATACGGAATCCACCATTGTCTCGGGGCACCGCTGGCCAGGCTCCAGCTGCGGGTGGCTCTGCCGGAGGTGTTCCGCCGGTTCCCGTCGCTGCGGCTCGCCGTTCCCGAGGAGGACCTGCGGTTCAAGCCGGGCCGGCCCGAGCCCTTTGCTGTGGAGGAGCTTCCTCTTGAGTGGTGACAACAGGCCTCCGATACACACACGTCGGCAGGGCTTCGACCCGGCCGACGATCTGCGCGCCGCCGGAACGCTCACGAGGATCACGATCGGATCCGGAGCGGAGGCGACGACCACCTGGCTGGCCGCCGGGCACGCAGTCGTCCGGCAAGTCCTCGGCGATCACACCCGGTTCAGTACGCGCCGCCGTTTCGACCGGAATGACGAGATCGGCGGGAAGGGCGTCTTCCGGCCGCGTGAGCTGGTCGGCAACCTGATGGATTACGACCCGCCGGAGCACACCCGGCTCCGGCGTCTGCTGGCCCCGGGGTTCACCCAGCGCCAGATCCGGCGGATGGTCCCGTACATCGAACAGATCGTGACGGAACGCCTCGACGCGATGGAACGGGAGGGGTCCCCCGCGGACCTGATCGAGATGTTCGCCGACGAGGTACCCGGCCCCGTGCTGTGCGAGCTGCTCGGGGTACCGCGGGACGACCGCGCCAGGTTCCTCCAGCTCTGCCACCGGCATCTCGACGCTTCGCTCAGCGATCGGAGGCGCGCGGCCGCCGGCGAGGCGTTCTCCCGCTACCTCGTGACCATGGTCGCCAGGGAACGGAGGGATCCCGGCGACGGGCTCATCGGTACGGTCGCCGCCGAACACGGTGACTCGGTGACCGATGAGGAGCTGAGGGGTGTCTGCGTGCAGATGATGCTGGCCGGAGACGACAACATCTCCGGGATGATCGGCCTGGGCGTGCTGGCGCTGCTGCGGAACCCCGAGCAGATCGCGGCGCTGCGGGGTGACGTGCAGTCGGCGGACCGGGCGGTCGACGAGCTGATCCGGTACCTGACGGTCCCCTATGCTCCGACGCCCCGAACCGCCATCGAGGACACCGCCGTCGGCGACCAGGTGATCAAGGCGGGGGAGACGGTCCTCTGTTCCCTCCCGACGGCCAACCGCGACCCCGCCCTGCTGCCGGACGCGGATCGCCTCGACGTCACCCGGGAACCCGTCCCCCATGTCGCGTTCGGGCACGGCGTGCACCATTGCCTGGGAGCCGCGCTCGCCCGCCTCGAACTGCGCATCGCCTATACCGCGCTGTGGCGACGCTTTCCCGGGCTGCGGCTGGCGGATCCCGCCGGGGCGACCGCGTTCCGGCTGAGCACCCCCGCATATGGACTCAGCAGTCTGATGGTCGCGTGGTGACCGGTTGGACGGCTTGAGCGGCGATCCATCGCACTGGACAATCGCAAAGAACTCAATTGAGGGACGGTGGGAGATGTCGGTGGAAACGTTCGACATGGTGGTGGCGGGGGGCGGCCCGGCGGGCTCGACCGTGGCTTCCCTGGTAGCCATGCAGGGCCACCGAGTATTGCTGCTGGAGAAAGAGGTATTCCCGCGGTATCAGATCGGTGAGTCGTTGCTTCCGTCCACCGTCCACGGGGTGTGCCGGATGCTCGGTGTCACCGAGGAACTCGCGGCGGCGAATTTCCCGGTGAAGCGCGGCGGTACTTTCCGGTGGGGGGCCAGGCCGGAACCGTGGACGTTCTCCTTCGCCGTGTCCCCGCAAATGACCGGGCCGACCTCGTTCGCCTATCAGGTGGAGCGGGCGCGGTTCGACGAGATCCTGCTGAACAACGCCAAGCGCAAGGGCGTGACGGTCCGTGAGGGCTGCTCGGTCACCGCAGTCGTGGAGGAGGGCGACCGGGTCACCGGCCTGCGGTACACCGACCCTGACGGCGGCGAGCACGAGGTCGCCGCACGCTTCGTGATCGACGCGTCGGGCAACAAGAGCCGGCTGTTCTCCAGCGTCGGCGGCACTCGCGACTATTCGGAGTTCTTCCGGAGCCTGGCGCTTTTCGGCTACTTCGAGAACGGCAAGCGACTCCCGGAGCCCTATTCGGGAAACATCCTGAGTGTCGCCTTCGACAGCGGCTGGTTCTGGTACATTCCGCTGAGCGATACGCTCACCAGCGTGGGCGCGGTGGTCCGCAGGGAGATGGCCGAGAAGGTCCAGGGGGACCGGGAAGCGGCCTACAGCGCCCTGATCGCTGAATGTCCGCTGATCTCGGAATACCTGTCGGACGCGACGCGGGTGACGGCCGGGAACTACGGGGAACTGAGGGTGCGCAAGGACTACTCCTACCTCCAGACGACGTTCTGGCGCCCGGGAATGATCCTCGTGGGCGACGCCGCGTGTTTCGTCGACCCGGTATTCTCCTCCGGCGTTCATCTGGCAACCTACAGCGCCCTGCTCGCCGCCCGTTCGATCAACAGCATTCTCGCGGGCGACCTGGACGAGAAGACCGCCTTGAACGAGTTCGAGGCCCGGTACCGCCGCGAGTACGGGGTGTTCTACGAGTTCCTCGTGGCGTTCTACGAGATGAACGTGAACGAGGAGTCGTACTTCTGGCACGCCAAGAAGGTCACGAACAACAAGCACTCGGAGTTGGAATCGTTCGTGGACCTGGTCGGCGGGGTGTCGTCCGGCGAGGCGGCGCTCGCGTCCCGGATCGCCAAGCACAGCGCCGAGTTCGCCGCGGCCGTCGACGACATGGCCGCCGGCGGTGACGGGGACATGGTGCCGATGTTCACGTCGCACGTGGTCAGGCAGGTGATGCAGGAGGGCGGCCAGGTGCAGATGAGGGCGGTGCTCGGTGAGGACGCCGCGCCGCCCGAGGAACCAGTGTTCCCGGGCGGGCTGGTGGCCTCGCCCGACGGGATGAAGTGGATGCCCTACCGTGGATGAGGCCGTACCGATCGTGCGACCGACGGCGAACTACATGAGGAGGACGCTCTACGATCCGCACGAGGACATGTTCGCCCTCAGGGCGCACGGCCCGCTGATCCGGATCGCGGGGAACGCGTCCGACCAGATGAGCGCGGACTACGTCTGGCAGGCCATGGGCTACGACGTGGTGCGCGAGATCCTCGGTGATCACGAGAACTTCACGACGCGGCTCCGGCTGACCGAGGCGGAACCGCTCAGCGGCGAAGGGGTGCCGGTCCCGCCGGAGCTGGCCGGACAGCTCTCGATCTACGATCCGCCCGAACACACGCGGCTGCGGCGGATACTGACGCCCGAGTTCACGGTCCGACGGATCCGCAGGCTCGAGCCCGCGATCGAGGGCATCATCGAGGAGCACCTCGATGCGATGGAGGCCGCGGGACCGCCCGCGGATCTCCAGGTGCTGTTCGCCGACCCGGTCGGCGGCGAGACCCTGTGCGAGTTGCTCGGGGTTCCGCGCGACGATCGAAGCGAGTTCATCCGCCGCGTCAGGCAGAACGTCGACCTCAGCCGCGGGTACAAGGCCCGGGCGGCGGACAGCGCGGCGTTCAACCGCTACCTGAACGCTCTCATCACCCGGCAGCGGAAGGAGCCCGACGAGGGGTTCCTCGGCATGCTGGTGCGTGAGCACGGCGAGCAGGTCAGCGACGAGGAGTTGAGGGGCGTCTGCACGGCGCTGATCCTCGGCGGCGTCGAGACCGTCGCCGGGATGATCGGCTTCGGGGTCCTCGCGCTGCTCGACCATCCCGACCAGAGGCAGCTGCTCTTCGCCTCCCGCGAGGAGGCCGACCGCGTGGTGAACGAACTGCTGCGCTTCCTCTCGGCCGTGCAGCAGCCGACTCCGCGCATGGCCGTCAAGGATGTCGTCGTCGACGGGCAGCTGATCAAGGCGGGGGAGTACGTCCTCTGCTCGATTCTCATGGCCAACCGGGACGAGGGGTTGACGCCGGATCCCCATCTCCTCGACGCGAACCGCGAACCGCTCCCGCATGTCGGATTCGGGCACGGCATCCATCACTGCGTGGGCGCCGCGGTGGCGAGGGCGGTGCTCCGCATCGCCTACCAGGCCCTGTGGCGACGGTTCCCCGGACTGAGCCTGGCCGTGCCCGCGGAGGAAGTGAAGTTCCGCAACGCGTTCATCGACAGCCCGGACCGGTTGCCGGTCACCTGGTAGCGGACGCCACGACGGATTAGCGATCAATCGAGGGACGGTGGGAGATGTCGGCGGAAGCGTTCGACGTGGTGGTGGCGGGGGGTGGGCCGGCGGGTTCGACCGCGGCCACCTTGGTGGCCATGCAGGGCCACCGGGTGCTCCTGGTGGAGAAAGAGGTCTTTCCGCGGTACCAGGTCGGTGAGTCGTTGCTCCCGTCCACCGTTCACGGGGTGTGCCGGATGCTCGGCGTCACCGATGAACTGGCGGAGACGGACTTCCCGGTGAAGCGGGGTGCGACGTTCCAGTGGGGCACTCGGCCGGAACCGTGGGCCTTCTCCTTCGAGGAGTCATCGCGACTGACCGGCTCGACGTCCTTCGCCTACCAGGCGGATCGGGCGCGGTTCGACGAGATCCTGCTGAACAACGCCAAGCGCAAGGGCGTGGTGGTTCGTGAAGGGTGCTCGGTCACCGCCGTGGTCGAGGAGGGCGACCGGGTCACCGGCCTGCGGTACCTCGACCCCGACGGCGGCGAGCACGAGGTCGCTGCACGTTTCGTGGTCGACGCGTCAGGCCAGGGGAGCCCGCTGTTCTCCAGCGTCGGCGGCACCCGCGACCATGCGGAGTCCTCCCGCGGTCTGGCGCTGTCCGGCTACTTCGGGAACGGCTGCAAGCGGCTGCCGGAACCGCGTTCGGGTGACGCCCTGAGCGTGACCTTCGACAAGGGCTGGTTCTGGTACGTCCCGCTGTTCGGCGGGCTCACCAGCGTGGGTGCGGTGGTGCGCGGGGAGTTCGCCGAGAAGCTCCCGGACGACCGGGAGGAGGCGTTCAAGGCCCTGATCGCCGAATGCCCGACCATCTCGGACCTGCTCTCGGAAGGGATGCGGGTGACGGCCGGCAAGTACGGGAAGCTGCGGATCCGCGAGGACTACGCCTACCACCGGACGACGTTCCGGCGTCCGGGGATGGCCCTGGTGGGAGACGCCGCGTGTTCCGTCGACCCGCTGTTCTCCAGCGGCGTTCATCTCGCGACCTACAGCGCCCTGCTGGCCGCCCGTTCGATCAACACCGTCCTCGCGGGCGATCTGGACGAGGAGACCGCCCTGACGGAGTTCGAGGGGCGGTACCGCCGCGAGTTCAGGGCGTTCTCCGAGTTCATCGCGGCGTTCCACGCGATGACCGGCGACGAGCACCCGGACCCGGAGTCGTTCGTGGATCTGGCCGCCGGAGTGTCGTCCGGCGACGAGGTGCTCGTGGCACGGGGCGAGGGGGCGGTCGCGCCCGGGGGACCGATGGTCCCGGGCGGGCTGGCGGTCTCGCCCGACGGAATGAAGTGGATTCGATCGTGAGGAGCAGAAGTGACTGAGGAACGGTTCTTTCTCCGGTCCGACACCATCATCGAGCCATTGGTCGACCGGTTCTACGCCCAGCTGTACACGATGGCTCCCGTAACCGGCGCCATGTACCTGGCCTTCCGGCAGCTCCCGATGCTGGAGTCGTACCTACAGACCCCGGACTGGCACTTCTCGGGCAGCCGCGACCCGAAGTTCCGCGGCGGATTCTTCGTCGGCATCGAGGGGGAGCGGAAGGGCGAGGTCGAGGCGCTGCTGGCGGCCATCCGGCGCGACCGGGCGGACATCATCCGGTTCGCCCATGCGATCGCGGAGGCCGAGAAGATCGTCCGGGAGGAGGCGACCGGCTACGACCTCAGGCCGCTCTACCCGAAGCTCCCCGCCGAACTGGCGGGCCTGGTGGAAGTCTCCTATGACACCGGCAACGCGGCCTCGCTGCACTTCCTGGAGCCGCTCGTCTACCAGAGCAAGGCCTACGCCGAGGACCGCCAGTCGGTTCAGCTCTCGCTGGAGTCAGGCATCGAGCGGCCGTTCGTGATGAGCACCCCGCGGCTGCCCTCGCCCGACGTGCTGGAGCTGGACATCCCCTTCCGGCACCCCGGCATCGAGGAACTGTTCCGCTCCAGGATCCGGCCCACCACCTTGGCCGCGCTCCGCGAGGCGCTGGAGCTCGGCGACGCGGAAGCCGCCCAACTGTCCCGCTTGCTGGTCGCGGAGCCGGGGCTGGCCGCCGACCGCCACGTCACGGCCGGTGCCAGGATCCGTTACCTGGGGCATGCCTGCCTCCTCCTGCAGACGCCCGAGGTGTCGATCCTCACGGACCCGTTCATCAGCGCCGACACCAGCGCGACCGGCCGGTACACCTATGACGACCTGCCCGACCACATCGACTACGTCCTCATCACCCACGGGCATTCCGACCATCTCGTGTCCGAGACCCTGCTCCAACTGCGCGGCCGGGTCGGCACGTTCGTTGTGCCGAGGAGCTCGCGCGGCAATCTGTGCGACCCGTCGCTGGCGCTCTTCCTGAAATGCCTCGGGCTCCCCGTCATCGAGGTGGACGACTTCGACGAGGTGGCCTTCCCCGGCGGGAAGATCGTCGCCACTCCGTTCTTCGGGGAGCACGCCGATCTCGACATCCGTGCCAAGGCGACCTACTGGATCCGTCTCGGCGGGAAGTCCGTTTACGTGGGAGCGGACTCCTCCGGCATCGATCCGGTCCTCTACCGCTACGTCCGCCGGCACCTCGGACCGGTCGACATCGCCTTCCTCGGCATGGAGTGCGACGGTGCGCCGATGAACTGGAAGTACCAGCCGCTGTTCACCACGCCGATCCCGAAGAAGATGAGCGAGACCCGCAAACTGTCCGGCTCCAACGCGGAACAGGCGAGCGCGATCGTCACCGAGCTGGGCGCCGAAGAGGTGTACATCTACGCCATGGGCGAGGAGAGTTGGCTCGGCCATGTGATGGCCACCAGCTACAACGAGGACTCCTACCAGCTCCAGCAGATCGCCGAGTTCGAGGAATGGTGCTCGCGCAAGGGAGTCAAGTCCGGGCACCTGCTCGACCGGGCCGAATGGCACTGGTCGTAGCCGAGCGGAACAGGAACCGGATGCCTGTTGTTCGCGACAGGCACGGACTTCCGAGGTCACGGAGTTCTCCACGCCCCGCGATCCGAGTGGAAGACCGTGCCTGCCGCAAGGCACGCATGCATCAAGGCTAGGGGCCGGCAGATATCGTCCGCGTGTCGAAAACCGCATACGTGCCGGCAACGTCCGGTCGTCTTCTCTTGTGACATGTCTCGAACCCAGCCCTCAGCGCGAACGACGACCCGGAGACCCCCCGTCGGGTGGCCACCGCGACGACGTCTCCTCACGTTTCGGGAGCGAGGGCAGACGATGACAGACGTGGACACGGCCGAGACCGGGCAGTGCGGCCCGGCGGCCGACGACGAAGGAACCCGGCCTGCGGGCGGCTCCCGGCCGGGCCGGTGGAAGCGCGGCCCGGTACTCACGACGTGCGCGCTGCTGCTCGGCCTGCTCCTGCTGCTGCACGGGCGGCTCCCGAACTGGGCCGGTCTGGGCAGTCTGGTGGAGACCTTTCTGCCGTGGTTCGGCCTGTTGGTCCCGGTGCTGCTCGCCGGGGCGCTGTGGCGCCGCTCCGCCTCCGCGGTCGTCGCGCTGCTGCTGCCGGTCACCGTCTGGCTGAACCTCTTCGGCGGGCTGCTCGACGACAAGTCCCACCAGGGCGGCGACCTCACGGTGGTCAGCCACAACGTGGACGCCGACAACCGTGATCCGGCCGGCACCGCCCGCGACCTGGCCGCCTCCGGTGCGGAGGTGCTGGCGCTCGAGGAGCTGACCGACCGGTCCACGGGCACGTACGAGACGGAGCTGGCGAAGGCGTACCCGTACCACACCGTGCAGGGCACGGTCGGGCTGTGGAGCAAGCTGCCGCTGTCCGACACCCGGCCGGTCGACGTCCTGTGGGGCACGGTCGGGCCGTCGACCGAGAAGCCGCGGCCCGGGGACGTTCCGGTGGAGCCGCCTCGCGCGCTGCGCACCACGGTGGCCGCCGCGAAGGGGCCGCTGGCGGTGTACGTGGTGCATCTGGGTTCCGTGAGGGTGATGCCCAGGGGCGGTTTCTGGACGGACACGCGGGACGTCGGCGCGACGAAGCTCGCCCGGGCAGTCGCCGCCGAGCGCAGCGAGCGGGTGCTGGTGCTCGGTGACTTCAACGGCACCATGGACGACCGCGCCTTCGACGGCCTCACCTCGCAGCTGCGTTCGGTCCAGGACGTGGCCGGGGACGGGTTCGGCTTCAGCTGGCCGACGGAGTTCCCGGTGGTGCGGATCGACCAGATCCTGGTCCGCGGTGTGGACCCGAAGAGTGCCTGGCTGTTGCCGGCCACGGGCAGCGATCACCGGCCGGTGGCGGCCGGAATCAGCTGGTAAAAGCCGCGAGCCGCCAGGTGGTGACATATCGTCAGCGTATCGAGAATCGCATACACCCAGGCAACACCCCGATAGATTGACTGGCGACATGTCCTACAACTCCTCCAGCGAACCACGTCGAACTGCGGCCGGGACAGCAGCAGCCGGGAATCCGGTCGTCAGGCCGATCAGCGCCGCCGAGCACCTGGCGTTCGTGCGGGCCCAGCGGTCGGTCAGCTTCCTGCAGACCCCGGCGTGGGGCCGCGTCAAGACCGAGTGGCGCAGCGAGTCCCTCGGCTGGTTCGACGGTCGGCGACTGGTCGGCGCCGGGCTCGTCCTGCACCGCCCGGTGCCGCGGCTCGACCGTTTCACGCTGGCGTATCTGCCCGAGGGTCCGGTCATCGACTGGAGCGGTGAGATCGGTGCGTGGCTCGATCCGCTGGCGGCGTATCTCAAGGAGCACGGCGCGTTCGCGATCCGGCTTGGCCCGCCGGTGGAAACGGACAGCTGGAGCGCCGCCCAGGTCAAGGAGGGCATCGCCGACCCGGGCGTCCGGCGGCTGACCGACCTGCCGGCACAGGGGGGCGACCCGGTCGGCGCCCGCGTGAGCAGCAGGCTCAAGGACGCGGGCTGGCTGCCGCAGAACCCGCTGGACGGGTTCGGGGTCGGGCATCCGCAGTTCAAGTACGTGGTCCCGCTGGCGGGCAGGACCGAGGACGAGCTGTTCAGGGGCATGAACCAGCAGTGGCGCCGCAACATCAAGAAGGCGGCCAAGGAGGGCGTCGAGGTCACGGTCGGCGACGGGGGGCCGGAAGACCTGAAGGCGTTTCACGACCTCTACGTCCACACCGCCGAGCGCGACCACTTCACGCCCCGTCCGCTGCGCTACTTCGAGACCATGTTCGCGGCGCTGAGCGCCGAGGACCCCGAGCGGATCAAGCTCTACCTGGCCCACCACCAGGGCGACTTGGTCGCCGCCACCGTCCTGGTCCGCGTCGGGGCCCACGCGGTGTACTCCTATGGCGCCTCCGCCACCGCGAAGCGCGAGGTGCGGGGCTCCAACGCCTGCCAGTGGGCGATGATCCGCGACGCGCTCGCGGCCGGCTGCGACGTCTACGACCTGCGCGGCATCACCCCCACCCTCGACGCCGACGACCCGCACGTCGGCCTTGTCCAGTTCAAAGTCGGCACCGGCGGCCGGGCGGTGAGGTACGTCGGCGAGTGGGACCTGCCGCTGCGACCGGTGGTCTACCGACTCTTCGACCTCTACATGAGGCGGCGCGGACGCTGAACCGTACAGCCGCCTACGCGAGCGCGGCGGCGACTTCGTCGAGGCGCGCCCCGCGGGAAGCCTTGACCAGGACGACATCGCCGGCGGCGAGGCGGTCGCGCAGCCAGTCGACGGCCGCGTCGTTGTCGGCGATGACCACCGACCGCTCTCCCGCACCGTCGGCGATCGGCCGGGCTCCCTCGCCGACGGCGGCCACCACGTCGGCCCGGGCGGCGGCGTACGCCCCGACGGATCGGTGCTCCGCCTCGCTGTCGTCGCCGAGTTCGAGCATTTCGCCGAGGACGGCGATGCGGCGCCCGCCCTCGATGGCCGCCAGCGCGTCCAGGGCGGCGCGGGTCGAGTCGGGGTTGGCGTTGTAGGAGTCGTTGATCAGCGTCGCCCCGCAGGCGAGGTCGCGCGACTCCATCCGCCACGGCGACAGCGAGGCGGTGGTCAGCGCCGCCGTGGCCAGGTCGAGGGGAACCCCGGCCGCACGTGCTGCCGCCGCGGCGGCCGAGGCGTTGAGGGCCTGGTGGGCGCCGACGAGTGGCAGCGTGAGGTGAGCCGAGGCGGCGGCGGTCCGCAGCGTGCAGGACGGCCGGCCGAGCCGGTCGAGGGTCAGGTCGAGTACCCGTACGTCGGCGTGGGCCGCCCGGCCGAAGGTCAGCACCGGACCGTCGGTGAGCGCGCGCATCGCGGCCGCTCGGGGATCGTCGGCGTTGAGGACCGCGGTGCCGCCGGGCGCAAGCCCCTGCACCAGTTCGCCCTTGGTCCTGGCGATGGCGGCGCGCGACCCGAACTCGCCGAGGTGGGCCAGGCCGACGTTGAGGACGACGGCGATGTCGGGCGCGACCAGGCCGGTGAGCTTGGCGATGTCGCCGATGTGGCGGGCTCCCATCTCCAGGACGAGGAACCGGGTGGCCGCCTGGGCGCGCAGCATGGTGAGCGGCACACCGAGCTCGTTGTTGAACGAGCCGGCCGTGGCGACCGTCCGCCCGGCGCCCGAAAGCACGGCTGCCAGCAGGTCCTTGGTGCCGGTCTTGCCCTGCGAGCCGGTCACCCCGACGACGGTCAGTCCGTCGCGTAGCCGGGCCACGACATGGGCGGCGAGCATCTGCAGCGCGGTCTGGACGTCCTTGACGACGACGGTGGGCAGCGCCGTGGGCCGGGAGCCGAGCACGGCCACCGCACCGGCCCGCCCGGCCTGTTCCGCGTAGTCATGGCCGTCGGCATGCTTGCCGGCGAAGGCGACGAAGAGGCCGCCCGGCTCGGCCCGTCGGCTGTCGAGCACGGCTGGCGCGGTCACGGTCACGGAGCTGTCGCCCTCGGCCGTTCCGCCAACGATTTCGGCGATCTCACCGAGGCTGAGCGGGATCACGCCGGTTCCCCGGAGGCCGTGCCTGGTGTTGGGTAGGTCATGCCTCCAGTCAAGGGAGCGGGACGTATCACGGGCATATCGAAAACCACATACGCTCCGGATACGGCATGCCGCCTTGACTGGGGGCATGACCCACAGCGAAAGGACCCGTATCACCATGTACGGGTGCGGTCCGGACGAAGCCGTTCTGTTCCGCGAGCTGGCGCCCGGCTTCGGTGTGCTGCCGGCCATCACCGACGCACCGGTGTCCGAAGCCAACAGTGAACTGGCCTCCGGCAGCCGGTGCATCAGCGTCGGCCACAAGACTCCCGTCACCCGTGCCACGCTGCGCGCCCTCGGTGGAGTCGGCGTGGGCTACATCTCCACGCGGAGCATCGGGTACAACCACATCGACGTGGAGTACGCGGACAGCATCGGCATCTTCGTCCAGAACGTCTCCTACTCGCCGGACAGCGTGGCCGACTACACGCTGATGCTCATGTTGATGGCGGTACGGGACGCGAAGGGCATCGTCCGTCGCACCGACGCGCACGACTACCGACTGAGCGATGTGCGCGGGAAGGAACTGCGCGATCTGACGGTCGGCGTGATCGGGACGGGCCGTATCGGTGCGGCGGTCCTGGAGCGGTTGCGGGGCTTCGGTTGCCGCGTTCTGGCCCATGACAACCGTCCGGTGAGCCACCCCGGTTCCACTGTCGAGCACGTTCCGCTCGACGAACTGCTGCGGCGGAGCGACCTGGTCACGCTGCACGTGCCGCTCACCGCGACCACGCACCATCTGCTGGACCGGCAACGCCTGGCGCGGATGAAGGACGGCGCGGTGATCGTCAACACCGGACGTGGTGGGCTCATCGACACCGAGGCCCTGGTACAGGAACTGGAGATCGGCAGGCTGGGCGGCGCGGCGCTGGATGTCGTCGAAGGCGAGGAAGGCGTCTTCTACGCCGACTGCCGGGACAAACCCATAGAAAGCAAAGCGCTGTTGCGGCTGCAGGAGCTGCCGAACGCGCTCGTCAGTCCGCACACCGCCTACTACACGGATCACGCCCTGCGCGACACCGTGGAGAACTCTCTCACCAACTGCCTGGCATTCGAAAGCAGGAATCAGCATGGCTAGGTTGAAGGTCGGCATCATCTTCGGGGGCCGTTCCGAGGAGCACCTCGTCTCCGTCAAGTCCGCGCGAGAGGTGGCCCGGAACCTGGATCTCGAGAAGTACGAACCCTTCTACATCGGGATCACGAAGAGCGGTGCCTGGAAGCTCTGCGACGGGCCCGACGGGGAATGGGAGAACGGCAACTGCCGCCCCGTCGTGCTGTCGCCGGGCAGCGACGTGCACGGACTGCTCACTCTGGAGCAGGGGTGCTACGGAACGATCCGTCTGGACGTCGTGCTGCCCGTGCTGCACGGCAGGCTCGGCGAGGACGGCGCGATGCAGGGTCTGCTGGAACTCTCCGGCATCCCCTACATCGGCTGCGACGTCCAGAGTTCCGCTCTGTGCATGGACAAATCCCTTGCCTATGTCGTCGCCAGAAGCGCCGGAATCGCCACGCCGAATTTCTGGACCGTCACGGCGGACGAGACCATCGATCCCGCCCGGCTCACCTATCCGGTCTTCGTGAAGCCGGCCCGATCGGGATCGTCCTTCGGCGTCACCAAGGTGTCCCGGGAAGAGGAACTTCCGAGTGCGGTGGAAACGGCACGGCAGTACGACTCGAAGGTGCTGATCGAAGAGGCTGTCGTCGGCAGCGAGATCGGCTGCGCCATCCTCGGGAACGGGTCGGATCTCGTCGCGGGTGAAGTGGACCGGATTGCACTGTCGCACGGATTCTTCAGGATCCATCAGGAAGACTCCCCCGAGACCGGTTCCGAGAACTCCGTGGCAGTCGTTCCCGCCGACATCCCCGAGGAGTCACGGCTGCTCGTCCAGGAGGCGGCCAAGGCCGTGTACCGCGCCTTGGGGTGCAGCGGTCTTGCGCGGGTGGACATGTTCCTCAAGGAGGACGGACAAGCAGTCCTCAACGAGGTCAACACCTTCCCCGGAATGACCTCGTACAGCCGTTATCCGAGAATGATGGCGGCCGCGGGTATTCCGCTCTCCGAGGTGATCGACCGGGCCGTCTCCCTCGCCTTGACAGGGAAGATCCGATGAAGTCGATGATGGACGGCTTTGTCTTTGTGGACGACGTGGTGCCCGGAATACGTTGGGATGCCAAATACGCCACGTGGGACAACTTCACCGGCAAACCGGTGGACGGATATCTGGCCAATCGGGTCGTCGGCACGAGGGCTCTGTGCACGGCCCTGGAGCGGGCGCAGGAGCTGGCCGCGTCGCTGGGGTTCGGCCTGCTGCTCTGGGACGGCTATCGCCCGCAGCGCGCCGTCGACTGCTTCCTGCACTGGTCGCAGCAGCCGGAGGACGGTCGGACGAAGTCGCGGCACTATCCCAATATCGCCAGGGCCGAGATGTTCGAGAAGGGATATGTGGCCGCCAGGTCGGGCCACAGCCGGGGCAGCACCGTCGACCTCACGCTCTATGACCTGGCCACGGGTGAACTCGTTTCCATGGGCGGCGACCATGACCTGATGGATCCCATCTCGCACCATGGCGCACGAGGGATCGCGTCCGTCGAAGCGCGGAACCGTCAGCACCTGCGGTCCATCATGGAGACCTGTGGTTTCCGTGCGTACGAGTGCGAGTGGTGGCATTACACGCTCGACAACGAACCCTATCCGGACACCTATTTCGATTTCCCCATCACGTAGTACTCCAGCTGTAGATCGTGATCTTCATGTCTGGGATACCGTTCGATCATCGTGCGGGCCGGTTCCGGCTTGGCCGCGAAGACGGTGTCCTCGCCGAGTCTAGCCGCCCGGCAGCGATCTGGGTCGCTCGTCCAGGAGCGGGGGACGTACAACTCCCGGTCCACCGCCCGTGTGTCCTCGCTCGGCGGTGTAGACGAGGTGGACCGCGACTTGAGGGTTCTCGATCGTCCGTCCGTTCCGGTGTACTGGCGCTGCACTCCGACCGTATGGGTGCCCCTCTTCATGTCGCCGGTCTCGTCGACAGCTGTGACCTGCGGCCACCGTCTCATCGTTACTCCACACAAGTCACGATGATCAACGGTGGCCGCACCCGTCTCCGCGCCGGCCCCGAGTAGCAAGATCACAATCTACGGCTGGAGTGCCAGTCATTCGCCGATAGGTGAGTGCCTCGATTCGCGCAAGAGTGTTACGATCACGTAGCCGTTCCATCTGATGAATATTCATTCATATAAGTAGTGGGGCGTGGTAGGGTGCCAGCGGGGGGCGAACGGCCTTGACTACGGGCAAGATCCTTTAGTTCAGCGCGATGCCACTGCAACGAGATTCACGAATGTCGGGTGCACGCGACCGGCGGCGAGACGACGTTCTGCCTGGCCCCGGTTTTCCACGTAGATTCGAGTGACTGGTTCTCGAATGTCTGTCGATCTTCCATGTCCGGGGCCCTGACCTGGCAGGACCGGGATTCCGCCGGAGACCACCCGGGGCTGACCGGTAGCCGCCTCGCGCACGTGATGGCGCCAAAGGCGTGACACGGCTGTCGTCGGGGTCGCGAGTCGACCCGGCATGACCGTCCGATATGACGACGTTCCCTGGTCCATGGTGCAGAACGGAACGCATGCCAGATCCAACGGGGGATCTTCTGAGTGCCTTTCACAGATCCGTGTACAGGAAATCAGATCATGAGGGAGATGGCGTTGGGGCGCGAGCAGGAACAAATCGATCAGCAGGCGGTCGTCGAAGTGGAGATCAGCTTACTGTCAACAGTCGATTCACCGCGGACCTCGGGGGAGGACCCGGACCACGTGGAGGCGCTCTCCGTGGTGCAGTCTCCGCTTCCGCCCATCCTCGTGCACCGTCCGACGATGCGCGTCATCGACGGCCTCCATCGTGTGAGAGCGGCTGAACTGCGCGGACAGGACAGGGTCGCCGTCAGCTTCTTCGAGGGCAACGAGGCCGACGCGTTCGTGCTGGCGGTCGAGTCCAACACCAAGCACGGCCTCCCCTTATCGAAGGCCGACCGCAAACGGGCGGCCGCGCGGATCATCACCTCGCATCCGCAGTGGTCGGACCGGATGATCGCATCGGTCACCGGTATCGCCCCCGGCACGGTGGCCGACATGCGCAGGGGGCTTCCGGGTGCGTCCGCCGCCGAGGAGAGCAGGATCGGCCAGGACGGCCGGGTCCGCCCGATCAACGCCGCTGCAGGACGCAGGATCGCCGGAGAACTCATCACCGACAACCCCGGTCTGTCGTTACGTCAGATCGCCAGAATGGCCGGCATATCCCCCGAGACGGCGCGCGATGTCAGAAGCCGGCTCCGCCGAGGAGAGGATCCGCTGCCCAGCCGACACGGCAGGGAACCGGAACCCGCGAACCTCGAGGTGGGAGCCTCGGCGCCACCGCGCGGCATCGGCGTCGCGGCGGTGCCTGGCAGGCCGTCGGCGCAGGATCCCAGCGTCGTCGTGGAACGGCTCAAAGCGGATCCGGCGCTGCGGCTGAGCGAGACCGGACGCACCCTGCTGCGGCTGCTCAACCTCCACACGATCAACGCGAAGGAGTGGCAGAGGATCATCGACAACGTGCCGCCCCACTGCAGCGGCATCGTGGCCTATCTGGCCGACGAGTACGCGGGGATGTGGTCGGAACTGGCCCTTCGGCTGGGGCGCAGGGAGGCCGAAACCGCGTAGTCCGCCGTCGCCGCGTCCAAGCGTCGAAAACGGTCAGTTGGTCGTGGACGCGAGGCGGTGACGTCGCCGAAGTCCCTCCTACCACGCGGTGGAGGGACTTCGGCGACTTTCGGTCGTCAGGCAGAGACGAAGGCACGAAGCCGCCTGACCGCGGCGACCCCGTCGCAGCCCGACAAGCCGAGGGCGTCGCGGAGTTCGTCGGCCAGCAGGTCGAGTACCCGACGTGCGCCGGCTTCTCCGGCCACAGCCAGGCCCCAGATCAGCGGACGGCCCACCAGGACACCGGACGCCCCGAGAGCGAGCGCCCTGAGCACGTCAGTGCCGCTGCGGATGCCGCTGTCCAGCAGCACCTCGCATCCGCCCCCCGCCGCCGCCACCTCCGGCAACGCCTCGATGCTGGGTACGGCTCCGTCGAGCTGGCGGCCACCGTGGTTGGAGACCACGACCGCGTCGACCCCGGACTCGGCCGCCCGCAGCGCGTCCTCGGCTGCCAGGACACCCTTGAGCAGCAGTGGAAGCCGGGTCTGCTTCCGCAGGGCCGCCAACGACGACCACGTCATCGCAGAAGAGAAGGCCTGGCTGGTGTGGACGGCCACCGCGGAGGTATCGGCGTGCCGTTGGTGCGCGGTCGAGCCGGTGCTGATGTTGGCCGCCCGCACATGGCCGGGCAGTGCGAAACGGTTGCGCATGTCGCGCAGCCGGCGCCCCATCCACGGCACGTCGACGGTGAGCATGATCGCCTGGCAGCCGGCGTCCTCGGCTCTGCGGACGAGTTCCAGGGACTGCGCGGCATCCCGAAGCCAGTAGAGCTGGAACCAGACCGTTCCGCCGATCGCCGTGATCTCTTCGATCGGGACACTGCTCAGCGTGCTCGCGGTGAACGGCACTCCGGCCGCCTTGGCCGCGCGGGCGGCGGCCATCTCGCCATCGGGGTGGACCAGTTGCTGGTAGGCGACGGGCGCGATGGCAACCGGCATGGGAACGGGCCGACCGAGCAGAGTGGAATCCGCCGTGCACTGCGATACGTCCCTGAGCACCCGGGGGACGAGGAAGACGCGGTCCAGCGCGGTGCGGTTGGCATCGAGCGTGGTCTCAGCGCCGCTTCCTCCGGCCACGAAGTCCCATACGTCGGCGGGCAGGGCCGAAGCGGCGGCGCGTTCGAAGTCGGCCAGGCAGTGGGCCGGATCGGCCGAAACCTCATCGCTGTGGCCCACGCTGCCCCGTCCTCTCCAGCTCCACGGCCTCGTAGAGTGCCTTGATGTTCGCGCTGCCGAAGGTTTCGGCGCCCTGGCGCTCGATGACCTCGAAGAACAGCGTGTGCCGGAGGTGGGTCGACGCCGTGAATATCTGGAAGAGCCGGCCGCCGTGGTCCTCGTCGGCGAGCACGTTCGTCGCCCGGAGGTCGTCCAGCCTGGACTCGCTCAGGCCGATCCGCTCGCCCAGTAGGTCGTAGTAGGCCGGGGGAGTGGTGAGGAAGCTGACGCCCCGGTCGGTCAGGGCCCGTACCGAACGGACCGCGTCCGGCGAGGAGAAGGCCAGGTGCTGGACGCCGGACCCCTGGTGGGCCTTGAGGAACTCGTCGATCTGTCCCGGGTCTGCCGAAGGGTCGGGCTGGATGAGCGTCAGGGTGACCGAGCCCGACGGGCTCTGCACCACCTTCGACTCCATGGCCTGCCTGCCGACGACGATGTGCTCCTCGAAGATGCACCGGAACCCGAGGGCCGCCAGGTAGTAGTCGACCGTGGGGTCGAGATCGCCGGTGTTCAGGCACACCGCGATGTGATCGACGTCGAGCAGGCCCACGACGCCGGTCGGGTCAGCGCCGGTCCGCGGCGTCGGGGAGAAGCCGGCGGGCAGCCCCGGCCCCTCCCCGGGAGCGCGCTGGACGAGTGTGTGGACGACGTCCCCGAAGCCGCGGAGGGCAGCCGTCACGGTCGGCCCGTCGCCCGTGTGCGGGGTCGGCGGGCGGTGGATGCGGGCGCCGTTCGCGACCGCTGCGTCAAAGGCCGCGGTCACGTCCGCGGTGCGCAGGGCGATGTCGGCGACACCGTCTCCGTGGGAGGTGACGTAGGTCGAGGCCACATGCTCGTCCGACGTCGCCTCGGTGAGTACCAGGGTGATCCGTCCGTGGCGCAGCGCGACGCTTCGGTGATCGGCGAAGTCGCCGGAGCCGACCACCGTGAAGGCGTATCCGTCGACCCAGGTGCGTGCAGCCGTCTCCAGCTGTTCCACGTACATCTCTACGTAGTCGACGGAGAGATCCGCCAGCGGATCCGTCACCTTTGCTGATTTGCTCATGACTGTCCCCATGTCAGGAGAAGAAGGGCCGGATTCTTTGAACTGTAATAGATGGTCCCGTGGGAAAAAAGCAGACGCCCGCTCGACGGATGGACTCCCGGTCCGTCGGGTATTGCCGGCCGGGCGCGTGCAGAAATTTGACGGGTTATTCGGATTGTGATCGGTGGCCTTTCGAACGGGTGATGCCTCGTGATTCGCACCATGGCCGTCATCGGCACAGGTCCGATCGGCACCTCGGGCGCGCTCGCGGCGAGCCGGCGGGGAGCGGCGGTGTAACCGTCCGACCGGAACGTGCTGCACCTCGCGGAGGTGCAAGAACGAGCGCCTGGCTCTGCGTCACCACCGGGACCGCACCGCACCACGCATTTATGCCGGTTGGACGGCGGTTGTCAGAACGCCGCCCCGTGTGTGAACCTGAGCCGGTGAATCCCAACACTCATTGACTTATTTCGCGTGGGGGGAACTCCATGACCGAACGCAGCGTGCGCGATCCCCCCGTGGCCCTCGCGGCGACCGAACCGGTGACATTACGGAAGGCGGACCTGCGCGGCAGCGTCTTTGATCCGGTCCTGGACACGATGAACTTCCTCGACGAGGTCACGCTCCGCTATCCCGACGCGATTTCCTTCGCGCTCGGCCGTCCTTATGGCGGGTTCTTCGACAGTGAGCAGACCTTCTCCCACGTGCGCCGGTACCTGGAGCACCTCGCCGAGCACGAGGAACTCGCCCGAGACTGAATGCCCGGCTCCCGCGCCCCGAGGAGGGTTTGTGTCCGAACAGATGTCCCGTCTACTCCTGGCACTGCCGGTTGTGATCCTCGCCTGTCGTGTCGGCGCCGCGTTGCTTCGCCGGCTGGGGCAGCCTCCCGTCGTGGGCGAGATCGTGACGGGCATCCTGCTCGGCCCCTCTCTGCTCGGCCGGCTGTGGCCTCATGCGCAGTCGTACCTCTTCCCTCCGGGGGTCACGGACCACGTCGAGGTTCTGGGGCAGCTGGGGCTGCTCGCCTTCATGTTCCTGATCGGGCTCGAACTCGACCTCGGCCACTTACGGGGCAATGGCCGCGCTGCGGCGGTCATCAGCCAAGTCAGCATCCTGCTGCCGCTGTTGCTCGGTGGGCTGCTCGCCCTGGGCATGTTCGACTCATTCGCTCCACAGGGGACTGACCGAGTCGCCTTCGTGTTGTTCGTCGCCGTGGCCATGAGCATCACCGCGTTCCCGGTACTTGCCCGGATCCTCACCGATCAGGGGCTCTATCACACGCCCATCGGCAGCCTGGCAATGGCGTGCGCCGCCGCGAGCGACATCATCGCGTGGTGCCTGCTCGCGGTCGTGGTGGCCTTCGTGAAGGGGGGCGCTCCGCTCGAATCGTTGACGACCGTGGCGATGGTGGCGGCGTACTTCGCGGTGATGATGCGGGTGGTGCGCCCGCTGCTCGCCCGGCTGAGCCGCTGGAAGCAGGCCACGTCGGGAGGCGAAGGGCAGGACGGAACCGTGTTGGCGCTGCTGTTCTGCGGCACATGTCTCTCCGCGCTGCTGACCGATGCCATCGGGGTGCACGCCCTTTTCGGCGCCTTCTTGTTCGGTGTGGTGGCACCGAGGCGTTCCGCCGTTGTCGAGCGGGCTGCAGCCCGCCTGCGATCAGTGGCGGTACCACTGCTCCTGCCGCTGTTCTTCGTGACGACGGGACTGCGTACCGACATCGGAATGCTTGCTGCCGACCCGGTGCAATGGCTGTGGCTCGGCGCTGTCCTCGCGGTGGCGCTGGTCGGAAAATGGGGTGGCGGTAGCGTTTCGGCGAGGCTGAGCGGACGGCCGTGGCGCGAGGCACTGTCGCTGGGCGCGCTGATGAACTGTCGAGGTCTGACCGAACTCATAGTCCTCAACATCGGATTGGACCTCGGGGTGATCAACGAGGCTCTGTTCACGATATTGGTCCTGATGGCCCTGATCACCACAGCAGTGACGTCGCCCGTGGTCAGGGCACTCGGCCGACGCGAAGAGACGCGGGGGCGGAATGTGGAGTCGATGCACAAGCCGGATACGGTGCAGCCGTAGGGCCGGTGATGCCGGCCAGGCTGCCGCGGTGTGCACGAGCGTGACCGCCGGCGGCGCCGGACTTCCCGGGCCTGAGCATCCGTTGGCGATAGACATGGTTCGATCCGGCGACGACGTGATCCCTGCCCCGCCGGAATTGTCGAACGCCCCGTCCGTCCGTTGGCTGTTGGATATTCTTGGGAGCCGATCTTGGCCGTGCACGCGATCGCCTACGTCGAGTTGTACACGCGGGACAAGAAGCCCGTCGTCGATTACCTGGTATCGGTCCTGGGGTTCGCGCGGGCTGCGGATTCGGTCGACGTCGACCGGAGTTCCATTCTGCTTCGGAGGCGGCGGACACAGTTGGTCGTCACCTCGGGACGGGGCATCTGGAAGTACCTGGACGAATTCGGCGACGGTGTTGCCGACATCGCCCTGACGTGCGACGACGTGGTGTCCACGCGGTGGGCGGCGGTGGCCGCGGGTGCCCGTGCGGTCCGCTCGACGGAAGGGTCGGTCGTATCGCGACGGATGGACCCGGTCGGCCCGATCCGGTCGGCCGCCGACGCGCCCGGCCTGTCCGTCATCCCGAGTGCTCCGGAGTCCAGCCGCGAGCTCGCGCCGGCGGTGGCCCGATGACTCGGCCCGGGCCGGAGCCGGTTGCTCTGCCCACTGCGAACCTGCACGCGAGTCTCGGCGACCCGGTGCTGGACACCATGAACTTCCTCAACGAGATCACCTACCGCTACCCGGAGGCGATCTCCTTCGCGCCCGGTCGCCCCTATGACGGGTTCTTCGAGACGGAGCAGATCTTCGACCATCTCCGTCGCTACCTGGACCACCTGGAGGCCGGTGGCGCCTCGCCGGGCCAGATCCGCTCCTCGCTGTTCCAGTACGGGCCGACCGGCGGACAGATCCGGGAGCTGATCGCGGACTCGTTGCGCAAGGACGAGGGCATCGACGTCCCGGCGGAGTCCGTGGTGGTCACGGTGGGGTGCCAGGAGGCCATGCTCCTCGCCGTGCGGGCTCTGATCCGGGACCCGCAGGACGTCCTCCTGGTGTCCAGCCCGTGCTACGTGGGAATCGTCGGTGTCGCGGCCCTGCTGGACGTCAATCTCACCCCGGTCGAGGAGGGCGACAAGGGGTTCCGCTGTGAGGACCTGGAGGCGGCCGTCCTCGCGGAGCGGGCAAGCGGTCGTCGGCCCCGGGCCTTCTACGTGACCCCCGACCACTCGAACCCCTCGGGAACCACCATCCCGTTGGAGACCCGGCAGGAACTGCTCGACCTGGCGGCCCGGTACGACCTCCTGATCCTGGAGGACAGCCCGTACCGGCTGGTCAGCCCGGGGCAGCAACTGCCCACCCTGAAGTCCCTCGACCGGGCGCGGCGGGTGGTCCATCTGGGTTCCCTCTCCAAGACGCTGTTCCCCGGCGCCCGGGTGGGGTACGCCATCGCGGACCAGCCGGTGGTGGACGACGCCGGACGGTCGGGACTCCTGGCGGCCGAGCTCACCAAGATCAAGAGCATGGTGACGGTCAACACCCCGTCTCTCAGCCAGGCCGTCGTCGCCGGCATGCTGCTCTCCGCCGGTGGGCGGGCCGCCGACCTGAACGTCGAGACCGCCGCGTACTACGGCGACGCGATGCGGGCCACGTTGGCCCGACTCGCCGAGGCGTTCCCCGAGCAGGAGCGGGTGGCGCTGGGTGTGCGCTGGAACGAGCCGAGCGGCGGGTTCTTCCTGTCACTGACCGTCCCGTTCCACGCTGACAACGCGGCGCTGGAGCGCTCGGCGGAGCAGTTCGGGGTGATCTGGACCCCGATGTCCTACTTCTACCCGCGCGGCGGTGGGGAGCGGGTCATCAGGCTCTCCGTCAGCTACCTGACCCACGCAGAGATCGCCGACGGTGTCGAGCGACTGGCGTGCTTCATCAAGGACCGGGCGGCCAGGACCTGAGGCCGCCGCCCCGGCACTGCAATCGGCTGGGGCAGGGCGATACCGGGCCCGCGGCGAACCGTCGCGGGCCCCCTTCACGCATGGAAGGGGTTCAGCACGTGTTGGCAGTAGTACGACTCGTTCGCAGCAAGACCCGGATGTGGGGGTGGACCTTCCGATGACCACGAGCCTGAGCCTTCCGGCCACCGGCACCGGCCTCCTGGACCTGGCCGGCCCCGATGCCAAGAACGGTGCGGGCGTCGCCCGCATCACGGGTGTCGGCACGGCGACCACCGAGACCTCGTACACGCAGCGTGAGCTGCTCGACATCTTCGGGATCACTGATCCCAAGGTCCGCTCGGTCTTCCTCAACAGCGCCATCGAGCGCCGCTTCCTCTCCATCCCGCCCTGTGACGCCGACGGCGCCATCCTCCCGGAGACGCAAGGCGAACTGCTCGACAAGCACAAGCGGCTCGCCCTGGAGATGGGAGCCCGGGCAATCCGCTCCTGCCTCGGCAATGCGGGCATCGAGCTGTCCGACATCGACTACCTCTGCTGCACGACCACCACGGGATTCCTCACTCCCGGCCTGAGCGCCCTGCTGATCCGTGACATGGGGATCCTGCCCGGGACCAGCCGGGTGGATGTGGTGGGCATGGGCTGCAATGCGGGTCTCAACGCCCTCAACGCAACCGCGAGTTGGGCCCATGCCAACCCCGGCAAGGTCGCCGTGCTGCTGTGCTCGGAAGCCTGCTCCGCCGCGTACGTGATCGACGGCACCATGCGCACTTCGGTCGTCAACAGCCTCTTCGGTGACGGCGCAGCCGCGATAGCCCTGGTTGCCGACGGCCCGGACACGGCCTACGCGTCGGCCGACGTTCCGCCGGCACCCGGCAGCCCCCGCATCCTGGGCTTCGCGAGCCATCTGATCACCGAGGCGGCCGAGGCGATGCGCTACGACTGGGACGACGATCAGGGGAAGTTCAGCTTCTACCTGGACCCGCACGTTCCTTACGTGGTGGGCGCCAACGCGGAGCAGGTCGTCGACCGCCTGCTCGGGAACGCCGGGCTGCGCCGCAGCGACATCAGTCACTGGCTGGTGCACTCCGGTGGCAAGAAGGTGATCGACGCCGTTCGGGTGAACCTGGGGCTCACCCGCCACGACGTGCGGCACACGACCGGCGTTCTGCGCGACTTCGGAAACCTGTCGAGCGGTTCCTTCCTGTTCTCCTACGAGCGGTTGCTGCGGGAGGGGGTCACCCGGGCCGGCGAGTACGGCGTCCTGATGACCATGGGGCCCGGTTCGACGATCGAGACCGCACTGGTGCAATGGTGATGGGAAAGCAGATGAAGAACAGTGTCCCGGCCACCTCGCCGGAGCAGGCCGACCGGACGGATCCGGACGTCCTGCTGCTGAGGATCGACGGTCGTCGGCCTATCTCGGTAGAGTCGATCTCCGCGGTGAACGGCGTCTGCGACGCCGCCGAGGACGACACGGCGCGAGCCCGGGTGGTGGTCGAGGTGTCAGGCAGCCCCGAGGGGCGGTGGCCCGAGGGCCTGACGGTCGCGACCGTGAGCAAGTGGGAACGCGCACTCCGCCGCCTCGAACGACTCCCCGCTCCGACCGTCGCCGTCGTTGACGGCGACTGCGGCGGGATCGCCCTGGACGCCCTCCTGGCCACCGACTACCGCATCGCGACCGGCGCCGTGCGCCTTGTGGTGCCGGTCGACGGCGGAGCCACCTGGCCGGGGATGGCCGTCTATCGGCTGGCTCAGCGCGGCGCCGGTGCCTCCGCGATCCGCAGGGCGGTGCTCTTCGGCACGCCGGTCGAGCTCGCCGAGGCGCTCGAACTCCAGCTGCTCGACGAGGTGGCGGCCGACCGGGTGAACGCCCATGCCCTGGCCGCTACGCGCGCCGGTGCCGTCTCCGGGAGCGAGCTGGCCATTCGCCGCCAGCTGCTGGACGACGCCGTCACGACCGGCTTCGACGAGGCGCTCGGCGTCCACCTCGCAGCGTGCGACAGGGCGCTGCGCAGAGCAGCCGTCGGGGCCGCGTCGTGATCGGCGACAGGGCCGGGGCGGACGTGACGGATGCCGTCCGGGCGGCGGGCGGTGTCCTGCCCGCCGCCCGGACGGTCCTGGCCGAGACCGCCCGGCGCACCGACGAGCTGCTGGCTGCCCTGCCCGATCCCGAACGGCGCTCGCAGGAGCAGCGGGCAGCTGCCCTGAAGGCGGTCGAGGCCGCGCGCACCGTGCGGGCCGCCTTCCTCGAGGCCCACACGGACGCGGTCTACGACGAGCTGACCGATGGCCGCAGCCGTCACCTCAGGATCGAGGAACTCGTTCGGGTCGCCGCAGCGGTCTTCCCCGGGCTGGTGCCCACGCAGGCGCGGCTGGCCGCCGAACGTGACCGGCCGCAGGCGGCCAAGGAGGGGCACGAGATCGACCAAGGCCTCTTCCTCGGCCGCATCCTGGGCTCGCCCGAGTCCGGCCCTCATCTGATCGACGCGATGCTGCGCCCGACTCCGCGGGCTCTGGCCCTGCTGCCGGACTTCCGGGCGAACGGGAGGGCGGATCTCGGCTCCGTGCGCCTTGAGCGCGTGGACGGGGTGGCTCGGCTGACGATGTGCCGGGAGGACTGTCTGAACGCGGAGGACGACCGGCAGATCGACGACATGGAGACTGCCGTCGACCTCGCGCTGCTCGACCCCGGTGTCGAAGTGGGGCTTCTGCGCGGTGGTGTCATGACCCATCCGCGCTACCGCGGCCGACGGGTCTTCAGCGCCGGCATCAACCTGAAGTCCCTGCACGGTGGTGGCATCTCTCTCGTCGACTTCCTGCTGCGCCGGGAGCTCGGTTACATCCACAAGATCTGGCGGGGCCTGTTGGACGACTCCGGCGCGCACTGGTCGTCCCGAACTGTCGAGAAGCCCTGGGCGGCCGCTGTGGACACCTTCGCCATCGGAGGTGGTACCCAGCTCCTGTTGGTCTTCGACCGGGTGCTGGCCGCCTCGGACGCGTTCCTGAGCCTCCCCGCGGCCAAGGAGGGGATCGTTCCCGGGGCTTCCAACTTCCGGCTGGCTCGTCGGGCCGGCAGTCGGCTGGCCCGGCAGGTGATCCTGGACGGCCGTCGGATCTGGGCACGCGAGCCGGACGCCCGGCTCCTGGTCGACGAGGTGCACGAGCCGGAGGACCTCGACGAGGAGATCGAGCGGACACTCGGCCGTCTGCGCGGACCGGCGGTGCTGGCGAACCGGCGGATGCTGAACCTGGTGGAGGAGAACGTCGACGAGTTCCGCCGCTACATGGCCGAATTCGCCGTCCAGCAGGCCCTGCGGCTGTACAGCTCCGACGTGCTGGACAAGGTCGGCCGCTTCACGCTCGCAGCCCCGGCACGAGGTGCGGAGTGAGCGGGGACGAGGGCCCTCGTGTCCGGTACGAGAAGAAGGACCACGTCGCGCGGGTGACACTCGACCGTCCCGCTGTCCTCAACGCGATGGACCTGCGGATGCACGAGGAACTCGCGGCGGTGTGGGACGACGTCGAGGCTGACGACGAGATCCGGGTCGCGGTGCTGACCGGTGCCGGTCATCGCGCCTTCTCGGTCGGCCAGGACCTGCGCGAGCGGTCTCGGCTGGACGAGCAGGGCGTGCCGCGGACGAGCTTCGGCAGTCGTGGCCAGCCTGGCTGGCCACGACTGACCGAGCGGTTCCGGCTGTCCAAGCCCGTGCTGGCCCGGGTCGACGGCTACGCGTTGGGCGGGGGGTTCGAACTCGCCCTCGCCTGTGACCTGATCGTCGCCTCGGACCGGACGGTCTTCGCCCTGCCGGAGGCCCGGCTCGGCCTGGTGCCGGGTGCGGGCGGGGCCTTCCGGCTCGCCCGGCAGGTGCCGCTCAAGGCCGCGATGGGGTACCTGCTGACGGGCCGGCGGATGACCGCGGCCGAGGCACTGCGCTTCGGCCTGGTCAACCAGGTCGTACCGGTCGAGGAACTCGACGACTGCGTCGCCGAGTGGACCGCGGACCTGCTGCGCAGTGCGCCGCTGGCGGTGCGGGCGATCAAGGAGGCGGTGATGCGATCGGTGGACATTCCGCTGGAGGAGGCGTTCTCCGCCCCGTACGAGTGGGAGCGGCGTCGTCGGCACAGCGAGGATGCGGTCGAGGGGCCGCGGGCGTTCGCCGAAGGGCGCTCGCCCCGCTGGCTGGGACGCTGAGGTCGTCAGGCTCGGCCGTGGCCGCGGGTCCGCGGCGTCGCTCGATCGGAGCGACGCCGCGGACTCTTTCGTTCTCCGCCGATCGGACACGTCGCCGGCCGCCCCTCGGGGGAGGGGGCGGCCGGCGGAAGAGGGGCGGGTCTCGGGGGTATTGGACCCGCCCCGACCCGGCAGAGCCGGGGGCTTGTTCGGCGAACTGCGTCCGCGCACACAGCAACCAGGGCGGCCGATGGGGCTGTGGGTGCGGCTATCGGTCGCTGAAGGCGGCGCATGCTGAACCGTCGACCGTCGTCGTTTCCTCGGCGGTACGGATCCGGGCAGTCGTCGTCGGAGCGGTGTGCCGCATGGCCTGTGTGTGAGGGGTAGGCGCGTGCCGGTTCCTTGCGGGATCAGCTTCTCGGAACCAGGGTGTTTTCGTTGGTGTGGCCGGCGGCGAAGTCGTCGATGTTGCGGGCGGTGGCGTCGATGATCTGGCCGACGGCGGTGCGGGTGAAGTAGGCCTGGTGGCTGGTGACCAGGACCTGGGGGAAGGTGACGAGGCGGGCGAGGACGTCGTCGGTGATGCCGTGGATGGAGCGGTCGGTGAAGAAGACGCCGGTCTCCTCCTCGTAGACGTCCAGGCCGACGCCGGACAGCCGCCCGGCGCGCAGCGTCTCGACCAGGGCGGCGCTGTCGATGAGGCCGCCGCGGCTGGAGTTGACGAGGATCGCGTCGGCCTTCATCCGGGCCAGCGCGGCGGCGTCGATCAGGTGGTGGGTGGCCGGCACCAGGGGCACGTGCAGGCTCACCAGATCGGCGCGGGAGAGGAGTTCGGGCAGCTCGGTGTAGCCCATGCCGAGTTCGGTGCAGGCCGGGTTCTCGGCGATGTCCCAGCCGAGCAGTTCGGTGCCGAAGCCGGCCGCGATCCGGGCGAAGCACTCGCCGATCTTGCCGGTGCCGATCACGCCGACGGTCATCCCGTGGACGTCCCGCCCGAGCAGGCCGTCGAGGCGGAAGTCGAACTCGCGGGTGCGGTTGGCGGCGCGGGTGAGGCGGCGGTTGACGGCGAGGGCGAGGGCCCACGCGTGTTCGGCGACCGAGTACGGGCTGTAGGAGGAGACCCGGGCGACGGTGAGACCGAGCTCGGCGGCGGCGTCGAGGTCGATGTTGTTGAAGCCGGTGGAGCGTTGGGCGATCAGTCCGGTGCCGCCGGCGGCGAGGACGGTGAGCGTCTCGGCGTCGAGGACGGCGTTGACGCTGCTGCTGACGGCCGGGTAGCCGGCGGCCAGCGGGGCGGTGTCGCGGTTGAGGAACACGTCCAGGCAGCGCAGCCCGTGCCGGCCCGCGAAGGCCCGTTCCAGCAGCGGCCGTTCATCGGCCTGCACTCCGTACGCCAGGATCTCCATGCGCGGTCCTTCCGGTGGGCTCCTGCGGCCCACGCTAACGGGACGGCGGCGGGAAGGCCCGTCCGCTGCACGAGGATGCGCGAGGGCCCCCGGACCGACGAGCGGTCCGGGGGCCGGTTGTCCGGGGGCGGCCGGTCAGATGACCGTCTCGGCCTCCAGGTAGCGGTCCTGGGGGACGGTCTTCAGCTCGGCGACCGCCTCGGCCAGCGGCACCAGGTTGATGTTGGTGCCCTGCAGCGCGGTGATGTGCCCGAAGGCGCCCTTGTGGACGGCTTCGACGGCGTGCCAGCCGAAGCGGGTGGCGAGCACCCGGTCGTAGGCGGTCGGGGTGCCGCCGCGCTGGGTGTGGCCGAGGATCACCGGACGGGCCTCCTTACCGAGGCGGTGCTCCAGCTCGCGGGAGAGCTGGGTGGCGATGCCGGTGAAGCGCTCGTGGCCGTAGATGTCCTTGCTGCCCTCCTCCCAGTGCATGGTGCCGGGCTCGGGCTTGGCGCCCTCGGCGCAGACCACGATGGCGAACTTCTTCTGGCGGTCGAAGCGCTCGCGGACGACGGCGGTGAGCTTCTCGATGTGGAACGGACGCTCCGGGACGACGATGGCGTGCGCGCCGGCGGCCATGCCCGCGTTCAGCGCGATCCAGCCGGTGTGTCGGCCCATGACCTCGACGACCATGACCCGCTGGTGGGACTCGGCGGTGGTCTTCAGCCGGTCCAGGGCCTCGGTGGCGACCGAGACGGCGGTGTCGAAGCCGAAGGTCACGTCGGTGGCGGCGATGTCGTTGTCGATGGTCTTCGGCACACCGACGATCGGCAGGCCCGCGTCGCTCATCAGCTTGGCGGCCTTCAGGGTGCCCTCGCCGCCGATCGGGATCACCGCGTCCAGACCGAGGTCGGAGCAGTACTTCTTGGCCCGCTCCACGCCGTCCCGCAGGTGGCTCGGCTGCACCCGGGAGGACCCGAGGATGGTGCCGCCCTGGGCCAGGATGCCGCTCACCGAGTCCAGGGTCAGGGGGCGGTGGTGCCCCTCGAGGAAACCGCGCCAACCGTCCTCGAACCCGATGATCTCGTCGCCGTGGTCGACCACCCCCCGGTGCACCACGGAACGGATCACCGCGTTCAGGCCGGGGCAGTCACCGCCGCTGGTCAGCACTCCGATACGCATTAGCTTTGCAACTCCCGAGCAGAACCGAGGAACGGCCGGACTACAGGCTGGGACGACGAGCCGACACCGTGACGAGGCGCTCCCACGCCGGAACGGCGGGGAGGCGGCCGCGAGGGTGTTGGACCGGCCGATCCGGACAGAACGTCCGAAAGCGGCCGTGAAGTCGAGCATACGGCCCCTGGTCCGGCCGGGCAGGAGCCGACGCGGGAGCGGCGCCGTCGGCGCCCCCGCGCGGAATTGCAGCCTGCTGCCGAAGAGGGTGTGCAGCCGGCAGCCCCATTGTCGTACGTCCGGGGCCGCCCGTGGGCCGGGTGACCGCGATGCGGTCACCCGGGCGGGGCGTTCGGAGGTACTAGGAGGGGCGCGTCGTGGCGGCGATGCGCTCGGCGCGCAGCGCGTCGTACCAGGTGGTGTCGGCCGGCGGCAGGGCGTTGACGTCCAGCGCCAGCTTGATCAGCATGTCGGCCACGGCGGGGTTGCGGGCCAGCACCGGGCCGTGCAGGTAGGTGCCGAAGACGGTGTCCCGCCAGGCACCCTCGGTGCCGTCACCGGTGCCGTTGCCCCGGCCGACGCTGACGGTGGCGAACGGCTGCACGCCCTGGCCGAGGTGGGTGACGCCCTGGTGGTTCTCGAAGCCGGTCAGCTGCGGCAGACCGAGCCGCGGGTCCACGTCGGCCAGTACGTCGCCGACGCAGCGGGCGCCCTCGCCGCGCGTGGTCCAGACGTCGAGCAGGCCGAGGCCCGGCTCGCGCTCGCCGAGGTCGTTGATGAACTCGCGGCCCATGATCTGGAACCCCGCGCAGACGCCGAAGATGATCGCGCCGTTCTCGGCGGCCCGCACCAGGCCGCTGTCGGCCCGGAGCCGCTCGGCGGCCAGCCGCTGCGGCCGGTCCTCGCCGCCGCCGATCAGGTAGATGTCCCCGCTGGTGGGGATCGCCTGGTCGGAGCGGACGTCGATCCGGGTCACGTTGAGATGGCGCTGGCGGGCCCGGCGCTCCACGACCAGGGCGTTGCCCCGGTCGCCGTAGGTGCTGAGCAGGTCCGGGTAGACCCAGACCACGCGCAGGCTGCTCTCACTCATCCTCGAAGGCCTTCCGTCACGAAAAGACTGGTGTGCGGGCGCGGCATCAGCCGGCCACGACCTTCCGCAGCTGCTGGAAGGCGGTGTAGTTGGCGATGGCCTCGATCCGGCCGGGCGGGGCCATCCGGACGGCCTGCTCCAGCGTGTCCACCACGTGGAACTGCAGCCCGGCGACCTCCAGGCGGACGGCCAGGTCCAGCTTGCGCTGGCCCATCACGAAGATCGGGTGGCCGGCCAGGCGCTCGTAGTCGACGTCCCACAGCCAGGAGGTGTCGGTGCCGTCGGCGTCGAGGGCGTTGACGGAGAGGAGCACCGGGGCCGGCGGGCCGTCGATCAGCGAGAAGGTCTCCAGCCAGCCGGCCGGGTTCTTGGCCAGCAGCAGCCTGATGTCCCGGCCCTGGTACTGGACCACGTCGTAGCGGCCGGCCACGGCGGTCACCGAGCGCATCCGCTCCAGCGCGACCTGCGGGGAGACGCCGAACACGGCGGCGACGGCGGCCGAGCTGGTGGCGTTGGCCAGGTTGGCCCGGCCGGGCAGCTGCAGCTGGATCGGCCAGGCGCCGCGCTGCGGGTCGATCACGTGGGTGCCCTGGAGCGCCCAGTGCGGGTTGGGGCGCCGGAAGCCGCAGTCCTGGCAGAACCAGTCGTCGCCGGGGCGCTGCATCACACCGCCGCAGGCGGGGCAGGACCAGGCGTCCTCCTTCCAGGCCTGTCCGGCGGCCACCCAGACCACCTTCTTGCAGGAGGAGGCGGCCCAGGTCACCAGCGGGTCGTCGGCGTTGGCGATGACCACGGCCTCGGTGTCCTGGAGGCCCTCGCGCCACTTCTCCGCCATCATGCGGGTCTCGGCGGCGCGGTCGAGCTGGTCGCGGGAGAGGTTGAGCAGGGCGATCGCCTTGGGACGCGTGTCGCGGGCAACCGTCGCCAGGTACTTCTCGTCGACCTCGATGACGCCGAAGCGGGCGTCGGTGCCGCCGGCCAGGGCGGAGGTAATGCCGGCCGGCATGTTGGCGCCCAGGGCGTTGGAGACCACCGGGCCGGCGGCGCGCAGCGCCTCGGCGATCAGGCGGGTGGTGGTGGTCTTGCCGTTGGTCGCGCTGACCAGGACGACGTCGAGGTGGTCGGCGAGGGTGGCGAGCAGATCGGGGTCGAGCCTGAGGGCGACCTTGCCGCCGATCACCGAGCCGCTTCCGCGTCCGGCCTTGCGCGACACGGCGGCGGCGACCTTGCCGGCCGTGACCGCGATCTTGGCGCGGGCCGGCAGCGAGGCGTCGCGTGCGCCTGTGGGCTCCGATTCGGTGCCTGCCATGCTCAGTGGTTCCTCCTTGCTGCGGCACCGCCCGGGGCCGGAAACGGGCCGTCGGGCGGCGGGGACGGGGTCAGCCTACCGACTCCTTCGCCCGGTCGGACGATCCGGACCCCGCACCGTCTGCTGTGACGCGGCCGCGAGGGGCGCTGACGGTCCGTCAAGGAGGGCGGTGTACGGAGGGACCCTTCGTCCCTTCACGGCGCTCCGCCGCCGTCGCCGGGTTGCCGGGACACCCGGTAAGGATGTGGTGAAGAAATGATCAGCAGCCCGGAGCAGGGGTGGGAGCGGGGGCGGTTCCGGTGGCCAGCGTGGCGGTGATCACCAGGGTGCCGCCCTCGGCGCGGAAGTCCAGCGGGGCGGTCAGTCGGCGCATCGCGGCGATCAGTGCGGTGTTGGCGATGTGGGTCACCGCGTACACCGTCCCGATCCCGGCGGCCCGGGCCGCCGCGGTCAGCCGCCGCAGCAGGGCCAGGCCCAGTCCGTGCCGCTGCCAGGCGTCCTCGACCAGCACGGCGAGCTCCGCCTCGTCGTCGTCCCACATCAGGTGCCCGAGGGCGAGCAACCGCCCGTCGGGGGAGGTCACCGCGAGGCTGCGGCCGCGTCGGGCGTCCAGCAGGTGGTCCAGATAGCGGTCGGCGTCGCGGACCGGCCCGTGGTAGCGCTGCCGCAGCGCGGCCGGGGAGCAGCGGCCGTGCATCGCGAGGGCCGCCGCCTTGTCACCCGGGTCGGCGGGGCGCAGCAGCAGCTCCGTCCCGTCCGGCAGGGACAGCCGGGACACCGCTTCGTCGGCCCGGGCGCCCGGGTGGGCCACGGAGTCCGGCCGGGCCGGCAGCGGGCGCGGGCGGGCCTGCCGGTACGGGCCGCCGGTGAGCGCGGGCAGCCGGGTGGCCTGGCCGTCGGGCACCGCGCACCTGCGGTCGGACCTGCTGTCGGACCTGCGGAAAGGCCGGTGCCAGAGCCGTTCGGAGCCAGTGCGTGATGCCGTCATGGAGCCGACGCTACCGAGGGTGCGCTTCCGGCCGGTTACGTGATCGTGAACGCGCTGATGCCCCGGGCCGAGGCGGCTCCCGCCGGCCGGGACAATCCGTCAGAGGTCCGGACCGATGCCGCAGGCGGTCGGGACGACGGGCGGCCGACGGTGGAGTCCCACCCTGGAGCTGTCCGAGCAGGCCCGTGGGCCGGTCGCGGAGCTGCGTGCGTTCGGCGCCGGGGCGGACGGCCGCGTCGGCCTGTCGACGGCGCACTGACGGGACACACTCACGGATGGCCCAGGATCCGTGATCGCGGGAGCCCCTTCGGATAGGGATGGCTCGGCTTTTCGCCGAACCCACCTCGATCCGAAGGGGCTCCCCGATGTTCACCAGGAACTCCGCGCTGGCGACGGCCTGTTGCGCCGTGCTGCTGGCCGTACCGCTCGCCTTCGCCCAGTCGGCCGCCGCCGACAACGACAACAGCGTCAACGGCCCCAAGATCCCGCAGGAGGCGGCCGCCTGCTTGGCCGTGACCGGCACCCTGCTCGGAGGCTTCGGCAGCACGCTCGGCAGCACGCTGTGCGCGGTGCAGCCGTCGAAGGGCTGAGTCCCGTCACCGCCACTCGGTGATCCGGCGGCGGGTGCCTCCCCGGGCCCCGCCGCCGCGACCAGCCGCTGCTCAGGCGATTCGGGTCGGGGTGTCCTGGAGGGTGTGGCCGCTGGTGGTGAGCAGGGCGGTGAGGGCCGTCGGGGTGAGGGTGTGCGGGGTGCGGAGGAAGAGTTCGTCGGTGGTGGGGTGGGCGTGGAGCGAGAGCAGGGTGATCTCGTGGTCGGCGAGGGTGGTGTGGGTGTGGGCCAGGGCGGTGGTGCGCACGCGCCACAAGGTGGTCGGGGGAGGGGCGTGCGGGGACCACCAGGCGTGCAGGAGGGCGGCGGCGAGCAGCGCGACGGCGGAGGTGGCGAGGACGATCGGGCCGTCGGAGCCGTGCAGGACGACCTTCGCGATCAGGTCGGCGGCGGTGACGGAGAGGAAGGCGGCGGCGAGCTCGACGGTGTCACGGCGCCAGCGGCGGGCACGGTGGGGGGAAGGCTTCGAGTGCTCCATGGCCTCCACCGTGCCCGACCGGTGTTTCCCGATCACGAACCCGTCGTGACCTGGCCGTTAAGGTCCGCCGGGGTGTGTTACGGCTTCAGCTCGCGGGCCGCGGCCTTCACCTCCGCGAGGAGCAGGCGCAGGTCGGCCTCGGTGGTCGCGGCGTTGAGCAGGCAGGCGCGCAGCACCTCGTGCCCGCCGAGCAGGGCGCCGGTGACGAAGACCCGGCCGCGCCGCTGGACGGCGACCGGGAGGTCGCGGTTGAGGGTGTCGCGGGCGGCGGCGTCCAGGCCCGGGGCGCGGTGGCGGAACGCGACGATGGAGGTCTGCACCTCGGCGAGCAGCTCCAACTCCTCGTCGGCCTCGACGAGTTCGCCGAGGCGTCGGGCGAGCGCGGTGCACCGGGCGATGTCCTGGGTGAGGCCCGTGCGGCCGCGGTGGGCGATGGTGGCCCAGACCTTGAGGGCGCGGAACGGGCGGGTCTGCTCGGTGCCGTACTCGGAGAACCAGCCGAGCGAGCCGGCCGCCTCGTCGCGCAGGTAGGACGGGACGAGGCTGAAGGTGCCGCGCAGCTCGTCGGTGTCGCGGACCAGCGCGCAGCCGCAGTCGACCGGGACGCCGAGCCACTTGTGCGGGTCGAGGGCGAGTGAGTCGGCGCGCTCCAGGCCCTCGTAGCGGTGGGCGATGGCGGGGTCGAGCCGGCCGAAGGCGCCGTACGCGCCGTCCACGTGCAGCCAGAGCCGCTGCTCCTCGCACAGGTCGGCGATCGGGCCGAATGCGTCCACCGCGCCGGTGCCGACGGTGCCCGCCGAGGCGACCACCAGGAAGGGCAGCATTCCGGCCGCGCGGTCGCGCTCGACGGCTGCCCGCAGGTCGGCGGTGTCCAGGCGGCCGTCGGGTCCGGTGGCGACGGTGCGCAGGTGCCGGCTGCCGAGGCCGAGGAGTTCGGCGGCCTTGCGGACGCAGGAGTGGGTCTCGCCGGTGACGTAGCCGACCAGCGGCGGCATGCCCGCGAGGCCGTCCTCGCGGACGTCCCGGCCGGCCAGTCGGGCGGCGCGGTTGCGGGCGGCGGCGAGGCAGACGATGGTCGCCATCGAGGTGCCGGAGGTGAGCAGGCCGCCGCCGGCCGGGTGCGGGAAGCCGACGAGTTCGGCGATCCAGCGGACGACGGCGCGCTCCAGGTGGACGTCGGCGTGGTCGCCGCCGGCCGAGCTGGGGTTCATCGCGGCGGCGGCGAGGGTGGCGAGCACCCCGGCCGGGGCGGGGGCGGAGTTGACCCAGCCGAAGAAGCGCGGGTTGCCGTTGCCCATCGGGTACGGGAGGACGTCCCGCCCGATCGTGTCCAGCAGCTCGGTGAGCAGGCGCCCCTCGGTGGGCAGCGGGGCGTCGAGCAGGGACTGTCGGGCGGCCTGGTCCATCGGCTGCCAGACCGGGCGGGCGGGCAGCCCGGCGAGGTAGTCGGAGACCAGCTCGGCGGTGGTGCGGGCGGCGCTGCGGAAGTCCTCGGTGGTCATGGCGTGCTCCAGGGAGGCCGGGGGGCGGGCCGGGCGAGGCGCGGCTTCCTCGGCGCACCCTGATCAGGCGATGATCGGGCGATCCTATGCACAGGGCCCGCGCCGTGCGGCGCGGGCCCTCATGCTGAGACCGGGGGTCAGTCCAGCGAACCGGACAGCCCGCTCGCGGAGCGGCAGTAGCCCTGCATCTCCTTGTTGGTGATCTTGGCGCAGAGCCGTCCGGCCGCACCGCCGTCGGTGTAGTTGACCGTGTAGTAGCTGACCAGCCCCTCCGTGCAGGCCTTGCGCTGCCAGCCGTCGGCGGCGGTGGCGCACTGCTGGGCGGCCCAGTCCTCGCGGTCCAGGTTGTACTTCATGGTGCGCGAGCCGACGCCCCGGCTGCAGTCCACCGCCCCGCCGCTCTCCTTGGCGTTGAGGCACCACTTGAGGGCGTCGGCGTAGACCTCGGGGTGGTTCGGGTAGTCGTGCGAGGACAGGTAGAAGGTCGGGGCGTAGAAGAAGCAGGCGGACTGGAACAGGGCCGGCTGGTCCTTGCAGGGGTACAGCGGGTCCTGGGCGAGCTTGTCGGCGGGCAGGTTCGCCTTGGCCTGCTCGTCCTCCTCGTCCGGGCCGAAGAGCTGCATGAACAGGCCCTCGGAGCAGCGGATCCTGTTCTGCTCGGTGGTGAACTTGTCGCACAGGTCGCGCGCCTTGGCGACGTCCTGCTTGGCGACGAACATCGTGCCGTGGCCGACGCCGTGGATGCAGGGACCGGTGTTCTTGGGGGCGCACAGCTTGAGCAGGTCCACCTCGGGCTGGGTGGAGGCGTTGAGCATCTCCTCGACCGCGCCGTGCAGGTAGCCGGCCGCGCAGGTCTCGTGCGGGAAGGAGATGACCTTCTGGAAGTCCTCGTTGAAGCGCTTGACCGCCGCGTGGCCGAGCTCGTGCGCGATCGGGTGGCAGAAGCGCACGGTGTACGGCTTCTCCTTGGTGATCTTGTCGAGGTCGGCGAGGGCGACGCCGGGGTCGGTGGCGTCCATCTCGGCCATCAGCTTGTTGCGCAGCGTCGAGCGGGTCCACACCGCCGGGTCGCCGGTCGGGGTGGCGTTCGCGGTGCCGGTCGCGGCGGGCTGCGCGCCGGGGGCGGTCCCGGTGGTGCCGGCGGCCGGGGCCGCGGTGGCCGCCGCGGGCGACCAGTCGGTGACGGCCACCGAGCCGAGGCCCAGGACGCCCAGGAGCACGGCGGTGAGAATCGCGAATACTCGCGGTTGCATGACGGGATCCCCCGGCGGATCGAGGTGGACGGTTCGCTCCCATCCTGACGGCACGGGGGGCGGGAATCCGCGTTTTCGCCCGCCATTCGAGAGGTACCGGCGACGCTACCGCATCGTGCGACGCCCGGGCGGGTCGGGCCGGTTCCCGATGATCATCCGCACGGCACAGCGGCCTTCCGGCGGGCCGCCGCACCGTCCGTACCCCGATCCTCAGAGCTCCAGGGTCACCTGGTACTCCGTCAGCCAGGCGTCCAGGTCCAGTGCGAGGTCGACGCCGAGCCGGACCGACTGCGGGTCGGTGGCCTGGGCGAGCGCGTCGGCGAGGCGGCTCCGGTCGAGCAGCCCGAGCGCGGGGGACGTGCGCGCGGCGGCGAGCCGGGCGAGCTCGGCGCGCAGCAGCGCGGGGTAGTGCGGGTCGGCGGTCACCGGGTACGGGCTCTTCACACGGTCGGCGATCTCGGCCGGCAGCATGTCCCGGACGGCGGCGCGCAGCAGGCTCTTCTCCCGTCCGTCGAAGGTCTTCATCGCCCACGGGGTGTTGAAGACGTACTGCACCAGCCGGTGGTCGCAGAACGGCACCCGCACCTCCAGCCCGTTGGCCATGCTCATCCGGTCCTTGCGGTCGAGCAGGATGCAGACGAAGCGGGTCAGGTTGAGGTACGAGATCTCGCGCATCCGCCGCTCCAGCGGGTCCGCGTGCTCCAGGTGGGGGACCTCGGCGATCGCCTCGCGGTAGCGGGCCCTGCGGTAGCCGTCCAGGTCGAGCTTGGTGAGCAGGCCGGCGTCCAGCAGGTGTTCGCGCGGGACGGAGCCCGGGCCGGCGACGGCGGAGAGGCCGGCGGCCCAGGGGAAGTCCTCGGTGGCGACGGTCTTCGGGTCGTGGAACCAGCGGTAGCCGCCGAACAGCTCGTCGGCGGACTCGCCGGACAGCGCCACGGTGGACTCCCGGCGTACGCCCCGGAAGAGCAGCAGCAGCGAGATGTCCATGTCGCCGACGCCGCCCGGCAGGTCGCGGGCGCGCAGCACGGTGCCGCGTCGGGACAGGTCGGTGAGCTCGGTGGCGTCCAGCTCGATCACCGTGTGGTCGGCGCCCACGTGCCGGGCGAGCAGCCTGGCGTACGGGCCGTCCTCGGTCTGCCGCACCTCGTCGGTGTGGAAGTTCCGGCCCTGGCCGGTGAAGTCGACGGAGAAGGAGCGCACCGGGCCGGCGCCGGCCCGGCGCAGCATCCTGGCGGCGAGGGCGGTGACGGCGCTGGAGTCCAGGCCGCCGGAGAGCAGCGAGCAGAGCGGCACGTCCGAGTCCAGCTGGCGGTGGACGATGTCGTCCAGCAGGGTTCGGACGGTGGCGACGGTGGCCTCCAGCGAGTCGGTGTGCTCGCGCGGCTCCAGCGCCCAGTAGCGGTGCACCGAGAGGCCCTCGCGGCGCACCCGTACCAGGTGCCCGGGGCGGACCTCGTGGATGCCCCGGTACGGGGTGAGGCCGGGGGTGCGGGCATGGCCGAGTAGTTCGCGCAGCCCGTCCAGGTCGACCACCGGGCGGACCGAGGGGTGCGCCAGGACCGCCTTGACCTCGGAGCCGAAGACCACGCCGTCCGGGGTGGGGTGGTAGTGCAGCGGCTTGACGCCCATCCGGTCGCGGACCAGCAGCAGCTCCTCGCGGCGGGCGTCCCAGATCGCGAAGGCGAACATGCCGTTGAGCCGCTCCGCCAGGCCCTCGCCCCACTCCAGGTAGGCGTGCAGCACGACCTCGGTGTCGCTGCGGGTGCGGAAGCGGTGCCCGGCCGCCTCCAGTTCCGCGCGCAGCTCGCGGTGGTTGTAGACCTCGCCGCTGTAGGTGAGGGCGGCCAGCAGCCGGCCGTTGTGCTCGACCGTCATCGGCTGGACGCCGCCCTCGATGTCGATCACCGCGAGCCGGCGGTGGCCGAGTGCGGCGTGCGGCTCGATGCGGACGCCCCCGGCGTCCGGGCCGCGGTAGAGCTGGGTGGCCGTCATCGCGTCGAGGACGTCCCGTTCGGCGGTGAGGTCGCGCTCGAAGGCGACCCATCCGGTGATCCCGCACATCAGCAAGCCTCCGGTCTTCCGCTACGTGTTCTCTCGATCACGCTACGTGTGGACTCGGTGCGGCTTCAAGGTCTGGCGGGGCGGTGGCGGGAGGGCGTCCGCATGGTTGCCTGAGCTGAAAGTCGTAAAGTCTGCCCGAATCCGGGCAGGATCTTTGGCTTCGGCGGGCAGTGCGGCCTAGAGTCCTCACTCGTGCCGAGCTCACCCCACCCTCACGAAGACCTCCTCGCCCACCTCACCCGGACCAGCCCGCTCGGGCCCCGGGAGGCGGCGCGGGTCGTGGCGGAGGTGCTGGCGTACTTCTCCGAGAGCACCGAGGAGTACGTCCGTCGCCGTCACGGCGAGCTCCAGGCGCGCGGCCTGACCAACGAGCGGATCTTCGCCCGGCTCGCCGAGGAGCTGCTCGCCCGCCGCGTGGCGGCGCCGGAACTCTCGGCTCGACAGCTGCGCCGGATCGTGTACGGCTGAGCGCCGTTCCCCGCCGTTCCCCGCCGTTCCCCGCCGTTCCCCGCCGTCCTCGGCCGTTCCCGACGTTCTCAAGACCTTCAAGACCTTCAAGACCCGACGTATCTCAGGAGGAGTCCACGCATGTGCGGAATCGTGGCCTACATCGGCCCCAAGGACGCCACCCCCTTTCTGCTGGAGGGGCTGGCCCGACTGGAGTACCGCGGCTACGACTCGGCCGGCGTCGCCGTGACCGGGCGCACCGGCGGGATCAAGCTCCGCAAGGTCAAGGGCCGGGTCGCCGACCTCGCGGCGGCCGTACCGGCCCGGTTCAAGGGAACCACCGGCATCGGCCACACCCGCTGGGCCACCCACGGCGTCCCCAGCGACGCGAACGCCCACCCGCACCTGGACAACGCCGAGCGGATCGCCGTCGTCCACAACGGCATCATCGAGAACGCCGACGAGCTGCGCGTCAAGCTGACCGCCGACGGCGCCGTGTTCCGCTCCGAGACCGACACCGAGGTGCTCTCCCACCTGATCGCCGCCCACGCCGCCGAGGGCGTCGAGCTGGAGGACGCCGTCCGCGCCGCCCTCGGCCGGGTCGTCGGCACCTACGGCATCGCGGTGCTGGACGCCGAGCAGCCGGACCGGATCGTGGTCGCCCGCAACGGCAGCCCGATCGTCCTCGGCATCGGCGAGAAGGAGATGTTCGTCGCCTCCGACGTCTCCGCCCTGGTCCGCTACACCCGCCAGGTCGTGCACCTGGAGGACGGCGAGCTGGCCACCGTCCGGGCCGACGGTTTCCGCACCTTCACCGCGGACGCCCGCACCACCCACCGTCAGCCGTCCACCGTGGACTGGGAGATCGACTCCTACGACACCGCCGGCTACGAGCACTTCCTGCTCAAGGAGATCAACGAGCAGCCCACCTCGGTCGAGCGCACCCTCAGCGGCCGGCTCGACGAGCGCTTCAGCACCGCCCACCTCGGCGGCCTCAACCTGGACGCCCGGGAGCTGCGCGAGATCCGCCGGGTGAAGATCCTCGGCTGCGGATCCGCCTACTACGCGGGCGAGATGGGTGCGCAGCTGATCGAGGAGCTGGCCCGGATCCCCGCGCACAGCGAGCCGGCCTCCGAGTTCCGCTACCGCAACCCGGTGATCGAGGCGGACACCCTCTACGTCGCGGTCAGCCAGTCCGGCGAGACCTACGACACGCTGGCCGCCGTCCAGGAGATCAAGCGCAAGGGCGGCCGGGTGCTCGGCGTCGTCAACACCGTGGGCAGCGCGATCGCCCGCGAGTGCGACGGCGGCATCTACCTGCACGCCGGCCCCGAGGTCTCGGTGGCCTCCACCAAGGCGTTCACCTCCACCGTGGTCGCCTTCGCCCTGCTCGCCCTGCACTTCGGCCGCATCCACGACCTCTCGCCCGCCGACGGCCGGCGCATCGTCTCGGCCCTGCAGGCCCTGCCGGACCAGATCCGCGAGATCCTCGGCCAGAGCGACGCGATCGCCGAACTCGCCGCCGAGTACGCCGACTCCAGCGGCATGATGTTCATCGGCCGGGTCCGCGGCTACCCGGTCGCCCGCGAGGGCGCGCAGAAGCTCAAGGAGATCTCCTACGTCCACGCCGAGGCCTACCCGGCGAGTGAGCTCAAGCACGGCCCGCTGGCCCTGATCAGCCCCGAACTGCCCACCGTGGCCCTGGTCCCGGACGACGAGCTGCTCGACAAGAACCTCACCACCCTCGGTGAGATCAAGGCCCGCCACGGCCGCGTCATCGCCGTCGCCCACCGCCGCCCCGAGGAGAAGCTCGCCGACCACTGCATCCTGGTCCCCAAGAGCGAGCCGGAGTTGGACCCGCTGCTCCTCAACATCCCGCTCCAGCTGCTGGCCTACCACGCTGCCGTCGCCCTCAAGCGCGACGTGGACAAGCCGCGCAACCTGGCGAAGAGCGTGACGGTGGAGTAGTCCGCCGTCCGTCAGGACTCCGGGCCCCGGTCGCTGTGCGGACGACCGGGGCCCGGATGCTTTCCGGCCCGTACGCCTCAGAGCGCCTCAGTACACCTCAGAGCACCGCAGAGCACCTCAGAAGACCGAGCAGCCGGAGAGGGTGGTGAGGGTGTCGAGGGCGGTGACGGCGGCGACGGAGTTGCCGGCCTGGTCGAGGCGGGGCCCCCAGGCGCAGACGGCGGCGCGGCCGGGGAGGACGGCGAGGATGCCGCCGCCGACGCCGCTCTTGCCGGGCAGTCCGACCCGGAAGGCGAACTCGCCGGCGGCGTCGTAGGTGCCGCAGGTGAGGAGGACGGCGTTGACGCGCTTGGCCTCGCTGCGGGACATCAGCCGGGTTCCGTCGGTGCGCATGCCGTAGCGGGCGAGGAAGGAGCCGGCCAGGACGAGGTCGCGGCAGCTCGCGGCGATGGCGCAGTGGGCGTAGTAGTGGTCCAGGACGGTCTCGACCGGGTTCTGCAGGTTGCCGTGGCTGGCGATGAAGTGGGCGAGCGCGGCGTTGCGGTGGCCGTGTTCGGCCTCGGAGGCTGCGATCACCGGGTCGGTGTCCAGCAGCGGGTTGTCGGACTCGCGGCGCAGGAACTCCCGCACGGCGCCGGAGGCGTCGCCGGTCAGCGACTGCAGGCGGTCGGTGACCACCAGGGCGCCCGCGTTGATGAAGGGGTTGCGCGGGATGCCGTGCTCGGTCTCCAGCTGCACCAGGGAGTTGAAGGGGTTGCCGGAGGGCTCGCGGCCGACGCCCCGCCAGAGGCCGTCGCCGCCGTCGTCGCTGTAGGAGAGGGCGAGGGCCAGGGAGAACAGCTTGGAGACGCTCTGGATGGAGAACGACTGCTCCCAGTCGCCGACGCCGTACAGCTCGCCGTCGACGGTGGCCACGGCCATGCCGAAGGCCTCCGGGTCGGCGGTGGCGAGGGCCGGGATGTAGTCGGCGACACGGCCGCGGCCCGTGGTCGCCCGGGCGGCCGCCTCGGCGGCCTCCAGCAGCACCGGCCAGTCCAGGCTCTCCGCGTCGATCACGGCTGTTCCTCCACGTACACACGCTTGACGATCATGGTCGGGCCGGATGCCGACCTTTCGGTGGCACCCGGTCCGACCAGTGATTATCCGTGTTCGGGGGCCGTGGTCCATCCGTGGTCCATCCGTGGACCACCCTGCGTCCGGCAGCACGCGCCGCCGTGCACCCGGCCTCCTGTGCCTACGGTGCGTTGGTCGGGGCCTGGACGGGCGGGCCGGTGAGCAGCGTGCCGGTGTCCGAGTAGGGCCAGCCGTTGGGGATGCAGCCGTGCAGGCCCTTGATCTGCTGCATCATCACCGGCGCCGGGGCGCCCGGGCCCGGGCAGTCGACGTGGCCGTTACCGAGGATGTGGCCGACCTCGTGGTTGACGGCGAGTGCGTGGTAGAGCTCGGGCCTGCCCCGGTAGAACTCGGACAGCTCGGTCCAGCGCTTCAGGTTGATCACGACCTGGTGCCCGACCCCGCAGTTGATCCAACCGCCCGTGTCCAGGCCGTACTGGCCGCAGATCCGGTCGGTGGACTGCGGGGTGGCCAGGTAGACCGTGAAGTCCACCGGGTCGGCGGCCATCCGCTGGAAGGACGCGGTGTTCCCGGCGGCCCAGCCGCGCCGGGTGTCGCCCAGGATGGCGTCCACCTCGGCGGCGAACTGCTCGGGGCTCTCGGTGATCCCCTCCTCCACCCGGACCTTGTAGCGGTAGAGGTGCTCCCCGGTGCCGAAGCGGGCGGAGCCGTCGGGCGCGGTGGTGAAGGCCAGCGGCGCGGGCCCGCTGTGCCAGGGGCGCCACCAGAGCAGACCGGCGGTCATCACCGCGACCAGCGCGAGGGCGAGTGCGCCGTGCCAGGGCTTCCAGCGCTTTCGGGCGATGGCGGCCATGCGAAGCAACTCCTGATCTGGGTCAAAAGGGGTGCATCAGGAGGAACGGGCAGACGGGCGGTGGGGGTTCAGGCGGGGGTTCGGGCGGGTTCGGGCGGGGGTCCGGGCCGGGGTCAGTCGGCGGTCCGATAGGCCTCGTCGGGCGCGGGGCCCGGCCGGTTCCCGGAACCACTCGAAGGTGCCACCCGTGCGGCGTGTCCCTCGGGATCGGCGTCGGAATCCGGTGTCGTGGTGCGGGTCGACCGGCTCGTCCGGGTTGACCACCCCCCACGTACTCGATGAGCCATTGGAGGCACGCCATGTCCATCACCACCGTCCTCACCGTCTCCGGCATGAGCTGCGGCCACTGCGAGAAGACGGTGAGCGCAGGGCTGTCCGCCATCCCCGGCGTCACCGCCGTCGTCGCGGACGCGCCGAGCGGTCGGGTCACCGTGGCCTCGGCCCAGCCGCTGGAGGAGACGGTGCTCCGCAGCGCGGTGGACGGGGCCGGGTTCACCTTCGTCGGCCAGGCCTGACTCCGGTGCGACGGGGACTGCCGCCGAGGTGCTGCGGCAGACCCCCGTCTGCTTCGGCCGCGTCAGCCCATGCTCTTCGCACCGTCCAGGGACTCGCGGATGATGTCGGCGTGGCCCGCGTGCTGGGCGGTCTCGGCGACGATGTGCATCAGCACCCGGCGGGCCGACCACTCGGCGCCCGCCTCGAACCACGGGGCGTTCGGCAGCGGCTGAGTGGCGCTCAGGTCGGCCAGGGTGGCCACCAACTCGTCGGTACGGCGGGCCACCTCGGCGTACTCGGCGAGCACGCCGGCCAGCGTCTCACCCGCCAGCATGCGGAACTCGTCGGCGCGGCGGGCGAAGTCGGCCTCGGTCCAGGAGGTGAAGTCGGGCATCGCGGACGGGCCCTCCACGATGAAGTTCGCCCAGTGGCGCTCGGTCGAGGTCACGTGCTTGATGAGCCCGCCCAGGCACAGCTCGCTCACGGTGCTCCGCAGGCCGGCCTGCTCGTCGGTGAGGTCGCGGGTGGTGAACCGCAGGAAGTGCCGCTGCTTCTCCAGCGCCACCAGGAGGTCGGCGCGCTCGCCGGTGACGGTGGCCTCGGCGGCGTCGGTGGTCGTGGTGGCGGCGGTGGTGGTGGTCATGGCTCTGGCCTTCCGTTCGGTTCCTGCGCCCTTGGACAAGAACTACGGTACGGACCATTGCGGCCACTTCCTGTCCTGAATTCCGGAGAGAATCAGGGCATGGCGAACACCGGCACCCGGACGCTGCGACTGCTCTCCCTGCTCCAGACCCACCGGTACTGGCCCGGCGAGGAACTGGCCGACCGACTCGGCGTCTCCATCCGCACCCTGCGCCGCGACATCGACCGGCTGCGCGAACTGGGCTACCCCGTCGACGCCCAGCGCGGCGTCGACGGCGGCTACCAGCTGGCGGCGGGCGCCGCACTGCCCCCGCTGGTCATCGACGACGAGGAGGCGGTCGCACTGGCGGTGGGCCTCCAGGCGGCGGCCGAGAGCCCGGTGGAGGGCGTTGCCGAGGCGTCCGTACGGGTGCTGGCCAAGGTCGTGCAGGTGATGCCGGCCCGGCTGCGCCGCCGGGTGGAGGCGCTGCGCGCGATGACCGTTCCAGTCGACTGGGGCACCTCCTCCGGCTCCGGCGTCGACCCGGACGTCCTCACCGTGGTCGCCCTGGCCTGCCGCGACAACGAACGGCTCCACTTCTGCTACACCGCCGCCTCCGCGCCCCGTACCGAACGCCACGTCGAGCCGCACCGGCTGGTCTGCCTCGACCGACGCTGGTACCTGGTCGCGTACGACCTCGACCGGGCCGACTGGCGCAGCTTCCGCCTCGACCGCCTCACCGTCCCCGCCGGCAGCGGTGCCCGCTTCGCCCCACGCGCGCTCCCGGCCGGCGACGCCGCCGAATTCGTCCGCGCGGGCCGTAGCGGCATGCCGCGACCGCATCGGGTGGTGGCGGTGGTCGAGGCGTCGGCGGAGCACGTCCGAGGGCATGTCGGGCGGTGGGGCGAGGTGGAGGAGGCCGGAGGCGAGCGTTGCCGGCTGGTGATGACGGCGGACTCGCTGGACTGGCCCGCGATGGCTCTGGGGTCGCTGGGCGCGGAGTTCCGGGTGGTGGAGCCGCCTGAGCTGCGGGAGCTGGTCGGGGAGTGGGCCGCCCGGTTCGGGAGGGCGGCGGGGGCGGATACGGAGTAGGAGGTCCCTCCGACAGGGAAGGCCGGGCGGACCGGGCAGGACCGGGAGAGCGTTCCGGCTGTGGCCGGCGGGGACGTTCGGGGTTCAGTCGCCCGAACCGTTGAGGAGGGCTGCGCGTTCCGAGCGGAGCCAGGATCGCTCGGCTGCCATCTCGGCCGCGTCGCCGCGGGCGAGGAACACGGCCCAGGGATGGTGGCCCTGTCGGCCGAGCCGTTCGATGCGTTCGGCCTCGTGGGATTGGACGGCGTCGAGCGCATCGAGCACGGACGCCGGTTGCGCACCGTAGGCGGTGCACAGGGCGTGGAGGCGGTTTCGCAGGGTGTGCTCACCGGTGATCGCTGCTCGTCGCTGCTGCTCGGCGGGTCGCAGGGGTACGGCGTACCAGGCGAGTTGGGCGAGGTCGTCGAGGGCGTGGCCGGGTGCGGCGAAGTCCCAGTCGATGAAGCCGGCCAGTCGGGTACCGGTCCAGACGGAGTTCCACGGGCCGAGGTCGCCGTGCCGGATGACCATGCCGGGCCTCCACTCGTCCTGCTGGCCCTGCCATCGGGCGTCGGCGGGCGGCCGGAAGTCCTGGACGGCGTCGTGGTAGTCGCGCAGCCAGTGCCCCAGTTCGCTGATGCCGGTGGTCGACCGCAGGATCGACGGCCAGGGGGAGAATGCGGGTTCGCCGTGGACCAGCGACAACACCTCTTCGGTGCCGTCGACGCCGAGGACTCGCGGCGCGCGCGTGAAGCCCACCGTTTCCAGGTGGGTCAGCAGGGCGTGCACCGCGGGCGTCCACTCGCCGACCGGCCGGCGGATCGTTTCGCCGATCCGCCGCACGGTGGTCACGCTGCCCTGGTCAGTGGCGCCGTCCTCGATCACCGAGCGAGCGTAACCGTGCGCCCATGGCGGTGTCTTATGAATTGACGCCGGGGCCGGTCAGCGCGACGTCCCGGACAAGCACTCTCCCCGCGCCGCACAGGAAGTCGGGTGGGCCGACTTCCTGTGCGGGGGCTCACGGGGCGATCGACTCGACGGCGGCCCGTAGGCGCTGGAGGGCCTCGGCGAGTCGGGCGAGCGGGGGTGTGGCGAGGGCGCGCCGCTGGCGATCGCGGCCGAGCACGCGACCTTCGCCAAGCCGGAGATCTCGCTCGGCTTCCCGCCGCCCTTCGGCGGCTCGCAGCGGCTGCCGCGCCACGTCGGCCGCAAGCGCGGGCTGGAGACGATCCTCACCGGCGACCCGATCCCGGCCGCCCGGGCCGCCGAGATCGGCCTGGTCAACTCGGTCGTTCCGGCGGATGAACTCCTGGACACTGCCCGGGACTTGGCCGACCGGATCATCCGGTACGCGCCGACCGCCGTGGCGGCCTGCCTGAGGGCCGTCACCCGGGGGATCAACCTGCCCATCGACGAGGGCCTGGCGGTCGAGGCGGCGGCCTTCGCGGTCACCGTGCCGACGGACGGCGTACGCGACGGACTGTGGCGGTTCCTGGACCGTTCGCCGGCCGCCCGCCCATAATCGCTTGGCCTGGAGCGGCGGGTGGGGCGACCATGGGGGGATGTCCGATCTGCTTGAGCGCGTGACCGCCTTCCACGTCGCCTTCGCCCGTCGCCAGGCGGCCGCGATCGCCGAACTGCCCGAGTTCCCGGGGGTGTTCGCGGTCACGAACGAGGAGTTCGTCCTCTCCCATGAGCACAACCACCTGGTGGTGGCAGGGCCGGGTACCGGCCCGGCGGCACTGCCCGAGCTGGCGGTGCGGTGGCTCGGGCAGCGCAGGCAGTACGCGATCACCGTACTGGACGACGAGTTGGGCGAGCGGGCCGCTCCGGTACTGACCGAGGCCGGGTACGAGTGGGGCGCAGCCGTGGTCCTGGCCCGGGAGACGGCGGGCTGTGAGCTGCCCGAACCGGCCGCGCACCCGGCCGAGTTGGCCGAGCTGCGGGCGGCGGTCCTGCGCCAGCAGTCGGAGTGGTACGAGGACGGGGAGCTCGCCCGCCAGCTCACCGACCGCCGGGCCGCCCGGCTGCGCGGTGCCGAGCAGGTGCACTTCCTGGCCGCCCGGACGCCGGGCGGGGAGGTCGCGGCCTGGAGCGACCTCTACCTCGACCGGGCGGCAGGACTGGCCCAGTTGGAGGACCTGGTCACCGACACCCGGCACCGTGGCACCGGCCACGGGGACACCCTGCTCGCCACCGGCCTGGCGCTCGCGGCTGCCGCCGGGATCCCGCGGCTCTTCCTGCTCGCGGACGCCGCCGACTGGCCGCGGGAGTGGTACGGGCGGCGGGGCTTCGCCGAGATCGGCCGCATCCACTCCTTCCACTCGCGCTGACGCCGGGCCGACTGCGGACGGTGGAAGCCGGTCGGCGAGTCTGGGCGCATGACTGCGGAACCGGCACTGCCCCGCGAGGTGAAGGCCCTCGACACGCCCGCGCTGCTCCGGCCGGAGGGGCGGGGCCTCGACCTCGGCCTCGGTCGGCGGCTGGACCCGGGGTGGGCGCGCGCGAACGCCGCACCCGACGGCCGGTACTGCCTGCGCCCGGCTCTCTGGCACGACCTCACCCACCGCCCCGAACTGCCCGGGCAGTTGCGCTGCGTGGTGCTGCCGGCCGTGCGTACGGGGGAGCATGTGCAGAGCCTGCTGGACGGCCCGCCCGGGGACCTCGCCGCGCTGCCGCGGGCCGTCCCGGGTGAGGAGGGCCTGCGGCGGGCGCCGGCGGGCGGGCTCCGGTCGGTCAGGGAGTGGCAACTGGCGGCGAGCTGAAGGGTGTTGACGCCGGTCCGCAGTGGGCCGCGACGGTGTCGGCGAAGGCGCGGGCCAGCGGGCCCAGGGTGTCCCAGTCGCGCAGCGCCCAGCCGACGGTGAGGCCAGGCAGGTCGGGCAGCGGCAGCAGTCGCAGGCCCGGGTGGCCGGGGCCCTGCCACTCGGGGAGTGCGGGCACGACGGCCTGGCCGAGGCCGAGTTCGGCCAGCAGGATCGCGGTGTCCCAGTCCGTGACGCTGGTGTCGAAAACCGGGCGGATACCCGACTTGCCCAGCCAGTCGTCCAGTTGGGAGCGGGACACCGAGTTCTGCGGCAGCCCGATGAGCCGGGCGTCCTGGAGGTCGGCGGGCTCGACGCGGTCCCGGGCGGCGAGCGGGTCGTTGGCCGCGACGGCGAGGACCCAGGGCAGGTCGACCACCGGCCGCTGGTCGATGCCGCGTACCGGGCCGCCGAGGGTGATCCAGGCCAGGTCGACATGGCCGGCGGTGAGCGCCTCCAGGCAGTTGCGGCTGGAGACCCCGGTCTGGAACTCCAGGCTGACCTGCGGGAAGCGCTGCCGGAAGTCCACCACGGCCGCGGACATGAAATGCCGGATACTGGTGGCACCGGTGGTGATCCGTACCGATCCGCCCTCCCCGCGCGCGAGTTCGGCGAGGGTGCGCAGGGCGTGGTCGATTCCGCCCAGGCCGGTGGCCACGGCGGTCTGCAGGTGGCGTCCGGCCTTGGTGGGCACCACGCCACGCGGGTGCCGCTCGATCAGGGTGAGGCCGAGCTCGCGTTCCAGGCGCTTCACGTGCTGGCTGACGGCGGACTGGCTGCAGTCCAGGTCGCGGGCGACGGCGCTGAGGGAGCCGGCCCGGCAGACGGCGGCGAAGACGCGGAGGTCGTCAAGGGTCACGGGGATCCAAGGTAATGCTTGGAAGAGCCCCAGCAAACCGGTGGATTGACTTGGATGTTCGGCAGGATCGATCATCGATCGCAGGGCCCGCGAGAAGGGCGGCAACCCGCCCGCTGCCTTCGCGGTGTTCCGGACACCGGGGCGGGGGTACGGCGGGTGCCGACCCGTAGGACTCGGCCGGACCGGCTACGACAGCTGCAACAACTGCAACAGCTGCGACAGTGACATCAGGTATGTCAGCCACATCAGGCGTGGAGGGGGAACGGGATGCGGTACGCCGACGATCCGGGTGCGCAGTGCGAGGTGTTCGTCCAGGCCGCGGTGGAGCGGGTCTGGGAGCTGGTGACCGACATCGCTCTGCCGGCCCGGCTCAGCCCGGAACTCCGCCGGGTCGCCTGGCTGGACGGCGCGGACGGTCCCGCGGTCGGCGCGCGTTTCGAGGGACACAACCGGCGGGTGAACATGCGCGACTGGCGGACGGTCTCCGAGGTGATCGAACTGACGGAGTGCCGCGCCTTCGCCTGGGCCGTCATGGACGTGGACGGACGGTACGGTGGCCCGGTGTCGGACGTCGCGGGCTCGATGGCCCGGTGGCGATTCGACCTGACCCCCGAGGACGGTGGCACCCGGGTGCGCCAGTCGGTGGTCATCGGCCCCGGCCGTAGCGGGGTCACCCTGGCCATCGAGGCCCGCCCGGAGATCGAGGAGCAGATCGTCGCCTTCCGGCTGGAGGAGCTGCGCGGAGGGATGGCGGCGACCCTGGCCGGCGTCAAGTCGCTGGCCGAGGAAGGGCAGGGGTCGACATGGAGACGACGGGCTTCGAACAGCTGGTGACGGCGGTCCGGGCCTCGGCGGAGCGGCTCGGCGAGAGCGTGGGGGCGCTGACCGACCGGGAGGCCCGGGAGCCGTCGCTGCTGCCCGGGTGGAGCCGGGGCCACGTCCTCACCCACGTCGCCCGCAGCGCCGACGCCTATCGGTGGCTGCTCGCCGTGGCCCGTACCGGCACCCCGCCCGGGCCGCGCGCCGACTCCGCCGAGTTGGAGCGGCAGTTGCGCGAGGGCGCGGGGCGGGGCGCCGATGCGCTGGTCGCGGACCTGCGGGGCAGCCTGGACGGGCTGCTCGCGGACGCGGCGGCACTGCCCGCCGAGCGTCGGGCGGTGCTGGTCACCGCGCTGGCGGGGTGGCGACACCCGGCCTGGTACCTCCTGTGGCGCGCTTGGCGGGAGCTCGAGGTGCACCATGTGGACCTGAACCTCGGCTACTCACCGAAGAGCTGGCCGGACGACTTCGTCCGGCGGGCGCTGGACGAGAGCGTCGCGGCGCTGGCCGCCCGGCGGGTCGCGCTCGCCCGGATCGGCGCCGAGGATCTCGGCCGCACCTGGCCCCTCGGCGAGCAGGGCCCGGTCGTGCGCGGCCCGGGGCATACGCTGCTCGCCTGGCTCGCCGGGCGCGCCCCGGCTGCGGACCTGCGGTCGGACGGTCCGCTGCCGGAGCTGCCGCGGTGGCCGCTGCCGCCGGTGCCCGGCTGGGGCTGAGGCTCAGCCCGGCCGGCCTGACCTGCCTGGCCCCCGCCGCCTGCAGTGCGGCCGCGATGTCCGGGAAGCCCCGCCGCTCGGCGTGGGCGCGGGCCGTGGTGCCGTCGGCGTCCGGGTGAGGTCGGGGCCGCCGGGGAGCGGTGCGGTCATGGCAGGGCTCCTCCACGGGGTCGGTGCGCAGGTGCGGTCGCTACCAGCCTGCGGCCTCCGGAGGGCCGGTCGGTCGGTCGCCCGCGAGGGGCGCGTCACGGCGTGACGCTGTCCGCCCGCTCTTCCGGTGCCCTGTTCTCCGGCGCAGGCGTGTCCGGCGCGGGTCGCGCGGGCGGCAGGTCCAGCGCCTCGACCTGACGGGCGGTGATGAGCCGCACGGCGACGGCGAACAGAGCGGAGTGGAGCAGGGTGAGCCCTGCGGCGGTCAGGCCGGCTGCGCTCCCCAGGACATGGGCCTGTGTGAGCACGCCCAGGATCGTGGCGGCGAGGCTGGCGCCCCACCACACGTGAATGAGCACCGGGACTCCCCGGACGCCGCTCCCGCGCCAGAGCCCCAGCATGAGTGGCCAGCGCAGCACGATGCTCAGCCCCGGGACCAGCCAGCCCGCCGTCGCGAGGCCCGACCCGAACGGCTGGCTGCCGGGAGCCAACAGCTCGGCGTTCGCCCGGGAGCGGCGCAGCCAGGCCGCGCCGATGGCGAAGCTGGCGATGGTGAACAGGACGAAGAGCAGCCCCATGAGGCCCACCAGCGGCTTCTTGCCACCGTCGAGGGACAGCACCCGGCCCGCGGCGAAGCAGAGGCCGGACAGCACGCCGGTCCACTGGAGTCGGAGCGCCACCTTGCGGGAGTCCTTCACGCGGCCACCGCCCGGGGCTGGACGAGGCCGGCGGGGAGGTAGCCGGAGGTGGTGCCCGGTTCCCAGTCGTGGAGCTGGACGGCCAGGGCGGCGAGGGCGATCGGGACGACCGGGAGCAGGGTGCGGGGCGGCGCGTCCGCGGGGGTGATGTCGCGGTGGTGGGCGAGTCGGGTGGTGAGGGCCTGTTCGAAGGTCTGCCGGTCGTCCGTCAGCAGGGCTCGCAGCAGACGCTGGTCGGGGCTCAGCTCGCCGACGGAGTCCAGGGCTCGGGTGGCGGCCGCGCGCTTCTCGGCGTCCGGCTTGCGTAGCGCGGGGGTGCCGGCCGGGACGGGCGCGAGGTGCGGGAGGTCCGGGACGTTGGCGTACCGGCAGAGCGCGTCCATGGCGGCGAGGCTCGCCGGGGCGGAGACGGAGGTCAGGTCGGAGTGCGGCAGTCCCTTGCGGACCGAGGGTGCGTAGTTTTCGGCCAGGACGATGTAGCACCGGTACGACCCGTCCCAGACCAGGCCGCTGATCACGCACATCGCGAAGACGTCGATCCAGGTGTCGGCCGTGGGGGCGAAGTCCACCGTGTCACCGAAGCGGAGTTCGTCGCTGTCCAGCGTCTGGTTGATGAGTGGGAAGTCGACGGTGAAGTCGCCCCGGGGGTAGGTGCCGAGGTCCAGGACGCCGAAGGAGCACTCGGCCGCCGTCCTCAGGGCGAGGCGGGCGTCGGTGCCGGTGAGCGTGGGGTCGGCGCCGGTGGTGAGCGCGCCGAGGTGGTCGAGGAGTTCGTCGGCCATCCGGCGGATGGTGGCGATCTCCAGCCCGTCCTCGTGGAGGGAGTTCCAGAGCGCGACGAAGCGGCCGCGCGTGCCTCCTGGATCGAGGGCGTGCGCGAGCCGCTCGGGGGCCACCTGGTGGCACGCCACATCGACCACTGGATGCTCTGCCTCTCCGCCGCGTTGACGTCGCGTTGACGTTGTGCTGACGTCGTGCTGACGTCGCTCGAACGGAACGGCACGCTATCAGCGACTACTGACATCGGTCGGGCCGCCGAACTCGCCTGCGGGCAACTCCCTCATACCCGGCGGGTGTTACCCGGTCGCACCCCTGCGGCCGCGGCGCGGACCATCGTGCCTCCTCGGTCGGGACGTGCGCGGGACCGGACGGCTCCGTGCCCCGTCAGGGGTATGCGGCGGCGCCGCCCGGTGTTCAGCGCGGCGTGTTCAGCCGCGGCCGGTCAGGAGAGCGCGTCGGCCCGGTGGGTGGGCCGGCCGTCGACGACGGTGAGCAGGACGGGGAGGTCGGCGAATCCGACGGTGGGAACGGTGAGCGGGTCGGCGGTGAGGACGGTGATCCGGCCCGCCAGCTGCTCCTCGCCGGCCGCGAGGAGGGAGGCGGCGAGGTCGAGTGAACGGCGGGGCACACCAGGCGTGTTCGTCTTCCCCGTCGCCGTCCGCCCGGCCGCAGGGGCTGCCTGTCGGTGGTGTCGGCTAGGGTGCGGACCGGCTGCGCCCGTCCATCGCGGGCCGGCGTGAGGGGAGGGGCGTCATGGGCGACGGTGCACACGGCGGTGAGGTCCAGGGCGGTGACGGCATCCAGTGGCTGGCGGACGCCGGTGCGCAGGTCGACGGTGTGGTGTTCGCCCGGGGGATCCCGCCCGCGGAGCTCGCCCGCCGGATGGGGGCCGACCCGGCGGCCGCGACCGGGCCGATCAACGGGACGGAGATCTGGGGCCTGGACATCGAGGGCTACCGCCCCGGCGACGACGGTGACGGCGTGATCCGGGTCGGCGAGGCGGCCGGCTGGTGCTTCGCGATCGAGTACGGCGACTCGACCGGCGGCGAGCTGCTCACCGAGATAGCCCGACACGGTGCGGAGGTGGTGCACTTCCGCCCGATGCCCGAGCAGCCGCCGGCCCTGCTCGACTACGCCCGGGACGGCGCGGTGCTGTGCGGCTTCGGCCTCGGCGAGGAGCGCTGGCGCTGGGGGCAGGAGCCGGACCTGCTGCTGCCGGAGTTGGTCGCCGCCAAGGTTCTGGAGGCGGACGGCGTCACCCCCTGCGCCCCCGGCCGAGAGCCGTACCAGGTCGTCCGCCGCCGGGCCCTCGGCGCGGTCGGGCGGAGGTTCGGGCTGCGCCTGCCCCGGGCGGTGCTGGGCGAGCTGCGGCTGCCGGCGTACGTGGTGCGCGGCACGCCGGGGCTGGAGCCGCGCTGAGGTCCCGGACCGGTTTCCGCCCGCGAACGGGAACGCCGCCGAGGCGTGCCGTGGCCGCGGGACGGATGTGATGTCGATCGCGGTGGGATCCGGCCAAGTTGCCGAGGATGTCGCCTGCGGACGGTAGTGTGCGCGATCATGGATGCCGCTGAATTCGACCGTCGAGCCCGCGGTACGTACGTGGACTGGATACCGTCCGACCTGGTCGCCCGACTCATCGAGCTCGGTCACCTCGACCGGGTGCAACAGGGAGCGTCGTTCGGCGACTGGCACTGCGCCCGGGCGTGGGTGGAGCAGTTGGCCGGCGAGGGTCGGCAGGACGACGCCCTGGCCGTGCTCGCGCCGTACATCGAGGCGGGGTCCTGGAACGCGGCCCGCGTGCACGCCGAGTTGCTGGAACGGTGGGGGTACGCGGAGGAGGCGATCGCGTTCGTCCAGGTGCTCTCGGAGGCCGGGGTCGGGAAGGGCGCGGCGTTCGAGTACCCGAGTACCTCACCCGGCTGCTGGCGCGGCACGGGCAGGGCGAGGCGGCGTACGAGGTGCTCCGGCCGCACCTCAAGGAGTCGCGGTTCGCGGCGGCCCTGGTCGACGTGACCGAGGGGCTCGGTCGGGACGAGGAGGTCGCGGAGCTGCTCGCGGCCGGGATCGATGCCCCGGCCGGGGGCCGGCCGCACGCGGAGCTCGGGATTCCGGAGCCCGACGACGCCGTCGGCCTGCTGGCCGTCGTCCGAGAGCGGCAGGGCCGGGTGGACGAGGCGGTCGCCCTGCTGCGCACCCGGAAGGTCACCTCGGTCAACGGCCGTGACCAGCTGGCCGACCTGCTGGCCCGGCACGAGCGCATCGAGGAGCTGAGGGCGTACGCGGCGGAGGACCCGCTCGGGGACGCCGCGACCGCCTTGGCCGAACTGCTGGAGCTGCGCGGGGACATCGAGGGCGCGGTCGACGTCCACCGGGCGGCCGCGGCGCAGTCGCCGAACCCGGCGGTGGCGCTCGCCGAGCTCCTGGTCCGGCACGGGCGGGGAGACGAGGCGATCCAGGTGCTGCGCGCCCTGCCGTGGGCGAAGGGCGGCGACGAGGACTGGATCGTGCACACCCTCTGCACGCTGTACGTCGACCAGCGGCGTGCCGAGGAGGGGTTGACGTACCTGGACGGCGTCCTCGCCCGATTCGACTCCCCGCCGTGGGAGTACGTCCGGCTCCGGCCCCGCCTGCTCGCGGCCTGCGGCCGCCTGGAGCAGGCGGTCGAGGAGCTGCGAGCCGGTGTCGATCACCCCTGCGTGGCCGAGGAGTTGGCGACGCTCCTGGCCGGCGCGGGTCGTCCGGAGGAAGCCGTTGCGGTCCTCGGCTCGGCGGACCGCCCGCTGCGGGCCGCACTGCTCGTCACGCTCGGGCGGATCGACGAGGCCGTGGCCCTCTTCCATCCGACCGCCTGACCCACCTCAGGCCACTCCTCCCGCCGCGGCGGCCGCCGGTCGGCCAGGTGGCCACCCGGTGGGCCGGTTGAACGCTCACCCGGTCGGCCGGTGACAGCCCGTACGGCGCACGCCCCCCGTCCGGGGCTTCCGGCGGGCGCTGCCGCGCCCTGGCCCCTAGGGTCTGTGATGCGCCGACGGTGCCGCGCGCCGGGGCGTACGCCGCTCCGCCGCGCGCCGGTGTGGTCGGCATGCCCGAGACCGCGCCGCGCGGCAGACCCCGAGAGGTGGACCGCTCCATGCACACCGTCGTCCGCGGCGCCGGCGCGCTCGGCCTGGCCGCAGCGCTGCTCGCCCCCGCCGCCGGCTGCCAGAGCGACAGCCGCTCCGCCGCCGAGCCCGCGCCGACCTCACCGGTCACCGGCGCCGCCGTCGCCGGCCTGGCCGCCCAGCAGCTCGACTGGCGCGCCTGCCCGGCCCCGAGCACCGCCCAGGGCGGCGGCACCGCACCCACGAGCGACTGGCAGTGCGCCACCCTCAAGGCCCCGCTGGACTACAACAAGCCGGACGGCGGGACCATCGACCTCGCGCTGATCCGCATGAAGGCCAAGGACGAGCAGCACCGGATCGGCTCGCTGTTCTTCAACTTCGGTGGCCCCGGTGCCTCCGGGGTGGCCACCCTGCCCGCCCTGGCCGAGACCTACTCCTCCCTCAACGCCCGCTACGACCTGGTGAGTTTCGACCCGCGCGGGGTCGGCGACAGCGCCGGGGTGACGTGCCTGGGCGACCGGGCGATGGACGCCAGCGTGGCCATCGACAGCACCCCGGAGACCCCGGCCGCGGTCAAGGCGCTGGACGAGAACACCGCCCAGTTCGCCACCGCCTGCGAGCACAACTCCGGGCCGGTGCTGCCGTACGTCGACACCGAGAGCGCCGCCCGGGACCTCGACCTGATGCGGCAGGTGCTCGGCGATCAGAAGCTCTTCTACTTCGGCATCAGCTACGGCACCGAACTCGGCGGCGTCTACGCGCACTTGTTCCCGAAGGAGGTCGGCCGGCTCGTCCTGGACTCGGTGGTCGACCCGACCCAGGACCCGCAGCAGGCCGCGCTCGGCCAGGCCCAGGGCTTCCAACTCGCCCTCGACGACTTCATGAAGGCCTGCGCCAGCCAGGCGGGTGCCGCCTGCCCGACCGGCAGCGGCGGCGCCGAGGGCACGGCGAAGATCACCGAACTGCTGCAGAGGCTCGAGCAGTCGCCGCTTCCCACCGACAGCGGGCGCAAGCTCACCGAGACCCTGGCCGTCACCGGCATCGCCAGCGCCCTGTACAGCCAGCAGACCTGGCCCGCACTGGCCTCCGGGCTCACCGAGGCGATGCAGCACGGCACCGGCGACACGCTGCTCCAGCTGGCCGACGCGCTGCTCGGGCGCGACCCGCAGGGGCACTACAACAACCTGAACGCGGCCAACCGGGCGATCTCCTGCGTGGACGACCGGCAGCGCTACTCCGACCAGGACGTCCAGCAGCAGCTGACGCGGTTCCGCACCGCCTCCCCGGTGTTCGGAGCCTTCACCGCCTGGGGCCTGACCGGCTGCACCGGCTGGCCCGTCCCGGGCAAGGCCGACCACCCGGAGGTCGCCGCGGAGGGCGCCGCCCCGATCCTGGTGGTCGGCACCACCGGCGACCCGGCCACCCCGGTCGACGGCGCCCGCACGATGGCGCGGCAGTTGGGGCCGGGCGTCGGCGTCACGGTGACGCTGAAGGGCGAGGGCCACGGCGGCTACAACACCGGCAACCCCTGCCTCAAGCGGACCGTGGACGCCTACCTGCTGGACGGCACGGTGCCGGCGGACGGGACCACCTGCAGCTGAGAAGTGGCCCATGGTGGTGGGTGGTGATTGGCTCTGGTGAGCGGTCCAATCGGGCCCTAGGATCGTCCACGTGAACAAGAACGCCACCAAGGTCGACTTCTACTTCGATCCCGTCTGCCCCTTCGCCTGGATCACCTCCCGGTGGATCCTGGAGGTCGAGAAGCAGCGCGAGCTGGACCTCAACTTCCGGGTGATGAGCCTGTCCGTCCTCAACGAGGGCCGCACCGACCTGCCCGAGCGCTACCAGCGCCTGATGACCACCGGCTGGGGCCCCGTCCGGGTCTGCATCGCGGCCGCCGAGAGGCGCGGCGAGCACGTCCTGCGCGACCTCTACACCGAGCTCGGCACCCGCCTGCACGACCAGGACCGGGCCGCCGACGACACCCTCATCCGCGAGGCCCTGGTCGCGGCCGGCCTGCCCGAGGAGCTCGCCGAGGCGGCCGACAGCACCGCGTACGACATCGCGCTGCGCAAGAGCCACCACGAGGGCATGGACCCGGTCGGCGAGGAGGTCGGCACCCCGACCATCCACGTGGACGGGGTCGCCTTCTTCGGCCCGGTGCTGAGCGCGATCCCGCGCGGGGAGGACGCCGTACGGGTTTTCGAGGGAGTCCGGCTGCTGGCCGGGTACCCGAAGTTCTTCGAGCTCAAGCGGACCCGGACGGGGTCGCTGGACTTCTCCTGAGCCGCTGGTCGATCCTGATCCGCCCCGACCGGGGGACGGCCGATGACGGTCGCGGTCGGGGCATCGGGCTTTCCGGGCAGGGGCCGGTCGGCGGCGGGTCAGCTTCCGGTCTGGCGCAGGTCCCTGAGGGCCGCGGCGAGCGGCCAGGCGAGCAGGACCAGCAGGATTCCGGCGGTCAGTGCCGTGGCCGTGGGGCCGACCGTCCAGGTGGCCAGCAGGGTGGACCCGGCGAGGACCCCGGCGGCGGTGAGGGTGCGGAGGCCCAGCTTGAGCCGGACCGGGGACGGCGTGGCCAGCGCCGCGCGTCCCGCCGGGCCCGCCACCGTACGGCAGGTCTGCAGCGCACCGACGGCCAGCACGGCCCACCAGCAGGCGAAGGCCGTGAAGCCGTAGCCGCCGGCCGCGACCGCCGAGCCCAGCGCCGAGTGCGCGAGCGCCACCAGGCCCGCGCCCGCGAGGGCGGGGGCGGCGAGGCGGCGGACGGCGGTGGCGAGCAGAGTGCGGACCGCGGTGAGGTCGCGGCGGGGGATCGGGGTGACCAGCGTCAGCCCGACCAGCAGCAGGGCCTGGCCGAGGGACGCCGCCCAGGCGCCGCCGGGCGCGGCGACCCGGCGGGCGCCCTGTTCGGCGGCCAGTGCGCCGACGAACCCGGTCGCCAGCGCGACGGCGAGGGCCAGCGCCGTGGCCCGGTCGCGCCGTTGGGCGCGGTCGTCGGCGGGCCAGATCGCCGGGTGCAGCCACAGGTCCGCGATCGCGGCCAGTAGCCGGGGCCAGGCGCGCCAGCCGGCCCCCCGTACCTCCTCCGCCAGCTCCTCGCCCCAGCGCTCGCGCATCGGCGCGGGGTAGAGCCGGAAGAGGTCGACGGGCCGGCGAAGGCGTTCACGGCTCACGCGGGGTTCACCCTGAGGCCGGCCAGTCCGGCGGCGGCCACCTTCGCCATCGACCGCAGCTCCTCCTCCAGCAGTCGCCGGCCCTGCGGGGTCAGCCGTACCGGCCGTTGGCGGGGCTGCGACTCGGTGTCGTCGGCGGGCTCGATCAGCTGCTTGGCCTCCAGACGGGTCAGCGCGCCGTAGAGGCTGCCGGGGCCGAGCTTCTTGCCGATCAGCCGCTCGATCGCGGCGTTCACGGCGTAGCCGTGCAGCGGGCCCTCGGCCAGTGCGCAGAGCACCAGCGTCTGGGCGTCGTACGCCTGCATGGGCGCTCACTCCCTCGGATGCGGCCGTCCTGGCCACGATACTACGCGCCGAGTACTACGCGACAGGTACTACGCGGCGTGTACTATGCCGCCATGGTCGCGAAGGAGACGCCTGCGACCGAACGCGCCCTGGGGGTGGGGAAGTTGACGCGCGGATGGGGATGGCTGCCGATCGCGACGGCACTGGCCGTGGTGGGACTGGTAGGACTGGTGGGGCTGGTGGCCGTACGGCTGCCGGTCGGGGTGATGGGCGCGCTCGTCCGGGTCCTCCCGGCGGAGCGCGAGTTGGCGCAGCACGTGGCCCCGGGGGTGCCGTGGCTGCCGGACCTGCTGGTGCGCGGCGGGAAGGGCGGTGAGCGGCGATGAGCGGAACACAACGGCGCGCGCTGTGGGGCGCCTTGGCGCTGGCGGTCGGTTTCACCGGCTTCGCGTACGTCACCACGCAGGTCCGAATGCTGCGCGCGGTGAGCCCTTGGCAGGCCGATCCGTACGACGCGGTGGTGTCCTTCACGCTCTTCCTGGTCCCCGCGCTCGCCGCCCTGACCACCGTACGGGCCTGGCTCTGCCGCGGCGGCGGGCCGCAACCCGGTTACCGGGTAGACCAGTTGCTGCGCGCGGCCCGGCTCGGCGCCGCGCTGGTCGCGGCGACCGTCGCCACCGACGCGACCGCCGCGGTCCTGCGGGCGGAGCACGAGCTGTGGGACGGGTGGACGACCTGGCTGATCGCCGCGCTGCTGCCGCTGGGTGCGGGCGCCGGGTGGTGCCTGGCGCTGCTGCGGCGGGCGGTCCGGGAGCTGCCGCCCGAGGAACGGCGGCGGCCTGGCGGCGACTGGTTGGACGACCTCGCGTTGATCGCCGCGCCACTGGCCGATCTCGGGGCCGTCACCCGCTTCCTGCGCCGCCACATCGTGGCCGCCGCGGCGGGGTTGAGCGTGTCGGCCGGGGCGCTGGTGGTCAGTGGGCAGGCGGCCGGCGAGGGCTGGCCCGGCTGGCAGCTGGCCGTGGTCGAACTCGCCGTCTTCGTCAGCGGGTTCTTCGCCTTCTGTCTGCTCAGTGACGCCCTCCTGCGCATCGCCGTGACCCGGCCGAGGCCCGGCGCGGGGAGGGCCGCCGCCTTCGCCGCGGCGCTGGCCGTGCCGGTGAGCGGCGGTCTGCGGGACGCCGTGTGGTCGCTGGCCGGGCTGCCGGGCGAGGTCGACTCGCCGGCCCGGCTGCTGGCGCTGATGGCGGTGTGCGCGCTGCTCGCGGGCGCCGCGACCCTGGTCGCCGTTGGGGTACGGGAGGCGCGATGAGCGAGCGGGTCGAGCGGGTCGACGAGCACGACCGGGTGGTCGGCGTCGTCGACCGCGCCGAGGCGATCCGCCGCGGCTGGCTGCACCGGGTGGCGACCACCGTCTGCCGGGACGCGGCCGGCCGGGTGCTGGTCTACCGCCGCCCCGACACGGTGAGCCGCTTCGCCGGGCAGCATGACGTGATGCTGGGCGGCGCCGTACGGGTCGGGGAGTCGTACCGCGCGGCGGCGGAGCGCGAGCTGCGGGAGGAGCTGGGGCTGGCCGTCCCGGTGCGGCACCGGTTCACCTTCCGCTGCCGGGGCGCGATCGCCCCGTATTGGCTGGCCGTCCACGAGGCGGTGCTGCCGCCGGGCCCGCTGACCGTCGATCCGGCCGAGATCGCCTGGCACGGCTGGCTGACCCTGCCCGAGCTGGCCGAGGCCGTACGGCGGTGGCCGTTCGTGCCGGACGGGCAGCTGGCGTTCGGTCGGTACCTGCTCGGCCTCCCGTCCGGGCCCGGAGCGTCCGACCATGGAAAGGTAGGCCCCGAACGGGGGCCGGAACAGAGATCCGGACAGGGACCCGAGCCAGGGGTCGAACAGGGCCCCGACCAAGCCCCCGAGCAGGGCTCAGGCTAGAAGCAGGCGGTGGCCCGAGAGGCGGTGAGCGTGGATGATCCTACGAACGCGTCTGCGCGCCGCCCAGCACCGTGCGACCCCGCCCGGTTCGGGCCCCACCCCCGGCGGTCCCGGCAAAGGCCCGGGCCAATGGCAACGGCCAGGCCCCGGCTCCGGCGGCCCGCCGCCCAAGCCCCCCGCCCCCTCATGGCGCCGCTGGCTGCTGCCGTTCGCCGTCCTCGCCACCCTGCTCGTGCTCGTCCTCTTCTCCAAGTCGACCCCGACCGGCACCAGCTACGGCTACACCGACTTCCTGAACCGGGTCGACGCCGGCCAGGTGCAGACGGTGGACGTCAACGACACCGGCGGCGTGAGCGGCACGCTCAAGGACGGCACCCGCTTCACCAGTCAGATCCCCACTGCCCTGGACACCTCCCAGCTCAGCCGCGCGCTCTCCGACCAGCACGTGAACGTGACCGCCAGCCGCTCCAACAGCGGCGGCTCGCTCTGGTCCACCCTGCTGCTGTTCCTGCCGTTGCTGATCTTCGGCGGGCTGTTCCTCTGGTCGGGCCGGATGGCCGCCCGGTCGCTCGGCGGCGGGCTGAGCGCGATCGGCCGCTCCCGGGCGAAGATCATCGAGGCCGAGCGCCCCAACACCGGCTTCGCCGACGTGGCCGGGTACGAGGGGGTGAAACAGGAGGTCAGCGAGGTGGTCGACTTCCTGCGCAGTCCGGAGCGGTACGCCGCCGCCGGGGCCAAGGGGCCGCGCGGGGTGATCATGGTCGGCCCGCCGGGTACCGGCAAGACGCTGCTCGCCCGGGCGGTCGCCGGGGAGGCCTCGGTGCCGTTCCTCTCGGTGACCGGCTCCGGCTTCGTGGAGATGTTCGTCGGCGTCGGGGCCTCCCGGGTCCGCGACCTGTTCGAGGAGGCCCGCAAACGCGCGCCGTCCATCATCTTCATCGACGAGATCGACGCGGTCGGCGGCCGCCGCGCGGGCGGCTCCCGGATCGGCGGCAACGACGAGCGCGAGCAGACCCTCAACCAGCTGCTCTCCGAGATGGACGGCTTCGACCAGAGCACCGGCATCGTCGTCATCGCCGCCACCAACCGGCCGGACGCCCTCGACCCGGCCCTGCTGCGCCCCGGCCGCTTCGACCGGCAGGTCACCGTGCCGCTGCCCAACCAGGCCGAGCGGGCGGCCATCCTCGCCGTGCACATCCGGGGCAAGACCCTCGCCCCGGACGCCGACCTGGACCGGATCGCCCGCGGCACCCCCGGGTTCTCCGGCGCCGACCTCGCCAACCTGATCAACGAGGCCGCCATCAACGCCGTCCGTGCCGAGCGCGCCACCATCACCGCCGCCGACCTCGACGACGCCCGCGACCGGGTGCTGCTCGGGCGCCGGGAGTCCTCCAACGCGCTGCTGCCCGAGGAGCGGCACGCCGTCGCCGTGCACGAGTCCGGGCACGCGCTGATGGCCGCGCTGTGCGAACACGCCGACCCGGTCGCCAAGGTGACCATCCTCCCGGCAGGGGTCTCGCTCGGCGCCACCGAGCAACTCCCCGAGGCGGAGCGGCACCTGTACAGCGAGAGCTACCTGAACGACCTGCTCGCCGTCCAACTCGGCGGGCGCGCAGCCGAGTTGACGGTCTTCGGTGAGGGCTCGACCGGTGCCGCCAACGACCTCGCCAACGCCACCTCGGTGGCCACCCGGATGGTCCGCGAGTTCGGCCTCTCCCCGGACCTCGGCCCGGTCGGCTACTCCAGCGGCTCCCCGCAGTACCTCGGCGACCACCCCGAGGACCTGCTGCGCCGCCCGTACTCCGAGCAGACCCAGCGCGCGGTGGACGAGGCGGTGGCAGCGCTGCTGCGCCACGCCGAGCGCCGGGCCGTCGAGCTGCTGCGCGAACACCGGCACCACCTGGACGAGCTGGCGGCGATGCTGGTCGCCCAGGAGACCGTGGCCGGCGGCGTGGTGCTGGAGATCCTGCGGCACCCCGCGCCCGCGACCGGGACCGGGGCGGAGTCCTAGGGCTTGGGCGGGCGCTCGAAGAAGGTCGCCAGCACCACCGTGGCCCGGGTGCCGCTCACGCCCTCGATCGCGTAGAGGCGGCGCAGCACGTCCTGGAGCTGCTCGGTGGTCGCCGTGCGCCGCGGACGGCTCCGAGGGGCCGAATGGCCTCGTCCTCTCCCACGACGAGCGGCAGCTCTACGTCAACGACAGCCGGGCCGGGCACATCCGGGTCTTCGGCATCGGCGCGGACGGCACCCTGAGCGGCGACCGGGGCTTCGTGGGCGGTGACGGCTGCCGGTTCGACAACATCCGCTTCGACCTCGACGGCCGGCTCTGGGCGGCCGCCTTCGAGGACGGCGTCCACTGCTACGCCCCCGACGGCTCCCTCATCGGCCGTATGCTCGTTCCCGAGCCCGTCTCCACCATCACCTTCGGCGGCCCGAAGAACAACCGCCTGTTCATCACCGCCACCACCTCGCTGTACTCGCTGGTGACGACGATGACGGGCACCCACCGTGTGACCTTCCCGAAGGAGTCGGCATGACCGAGACCCCGCCCGCGGACCTCCAGCGGCAGATCGCCCTCGCCCTCGGCGTGGCGCCCGTCCCCGACCCCGTGAAGGAGGCCGAGCGGCGGGTGGCCTTCCTGGCCGAGCAGCTGCGGGTCGCCGGCGCCCGCACCCTGGTGCTGGGCATCAGCGGCGGCGTCGACTCCACCACCACCGGGCGGCTCTGCCAGCTCGCCGTCGAGCGGCTGCGCGTCGAGGGGTACCGGGCCGGCTTCACGGCGATGCGGCTGCCCTACGGCGTCCAGGCGGACGAGGCGGACGCCCAGCGCGCGCTGGACTTCATCCGCGCCGACGAGGTGCTGACCGTCGACATCAAGCCCGCGACGGACGCCGCCTTCGACGCCCTCCTCGCCGCCGGGCTGACCTTCCGCGACCACGCCCACGAGGACTTCGTGCGCGGCAACGTCAAGGCCCGCCAGCGGATGGTGGTCCAGTACGCGGCCGCCGGCGCCAACGGCGGCCTGGTCGTCGGCACCGACCACGCGGCCGAGGCCGCCGTCGGCTTCTTCACCAAGTACGGCGACGGCGCGGCCGACGTGATGCCGCTCTCCGGCCTGACCAAGCGGCAGGTGCGCTCGATCGCCGAGGTGCTGGGCGCGCCCGTCGAGCTGGTCGGCAAGGTCCCCACGGCGGACCTGGAGAACCTCGCCCCCGGCCGCCCCGACGAGGACGCCCTCGGTGTCGAGTACGACGCCCTGGACGACTTTCTGGAGGGACTGCCGGTCAGCGAGCAGGTCTTCGCCACGGTCCTCGGGCACTACCGCCGCACCGAGCACAAGCGCGGCCTGCCGATCATCCCGGGCCAGGTGTGAGCGAGCGGGACGCACGCGCGGCCGGGACCGTCCTCGGATCGGCGGTGGGCGACGCCCTCGGCGCCCCCTACGAGTTCGGCCCGGCCGGCGCCCTCACCGCCCGCTTCCCGTCCGGCCCGGTGGAGCTGGTCGCGGGCGGCGGCTGGGACCGCGGCGAGGCCACCGACGACACGCAGATGGCCGTCCTGGTCGCCGACTCCCTCCTCGAACAGGGCGGGTTGGACCTCCCGGACATCTTCGACCGGTTCCGCCGCTGGGCCGCGGCCGATCCCAAGGACATCGGTATCCAGACCGAGGACGTCCTCACCAACGGCATGCCCTGGGACCTCGCGGCGGCCGTCCACTTCAACACCACCCTGCGCGCCGCCGGCAACGGTTCCCTGATGCGCGCCGCCACCTCCGCCGTCGCCTTCGCCCGCGCCGGACGGGAGGCCACCATGGACGCCGCCCGCCGGATCGCCGCCCTCACCCACGGCGACCGGGCCGCCTGGGAGGGCACGGCGATCCTCCACGAACTCGTTCGCCTCGCCCTGGACGGGGCGGACCCGCTCGCCGGACTCCCCGCCGTCCTGTCCTGCGTCCACCCCGACCACCGCGAGCGATACACCACCGTCCTCGCCCCCGACTGGCACCCCGACCTCGCCACCGAGGCCAACGGCGCGGTGTGGCCGTGCCTCGGCTCCGCCGTCTGGGCCCTGCGCACCACCGACACCTTCGAGTCGGCTCTGCACGCCGCCGTCGACCTCGGCGGCGACACCGACACCGTCGCCGCCGTCACCGGCGCCCTGGCCGGCGCCCGTTACGGTCTCCCGGCCATCCCGGAGCGCTGGACCGGACCCCTGCACGTACCCCTGCCGGGATACGGCGGCCGGGTGCTGCGGACGCCAGAACTGCTGTGGATGGCAGCCCAGTTGACGGCCAGGTGGCCTGACGGAGCTACGGCCTGACGGGGCTGCGGCCTGACGGTCACCGGAGGAGGTGGCCCCCGTAGGCGGCCACCGCGACGATCAACGCCAGCGGCAGCAGCAGGTGCGAGGCCAGCGCAGTGATCATCGCGCAGTACCAGCGCCGGTGCGGGGTGGACCGCTGGCCCGCCACGGCGACGCCGAGCAGGGACGCGAAGGCCACGGCCCCGACCAGGACGGCGGTCTGGGTCACCGCCGTCCGGTGCTCCGTCGCGGTCTGCTCGCCCGCCCAGCGCCAGATCCGGGTCAGCAGGAAGCCGTCGAGCGCAACCGTCAGGGCGCCGAACACCGCGGCGCCGACCGTGTCTTTGGACTCCGCGCCCAGGCCCCTGATCTCCGTGTCCGCCATCGTGCCGCCCCCCTTGATCGTCCGTACGTACGGCTCGCTACCGTACCGAGTGAGCGGTTCGACGACGAAGGGGGAACGGCATGGGCGAAGTGACGGTACGTCCGGTGGGGTGGGTGGTCGGCGGACGGGACGACGTCCGGGACGACGGATGGGGGAGCGTGGGGGCGGTGATCCGGCTGGACGGCGGGCGGTTCGGGGAGGAGGCGCTGTACGGGCTGGCGGACTTCTCGCACCTGGAGGTGGTGTACCACTTCGACCGTGTCCCGGCCGGGAAGGTCGAGACCGGCGCCCGCCACCCGCGCGGCAACACCGACTGGCCGCTGGTCGGCATCTTCGCCCAGCGCGGCAAGAACCGCCCCAACCGGCTCGGGGTCTCCCGCTGCGCGCTCGTCCGGGTGGACGGGCTGGAACTGCACGTCACCGGGCTGGACGCGGTGGCCGGTACGCCGGTGCTCGACATCAAGCCGTACCTGGCGGAGTTCGGCCCGCGCGGGGAGGTCCGTCAGCCCACGTGGTCGACGGAGCTGATGCGCGCCTACTACGACTGCGAGGACTGACCGTGGCCCAGGACCGACTCGCGGTGGTGTCCGGCGGCGGGACCGGGATCGGGCGGGCGATCGCCGCCCGGCTGGCCGGGGACGGTCACCGGGTGGTGATCCTCGGCCGCCGGGCGGCCGTGCTGGAGCAGGCCCGGGAGGAGATCGAGCGCAGCGCCGGAGCGGGCACGGTCGTACCGCTGGCCGGCGATCTGTCCGACCCGGCGGCGGTCGGGACGGTGGCCGCCCGGATCGCCGAACTCGGGCCGGTGGACGTGCTGGTGAACAACGCGGGCGCGATCATCACCCCGCCCGAGGACGACAGCCTGGCCGCCCTGGCCGCGTCCTGGCGGCGGGACCTGGACACCAACCTGCTCACCGCGGTGCTGCTGACCACCGCCCTGCAGGGCGCGCTGCGCCGCCCCGGCGGCCGGCTGGTGGTGATCAGCTCGGCGGCCGCCCAGCGCGGCGGCGCGGGCCCGCACTCGGCCGGCTCGTACGCGGCCGCGAAGGCCGCCCTGCACGGCTGGGCCTTCGGCCTGGCACGGCAGTTGGGCCCGGACGGCATCACGGTGAACGTGCTGGCGCCAGGCTACGTCGAGGACACCGAGATCTTCGGCGCCGACCGGGACGAGGTTTTTCACGCCCGGAAGATCGCCGACACCCTGGTCGGCCGGGCCGGCACCCCCGGCGACGTGGCCGAGGCGGTCGCCTACATCGCCTCCCCGGCGGCCGGCTACCTCACCGGCCAGGTGATCGGCCTGAACGGCGGGGCCGTGCTGGGCCGTTGAGCGCGGGGTTCGGCTCTCGCCCGCGCGTTCAGCGAACGTCTACCGACTCTCCCTACGGTGGATCCGACCGGTGCGGCACGCCCGGTCGGATCCACCACGCACGATCACAGGAGCCTCCGCTGTCCAGGATCATCACCACCGCCATCCCCGCCCACGGGCACGTCAGCCCGCTGCTGGCGATCTCAGCCGACCTCGCCGCCCGCGGGCACGAGGTGGTGTTCCTCGGCGGCGCGCGGTTCGCCGGGGCGGCCGAGCGGGCCGGGGCGCGGTTCGTCGCGCTGCCCGCCGAGGCCGACTTCGACGACCGCGACCTGGACGCCCGCTTCCCGGGCCGGGCGAGCCTGCCACCCGGGCCGGAGCGGATCGCCTTCGACGTCCGGCACGTGTTCCTCGACCCGATTCCGCACCAGTACCGGGCGCTGCTCGCGCTGTTAGAGGAGTTCCCGGCCCGGGCCGTGATCGCGGACGCCTTCTTCCAGGGCGCGCTGCCGCTGGCGCTGAGCCGGCCGAGGGCGAAGCGTCCGGCGCTGATCGGCATCGGGCTCACCCCGTCGATGCTGCCGAGCGTGGACACCGCGCCCTTCGGGCTGGCGCTGCCGCCGCTGCCGGGTGAGGAGGGCCGGGCCCGCAACCGGGCGCTGCAGGAGGAGATGGACCGGCGCGGCGAGCCGCTGCAGCGCTACACCGCGAAGGTGCTCGCGGGGGTGGGCGTCCGGGCGCCGGAGGGCCCGCGCGGACAGGCGCAGGTGACGGTGCCGGACGCGTTCCTGCAGCTGACCGTGCCGGGCTTCGAGTACCCGCGCAGTGACGCGCCCGCCTCGTACCGGCTGATCGGCGCGCTGCCGGGGATCGTCGGCAGCGAGCAGGCGCCGCCCGAGTGGTGGGACGAGGTGACCGGCGAGCGGCCGGTCGTGGTGGTCACCCAGGGCACGCTGGCCAACATCGACCTCGGCGAGCTGGTCGCCCCGACCGTCCGCGCCCTGGCCGAGCGGGACGATGTGCTGGTGGTGGCCGCCACCGCCCGCCCGGACGGGCCGCAGCGGCTGGCCGATCTGCTGGGCGGCAGCCTGCCGGGCAACGTCCGCGTCGCCGGGTACGTCCCGTTCGAGCAGCTGCTGCCGCACACCGCTGTGCTGGTCAGCAACGGCGGCTACGGCGGGGTGCAGACCGCGCTGCGGTACGGGGTGCCGCTGGTGGTGGCCGGAGCGAGCGAGGACAAGCCGGAGGTGGCGGCCCGGGTGGAGTGGGCCGGCGTCGGGCTCGACCTGCGGACCGGCCGCCCGGCGCCGGAGGAGGTGCGCCGGGCGGTCGACCGGGTGCTCGGCGAGGGCCGGTTCCTCGAGCGGGCCCGCGTGCTGGGCGCGGAGTTGGCGGAGTACCGGCCGTTCGACACCATCGCCGAGCTGGTGGAGTCGCTGTAGCCCCGGAGGACGCCGGGGAAACGATCCGTCAGTCGTCGTCCGCGTCCGCCTCCGGGGTGGGCGCGGCGGCGGGCTTGAGGCCGAGCTTGGCCTCGGCGGTGGTCCAATCGGAGGCGATCGCGGTCTGGGCCGCGGCCAGGGTGACCTGTCCCTTGCAGATCGCGGTGTGCAGGTGGGTCTCCACCGAGTCCTTGGGGTTGTTCGGCCCCTTGCCCGGGACGTGGCCGGGGGACGGCGGCTGGATCCAGAGGTTGCGCGGGTCGTTGGGGTCGCCGCCGAGCTGCAGGCTGATCAGGTGGTCGTACTCGGCGTCGCCCATCGGGCCGCTGTAACCGTAGGACTTGGCGTTCTCGGCCTTCTCCTTGCCGGTGATGTTCGCCGGCGGACGGATGGTCGAGGTGTAGCCGCCCGGCTTGCAGATGGTGTCGTTGATGTTGCCCTGGTTGACCGCCGGGCTGATCGCGCCCGGGGTGCAGTTCGGGTCGGGCAGCGGCTGCTTGTCCGCCGTGTAGCGGTAGTGGCAGCCGCCGGCCGCGGGCTGCGGCTGGACGTCGTACGAGGGCTTCGGGCCGGGCCCGGTCACGATCGCGGCCGGGGCGGGCTGGGCGGCGCCGCCGCCGACCGCCGGAGCGGAGCTGTGGGCGCTCTCCTTGCCGTGGCCGCTGTCCTTGGCGGTGTGGCCGCCGCCGGACGAGCAGCCTGCGGCTGCGGCGAGCAGGACGGCCGCGGCTATGGCGAGTGCGCCTCGGGCGGGAGCCGGCACGGAATTCCTCCAGGTCGTTGCGGGGTGACGCGCGGCCGGCCGGCGATGGTGCCGGAGGCCGCGCCAGCGGACACTACCGTGTCGAGGGGGCCGAACGGGTGACGCCACGTCCGGGCGCGGGAGAACTGTTGTGGGCAAGCGGAATCGTTTCTGCATCCTTGACGCGACAGCCGGGGGTTCGGCGGCTCCGATGGCCGATTCCCTATCTGGCGGAGTCGTGAAGGCGCGGTGTTCGAACAGGGGTCGAACGATCCGCCCGCCGAGTTCGCGGCCGTGCCGTAGCCTGACGCCGATCGCGGCGAAGTCGCGGTACGAACAGAGCCCCGTGGTGCCGGTGGGGAGGCTCGCCCCCACCGGCATCGCCGTCGCTACTGCGCCGCGATCCAGTCGGTGATCAGGTCGTCCAGCACGCCCAGCGGCAGGCTGCCGTGCCCGATCACCTGGTGGTGGAACTCCCGGACGTCGAAGCGCCCGCCGAGCGCCGCCTGCGCCCGCTCGCGGTGCCGGACGATCTCCCGACGGCCGATCAGGTACGCGGTGGCCTGGCCCGGCCAGGCGATGTAGCGGTCGATCTCGTTGCGGACGTTGGCCTCGGGCGTGGCGGTGTTGTCCCGCATGAAGTCCATCGCCCGCTGCCGCGACCAGCCGTAGTGATGCATCCCGGTGTCCACCACCAGGCGCACCGCGCGCAGCGCGTCCATCGAGAGCATGCCGAAGCGGGACAGGTCCGAGCTGTACAGGCCCATCTCGTCGGCCAGCCGCTCGGTGTACAGGCCCCAGCCCTCGACGTGGGCGGTCAGCTGGCCGCTCGGCTTCTGCCGGAACTGCGGCAGGTGGTGCAGGGTCTGGGCGACCGCGAGCTGCAGGTGGTGGCCGGGCACGCTCTCGTGGAAGGCGATCGCCTCGTACTCATAGCTGAACCGGCTCTCCGGGCGCAGTGTGTTGATCCAGTGCGTGCCGGGCAGCCCGCCCGGGCCCGGCGGCTGGTAGTAGGCCAGCGGCGCGGTCTCCGCCTCGATCGGGTCGATCTCCCTGGTCACGCAGTCGGCGATCGGGTACGGGCGGAACCAGTCGGCCGAGGCCCGCTGGGCGCGGTCCAGGGCGCTGTCCACCAGGGCCACCATCTCCGCCGCGCTGCCGAAGCGCAGCGACCGGTCCTCGCGCAGCGCGGCCAGGACGGCGTCGGTGCCGCTGACGCCGAGCACCTTCGCGCCCAGGTCGGCGAACTCCTCGCGCAGCGCCGCCACGGCCTCCAGGCCGATCCGGTGCACCTCCTCCGGGTCCAGCCCGGGCCGGGTGTAGCGGGAGACGGCGTCGGCGTAGCCCTCGGCGCCGCCGGGCACGTGGCAGACGCCGGCCCGGTCGTCCGGGCGGGCGTCGGCGGCGAGGCGCTGGGCCAGCCCGGCCCGGTAGCGGGCTATCGCCGGGTGGACGCCGTCGCGCAGGATCGCCCGGGCCCGCTCGAACTCCCGGCGGCCCTGGAGCGGGCGCAGCAGCTGGTCCGCGGTCGGGTCGGCGGCCAGGTAGGTGTCCAGCTGGGTGATGGCGGCGTCCACCCCGCTGCGCAGCGGGTGGCGGCCCTGGGCGGCGGCGTCCGCGGCGAGCTGCAGGGCGGCGTCGAAGTAGCCGGGCAGGCCGGCCAGCCGCTCCAGGTAGGCGTCGGCGCCCTCCTGGTCCACGGCGGTCATGGCCAGGGTGCTGAAGACCGCGTTGTGCGAGGCGACGATGGTCGCGGAGATGCTGAAGTCGGCCAGCCCGTGGGTGATCCGGCCGGTGTTGTTGTCGATCAGCCGGGCGAGCAGCCGGTGGGTGATCCGGTCCTCGCCGGTCAGCGCGTCCAGCGGGATCGCGGCCAGCCGGACGGCGAAGCCCTGGAGCGCCTCGCGGTGGCGCAGCGCGGCCGCGCGGGACGGGTCGGGCACCTCGTGGGCGTGGCCATCGACGCCGACGAGGGTGGCCTCGAAAGGGTTGTAGGAGTTCTCGGCGGCGAAGAACTCCTCGGCGAGGGCGGTGAGTTCGGCCTGGTGGGCGGGGTCGGTCGGTTGGTCGCTCGGCTGGTCGGTCATTGAGCGATTATTCGGAGTCGGCGACGGCGCGGTCAATACACGACGGAGGGAAAGCAGTTCCGTCCGCTCGTGGTGAACGCGCCGTCGCCGAAGCGGGATTCAGAATTCAGCCGGACCGGGTGCGGTGCTCAGCGGTAGGACTCCGGCGCGGCCGGCCCGCCCGCGTCCTGCACCTCCACCAGGTAGCGCCAGCAGTCCGGACGGCTGCCGTCCCGGTCGGTGAAGCCGTACTCCCGCGCCAGCTGACCGCTGGAGAGTGACTGGCCGTTCCAGCGGGCGACCTCGGGGTCGGCGGCCAGCGCGGCGACCGCCCGGCCGACGAAGTACGGGGTCTCCGAGATGCCGAAGTGCGGCTCCCGGGCCACGGCGTCGCGCCAGTTCTCCTCGGTCACGCCGAAGTGCTCCAGCATGAGCTCGGAGCGCATCCACCCGGGGGTCAGCGCCACCGCGGTGGCGCCGCGCGAGCCCAGCTCGTGGCCCAGGGAGAAGGCCATCCGCAGGACGGAGGACTTGGCCAGGTCGTAGAAGAAGGAGTTGCGGTAGTTGGCGCGGTTGTACTCCTCCGTGCCGTCCGTCATCTCCACCAGCAGGCCGCCCGGGTTCTTGAGCAGCAGCGGCAGCGCGTAGTGGCTGGTGATCGCGTGCGTCTCCACCGCGAGGCGCAGCAGCCGCAGGCCGTCGTCCAGGCTGTGCTCCCACACCGGGGTGTTCCAGCCGAACAGCTTCTCGCCGCCCCAGATGTCGTTCACCAGGACGTCCAGCCGGCCCTGCTCGGCCTCGATCCGCTCCACCAGGGCGGCCACCCGGGCCGGGACCAGGTGGTCGGTCGGCACCGCGATGCCCCGGCCGCCCGCCGCGGTGACCAGCTCGGCGGTGTCCTCGATCGTCTCGGGCCGGTCGTACTCCGAGCGCTGCTCCCGGGTGGTGCGCCCGGTCACGTACACCGTCGCGCCCGCCGCGCCGAGCTCGACCGCGATGCCCCGCCCGGCGCCCCGGGTCGCTCCCGCGACCAGAGCGATCCGACCGTCCAGTGCCCCTGCCATCCGCCTGCCCTTCCGTCCGAACGACCTCATGGCTGTGCCGACGCCCGTCCGTGGACGAACGTCGGCACCATCCAAGCGCAGGGGTCCGACAGTCGGCGCCGCAGCGCGCGAATCGGCAGGTCAGCGGGCCTGGGACGTCCTAGGACTCCTTGGCAGCCTTCGCGGCGGCCTCCTTCTCGTGCTTCGCCTTGATCCGGGCGGTCTCCTTGCGGACGTCCACCTGGTTGGCGCGCTCGTGCTGGAGCCAGAGCGGGTTCTCGGCCTTGATCGCCTCGATCTGCTCGGTGGTGAGCGCCTCGGTCACGCCGCCGCGGGCCAGGCCCGAGATGGAGATGCCGAGCTTGGCGGCGGCCACCGGACGCGGGTGCGGACCGTTCTTGCGCAGCTCCTGGAGCCACTGCGGCGGCTCGGCCTGCAGCGCGTTGAGCTCCTCGCGGGAGACCACGCCCTCCTGGAAGTCGGTCGGCGCCGCGGCGAGGTAGATCCCCAGCTTCTTGGCCGCCGTGGCCGGCTTCATGGTCTGGCCGGTCTTCTGCTTGAGCGATGTCATGAAGACAAGGGTAAGGGAGTGCGCGGGCGCTTCCGGTCACGGTCGGTAGCCTTGCCCTGTGACAGACATGCAGGTGAACCCGTCCTTCCGGCTCGCGTACGTCCCCGGTGTGACCCCCGGCAAATGGGCCAGGGTCTGGGGCGAGCGGCTCCCGGACGTCCCGCTCGACCTCGTCGCGGTCCCCGTCGAGGACGGCGAGCGGACCGTTCGGGAGGGCGCGGTGGACGCCGGGCTGATCCGGCTGCCGGTCGACAAGGACGTGCTCAGCGCGATCCCGCTGTACACCGAGACCACCGTCGTCGTCTTCCCCAAGGACCACTGGCTCGCCGCCGCCGAGGAGGTCGCCCTCGGCGACCTCGCCGACGACGTGGTCTTCCACCCGCTCGACGACACCCTCGGCTGGGCCGCCGACGCCCTCCCCGGCCGCCCGGCCATCGAGCGCCCGGCGACCACGGCGGACGCCGTCGAGCTGGTCGCGGCCAACGTCGGCGTGCTGCTGGTCCCGCAGTCGCTGGCCCGGCTGCACCACCGCCGCGACCTCACCTACCGGCCGGTGGCGGAGGCGCCGCAGTCCCAGGTGGCGCTGTCCTGGCTGCAGGAGCGGACGACGGACCTGGTGGAGGAGTTCATCGGGATCGTCCGCGGCCGTACGGTCAACAGCTCGCGCGGCCGGGGAGCCGGGCAGGCCGCGGCGGCTCCGGCCGCGCAGCCGAAGAAGGCGGCGGCGCCGCGCAAGCCGCAGCAGCAGAAGTCCGGTGGCCAGCGGGCCGGCGGACAGAAGGGCACGGGCCAGAAGAGCGCGGGCCGGGGCGGGGCGGCCGCCGCCCGGCGCGGCAAGCCGAAGCGGCGCTCGTAGCGGGCGCGTGGCGTAGCGTCGGCCCCGTTCCGGACAGTCGCGGTGGGAGGAGCGGGGCCGTGTGGCATGACCTGGTGGTCGTCCAGATTCCGATCGTGGAGAAGATCCTCCGCACGATCGCCGTCTACGTACTGATCCTGATCCTGTTCCGGTTCGCCGGAAAGCGCGGGCTGGCGGGACTGAACACCTTCGACATGGTGGTCGTCTTCCTGCTCTCCAACGTGGTGCAGAACGCGATCATCGGCAACGACAACAGCCTGCTCGGCGGCGCCATCGGCGCGGTCACCCTGATCGCCGTCAACTCCGCCGTCACCCGCTGGCTCGCAAGCGACCCGCGCGCCGCCCGCCTCCTGGAGGGCACACCCACCACGCTCGTCCGCGACGGCAAGCTCGTCTCCGGCGCCCTGCACAGCCTGGCGCTGCGCCCGTCCGAGCTGGAACACGCCATCCGGGTCCAGAACGGCGACAACATCAGCGACGTGGCGCGCGCCCGCCTGGAGCCGGACGGACAGCTGCTGGTCACCCTCCGGGCGGCCGAACAGAGCGCCACCAAGGGCGACGTCCAGGAGCTGCGCGAGCAGCTGGAGGTGATCGAGCGGCTGCTGACCAGCATGGCGGCCGGAGGTCGGCCGCCCCGCTGACGGCGGGCGGGGGCGGCGCCCCGCTACTGGCCCGCGTTCCGCTCCCGGGTCTTGCGCTGCATCTCCATCAGCATGGCCAGGGTCTCGGGGTGAACCGTGGGCTCCGCCTCGTCCAGGTCGTCGTCGAAGTCGTCCAACTCGTCGTCGTCATCCGCTTCCTGCGGATTCAGCCGGGCCTGCGGGAGCAGTGCCTCGTAGCGGGGGTCCCCCGGCTCGATCTTGTGCCAGCCGTCGTAGAGGTACCCCTCCACGGTCCTTCCGCCGTACCGCTGCCAGATGGTGACGCCGTCGGCGTCGAGCATCGGGTTTCCGGTGACTTCGTAGGCCTCAGAATGCTCGGTCAAAATACTCCTTCAGAATCCTCGCGGCCTCGCGGTCGCCGAACGTGAACTTCGTCAGCTTCTTGGCGGTCCAGTGATTGAACGCCTCGGCGAAGTACTCGTGCGGCTGGCGAATGTACGCGTCCAGTTTCGGATTGCTGCCGATCCGGTCCATGACCTGCTGCTGTACATGCAGCCAGTCGGGCTGGCGGCTCTTGAAACCGTAGGCCTCGTCGACCGCGTGCCCGAACTCATGGACCGCGACACTGCTCTGCGTCTCGGCACTCGAATTGATGAGAAGCCTGCGCTCGTTCGGCAGGTACATGCCGGGCACGTGCTCCGCCGGCGCGCTGCCGCCCACCGGCCTGACACCCCCGAGATGGAAACCGCCCGGAAGCTCCGTGATGGGCCTCGGACCGATGCTGATCCCGCCGCCGGGGACGGCCTTCAGGTAGTCCCAGACCTTGTTGAAGACCTTGGGCGGCACCTGCGCCAGCTCCGTGGACACCTTCGCGACGCTCGGGTGGTCCTCCACGTACTCGCGTGGGGGCAGCCTACCGGGCATCGGCAGCTCGACCGGCTTGGCGTGCTTCGGGACGTAGGGGGCGGGTTCCTCGGAACGCCCCCCTCGTGGTGCCGCCCCGGCGCCGACGGCGCCGACGACGAGGTCGAGGGGCATGACCGGGCCGGTCTTGAAGGCCGTGTCGTAGCCGTAGGTGAGGCCGGCGCCGGTGACCATGCGGCCGGGGAGGGAGTCGGCGGCGTTCGCGACCTTGGCGAGGCCGGCGAGGGCGACGGAGGCTCCCTCGGCGCGTTCGGCGGCGTTGGCGACGACGCGTCCGCCGGCGCCGAGGCCGCCGCCGGCGCCGCCCATGATGCCGCCGGTCTCGGCGGAGTCGACGGCCTCCTTGAAGCTGTAGCCGCCGTCGTCGAAGAACTCGACGCGGATGGGCTGGGCGACGGCGAGGTCGACGGTGATGGCTTCGACGGCGCCGAAGGCGGCGCCGACCAGGACGGTGGCGGCGATGGTGGCGATGGTCTCGGAGACGGCCACGCCGAGGCCGGCGGCGGTGGCGACGATGCCCGCGGCGGCGCCCGCGGCGACGCCCTCGGAGATGCCGGCGGTGAAGAAGGCGAGGGCGGTGCCGGCCACCAGGGTGGCGCCGACGATCGCGGCTTCCTCCTCCAGCTTCTTGACGGCCTTGTCGACCTCGTGGGCGAAGTCGCGTAGGGCCTTGGCGAGGGCGCGGCAGGCGTCGGCGGTTTCGGGGAGCCAGCCCTTGCCCTTGCCGGCGCTGTCCTTGCCGCCGTAGTACTGGCCCCAGAACTTGCCGAAGGCGTCGATGGCGGGGCCGTGGTTGTTGGCGACGATGGCGGCGGCGGCCTGGTTGGTGGGGACGGTGACGTTGTCGATGGCGGTGGCCATCGCCTCCCAGGCGTCGGCGATCTTGCGGAGCTTGTCCGGGTCGGCGTCGGGCCACCACATGCCGGTGAGTTTCTGGACGGCCTTCGCCGCCGTGGACTCACCCATGCGCGGACCCCGTCCGGGAGCGGGCGCGGTCGTTCAGGTTCCCCGGTTGGAACCCGTACCGCGTGCGGCTCGCTTTCGGTCCGTCATCTGCCATGGTGCTATCCCCGTACGTGCTGGTTGCGCTGGTTGCTCTGGTTGCTCTGGTTGCTCTGATTGCTCTGATTGCTCTGATTGCTCTGGTGATCAGATCGAGGAACGGAGTGACGAGGTTTCAGTGCGGCACTGTGACGTCGGTCACGCCCGCGAAGGCAGGCCCGCGCGGTGGCGAGCGGTGACGGCCGTGACGGCGGCGAGGGTGAAGCCGAGGGCGGCGGCGAGGAGGTGGCCGACGGTGGTGAACTCCGGGAGCGGGCCGGCCCACTCGGCGCCGCCGCCGAGCGGCCAGGCGAGGACGAAGGCGGCCCAGGGGAGTCGGGCCCAGCGGGGCAGGGCGAGGATGACGAAGGCGAGGGCGGCCTGGGCGCCGTAGCTGATGCCGTAGTCGGAGGCCTCCCGCACGCTCTCGGGGTACCAGCCCTGGTGCAGGGCGAGCAGGATGACCAGGGCGGTGATCAGGGTGGCGCCGATGTGCCCGGCGAGGAACACGGCGGCGGCGCGCAGTGTCCCGTAGCGGCGCTCGGCCCAGGCGAGGCTGACGACGATGCCGAGGCCGAGGGTGATCAGGGTGCCGCCGAAGCCGGTCGAGGTGATGTCGGTGAGCGTGCCGTCGTAGAGCAGGGCGCTGCCGAACAGTGCCCTGAGCGGATGGTCGTGCAGGTTGTCCAGGTTGGTGCTGATGTAGTCCCGCAGGTCGTCGGCCCCCGCGTCGGAGAGCCCGTACTCGACCCAGGCGTGCCCGAGCAGGAGCAGGCCGACGTAGCCGAACGTCAGCGGCGAGCGGCGCGGGTAGGTCCGGACGGCGCGCAGCAGCCCGGTCAGGAGCCCCAGCGGGGATCGAGCGTTCATGGCGTGATGGTGTCCCGGTCGAACGGCAGGTCCGGCCGGCACACCTGTGGCCGGCCCCGCCGGGACAGTACCGAACCCCGATCACCCCCCGACCCGCGCGGGCCGACTCACCGTACCCGGCGGGTCAGCGTCGCCTGGAAGGACCGGGGCGACATCGAGGAGCTCCGCTGAGGCCGGACCGGCTGTCTGGGCGTCGGGGTGACGGTCCAGCGGCCGGCGATGGTGGCCAGGGCGAGGGCGGCTTCGGTGGTGCCGAAGGTGTCGCCGATGCAGCGGCGGGCGCCGAGGCCGAAGGGCGTGTAGGTGCCGGGGGCGGGGCGGGCGGTGGTGAGCCAGCGGTCGGGGTCGAAGCGGTCGGGGCAGGGGAAGAGGTCGGCGCGGCGGTGCAGCAGGTAGGGGCTGTAGAGGACGGTGGTGCCGGCCGGGAGGGGGTGGCCGCCGAGTTCGGTGTCGGCGGCGACGGTGCGGCTGAGGATCCAGGCGGGCGGGTAGAGGCGCAGGGTCTCGCTGATGATTCTGGAGGTGAGCGGCAAGGCGGGCAGGTCCTCGTGGCGCGCGGGGCGGCCGTCGAGGACGGTGTCGAGTTCGGCGTTCAGGCGGTCGCGGGCGGCGGGGTTGGCGGCGAGCAGGGTCCAGGTCCAGGAGAGGGTGGCGGCGGTGGTCTCCATGCCGGCGAGCAGGAAGGTGACGACCTGGTCGTGGATCTCGCCGTCGGACAGGCCCCGGCCGTGCTCGTCGCGGGTGCTGAGCAGCGTGGAGAGCAGGTCCTGGTGGTCGGTGCCGGCTGCGCGGTAGTCGGCGATCAGGCGGCGGGTGATCTCCTTGAGGCCCCGCTGGGCGCGCTGGAAGCGGCGGTTGCCGGGGGTGGGGATCCGGTCGGCGCCGGGCAGCGGCATCATCATCCGCCGGGCGACGCCCCGGGTGACGACGTTCATGCACTCGTGCACGGGCAGGGAGCCGGCCCGTTCGTGGGCGGCGAAGAGGCAGCGGGCGGTGACGGCGGTGGTGAGGCGGTACATCGCGGCGGGCACGTCGATCACGTCGCCGTCGCGCCAGCGGGCGGTGGTGCCGGCGATCTCCTCGGCCATCATGGCGGCGTAGCCGGGGAGCCGGTCGCGGTGGAACGCGGGCTGCAGCATGCGGCGTTGGCGCCGGTGGTCGGCGGCGGGGCAGGTGGCGAGGCCGTTGCCGAAGGCCTCGCGGACCTTGTCGATGATGATCCCGCCCTTGTCGTAGGTGCGGTCCTCGGTGAGCAGTCGGCGCACCAGGTCGGGGTGGCAGACGACGTAGGCGTCGAGCGGGCCGAGCCGGACCTTGACCAGGTCGCCGTGGGCGGCGAGGCCGGCCACGAAGTCGAAGGGGCGGCGGACGAAGGCGGGGGCGTGGCCGAGCAGGGGGAGGGCACCGGGTGCGGTGGCCGAGGTGTACTGGGCGGTCGGGCGGTAATGGGTGGTCAAGGGCGTCACCTCGGGTGGGGGATGGCCGGATCGGTGGGTGTTCGGGATCTTTCCCGAGGGCCGTCGGTCAAACGGTTCGTGACCGGCGGGTGGGGTGAACGTGGGGGCGCATGCCGAACGTCCGTGCGCCGCCGAATGGTTGACGGCTCGTGCGCGGCCGCTCGGCGTGGGGGTATCCGGGGGTGGGGCGGCGCGCCTACACTGCGAAGCTCGGCGGGATTACCGGCCAGTACTACTAGTCGGTATTACCAGTCCGTATGACCAGTCCGTATGAGCAGGGCAGTAGCCGGGCGGCAGAAGGCCCGGCGGGGAATGGGGAGTTGGGATGGCCGACGAGCGGGCCCACGCGTTCACCGACGACGCCCTCGGCGCGCATGACGCGGTGGCGCTGGCCGCCCTGGTGCGGGCCGGTGAGGTCAACCCCCGGGAGCTGGTCGCGGCGGCTGTCGCCCGCGCCGGGCGGATCGACGGCGCTCTGCTGCCCGTCGCCCACACCTCGTACGACCGGCCCCGGATCAGCCGGGAGGGCATCGGCGGCCCGCTCTGGGGCGTGCCGACCTACCTCAAGGACAACGTGGACCTGCGCGGACTGCCGACCGCCATGGGCAGCGAGGCCTTCCGCGCCCGCCCGGCCCGCCGCAACGCGCGCTTCACCGACCAGTTCCTGGCCACCGGTCTGGCCGTGCTCGGCAAGACCCGGCTGCCCGAGTTCGGCCTGAACGCCTCCACCGAGTTCGCCGCCGCCCAGCCGGTGCGCAACCCCTGGAAGCCCTCACACTCGTCGGGCGCCTCCTCGGGTGGCTCGGCGGCCCTGGTGGCCTCCGGCGTGGTGCCGATCGCGCACGCCAACGACGGCGGCGGGTCGATCCGGATCCCGGCGGCCTGCTGCGGCCTGGTCGGGCTCAAACCCACCCGGGGCCGGCTGGTGGTCAACGCGCAGGGCGGCAAGCTGCCGATCGACCTGGTCACCGACGGGGTGCTGACCCGCTCGGTGCGCGACACCGCCGCGTTCTTCGCCGCCGCCGAGCGCCACCACCACAACCCCAAGCTGCCCCCGCTCGGCCTGGTCGAGGGGCCGGGCGCGCGCCGGCTGCGGATCGGGCTGGTGGTGGACTCGCCGATCGCCAAGACCGACGAGCCGACCTGCCGCGCGGTCGAGGAGACCGCGGCCCGGCTGGAGGCGATGGGCCACCGGGTCGAGCCGGCCACCCTGCCGTTCGGCGAGGAGTTCTCCCGGGACTTCCTCTCGTACTGGGGCTACATCGCCTGGGTGATCGCGCTCACCGGTCGGGTGATGTTCGACCCGAGCTTCCGCAGTGACCGGCTGGACGGCCTGACCAGCGGTCTGCGCCGCCGCTTCCAGACCGAGTTCCCGCGCACCCCGGGCGTGCTGCGCAGGCTGCGTCAGGCCGAGGCGGTGTACGCGGGGATCTTCCGCGACCATGACGCGATCCTCTCCCCGGTGCTCGCCCACACCGCCCCGCCGATCGGCCACCTGAGCCCGAACGTGGCTTTCGACGAGCTGATCGAGCGGCTGCTGCGCTACGTCGCCTTCACCCCGGTCAACAACGTGACCGGCGGTCCGGGCATCGCGCTGCCGACCGGGGAGGCGCCGGGCGGCCTGCCGATCGGGGTGCACCTGTCGGCCGCGCACGGGCAGGAGCGGCTGCTGCTGGAGCTGGCCTTCGCGCTGGAGGCGGACCGGCCCTGGCGACGCATCCAGGACTGACCGGGACCGGGGGCCACGGCGACCGGGCGTCACGGCGATCGGGAGCGACGGGGCCCGGGAGTCACGGAGCCGCGACCGACCAGGCCGCGTGCACCTCGTGGTGTAGCCGGGCCAGCGCGCAGTCCGGCGCCAGCGCGGCCAGGTCGCCCGGGGGTGGCGGCACGCCGGAGCGCAGCGCCTCGGCCAAGTCGGTCAGCTCCCTCGTGACGGCCCCCACCTCGGCCGGGGTGGGGACGGGCGCGCCGTGCTCGACCCGGACCCGGGTCGCGGTGGTGGTGTCCACGATCCGCTCCACCGCGATCACCAGCGGCCACCAGGCCTCCGCCCGGGCGCCGACCGGCGGCGGCTCGGTGAGCGCGCGCTGGAACTCGCCGCGCACGGCGGACAGGTCCCGGTAGAGCCGCCGCCGGTAGCGGGCCCGGGCCGGCTCGTCGCGGCCGGGCGCGGTGGTGAAGGCCAGCGACACGTACGAGGCGGTGTCCTGGACGGCGTCGGCCAGCCGGTCGCCGATCCGGGTGTGCCAGGACTCCGGCCACAGCAGGTAGCCGGCCAGCAGGGAGATGCCGCAGCCGATCAGCGAGTCGAAGAGCCGGGGCAGCACCAGGTGGAAGCCCAGGTGGTTGAGCAGGTCGGAGAGCAGCAGGATCACCGGGGTGATGGCGGCGGTCTGGAAGGCGTACCCCTTGGCCGACAGCGCCGGGATCAGCGAGGCCAGCGCCGCCATCACCGGGACATCCCACCAGCCGTGCGGCACTTCGGCCAGCACCGGTATGGCGATCAGCAGCCCGGCGGCGGTGCCGAGCGCGCGCAGCACCGCGCGGGAGAACACCGAGCCGAAGTCGGGCTTCATCACGAAGGTCACGGTGAGCGCCACCCAGTACGAGCGGGGCACCGCGATCACCGACACCAGCACCTGCGCCAGGCCGATGCACAGTGCCAGCCGCAGGCCGTACCGCCAGGACGCGCCGGACAGCAGCAGCGCCCGGACCGCCCGGCGGGCCCGGACCTCCAGGCCGGCGGGGCGGCCGAGCCGGTCGTCGGCGGCGTACGCGTCCGGCTCGGCCTCGTGCACCACGACGGCGGCATGCCGGATCGCCTCGGCCAGCGCGCGGGTGGAGGGACCGCGCGGTTCGGGCAGGTCGGGCGGGGGAGCGGGACCGGTGCGGCCCAGCTCGACGGCCTCGGCCAGCGTACGGACGGCGGCCGGGTAGCCGGGCGGCAGCGGGCCGAACTCGGGAGGGCGCAGCCGCGCCGCGGAGGCGCCCTCGACCACCGGGATCACCACGTTGAGCTGGGCGAGCAGACGGACCAGGGTGGGGGAGCGGCCGTGCCGGCGGGCGCGGCGGGCCAGCAGCAGGTCGTAGGCGTGGTTGAGCGACTGGGTGAGTTCGTGCCGCTTGGCGTCGTACGTGGACGAGCCGGTGGCCTCCAGCAGTTCGGCGACCGTCCGGTAGGTGTCCGCGACGACCGCGCGCTCGGGCGTGCCGCGGCGCAGCGGCCAGGCGAGCAGGGTGAGGGCGAGCACCACCAGGCCGCCGAGCAGCAGCAGGGTGGGCGGCAGCCACCAGGGGGAGGGCAGCGGCAGGCCGGCCCCGACCACGGCGTTGAGCAGCAGGAGCAGTCCGGAGACGGAGGCGACCGCGCCGATCGAGGAGATCATGCCGGAGACCAGGGCGACGACGGTCAGCACCGCGACGGCCGTCCAGCCGGAGCCGTACACCTGGGTGCCGAGCAGCACCCCGAGGGCGCCGAACAGCTGCGGCACGGCGATGTTGAACACCCGCATCCGGTAGGCGTCGGCGGTGTCCCCGATGACGCCGGACAGCGCGCCCATCGACACCAGCGCGCCGTAACCGGGCTGCCCGGTGGCGGTGCCCACCGCGAGCGGGGCGGCGAGCGCCACCGAGGCGCGGGCCACCGCGGCCCGGGGGATCGGCGCGTTCCGGGGCCGCAGGCCCTCGGTCAGCCAGCCGGGTGGGGCGAGCCGGGTGCGTGCCAGCCGAGTGCGTGCCACAGTCCCAAGCTACGGCGGGTGGGCGGGCGATGCGGGCCCGGTACAACGGTTCGGCCGGCCCGGCACAACGGTTCGCGCGGCGCCGCGGTTCACCGCTCCCGGTTATGTCAATTCACCAAACATACGCGCCCTTATGTCAGTCTCCGAAACATAAAGCGAACCCCGAGAAGCGCCGTGAGCTGCGCTGATTTCCCAATCGGTAACCCCCGGGAAAGGGTTGACACCATTAGTTGGTCTAGTCCAATGTGTGGGGAGCGCGGTTCGGCGGGGCTGATGCGGGGTGAGCTGCCCTGCCGAGCGGGCGAGTTGGCCCTCTGGCGTGGCGTTGTTCCGCGCTCGCGGGCCGAGGCGAGAAGGGCCGCATGCGGACGGACGCCCGGTCCACGCGCAGAATTCCCGAGCCGGTCGACCGCCGGCCGCCGGCTCGCCGTGCCCGCACCGAGCGCCCGAGGAAGCGCCGTATCGACTACGAACCATGGAGTGACCGCCCATGCCGAGCCCTGACGAACATCCCGAGGGACATCTGTACCGGGCCGCCTCCCGGCGCCCCTACTTCAGCGCCGACACCGAGAGCTACCTCGCCCGCACCTCGCTGCGCGAACTGCGCAAGGAGCACCCGCTGCGGGTGCTCTCCGAGGAGGACTTCGCGCACTGGCAGACCTACGGCTACGTCGTGGTGAAGGAGGCGATCCCGGCCGAGGCCGCAAAGCGCCTGCTCGACTTCACCTGGGAGTTCCAGGGCCTGTCGCCCGACCGCCCCGAGGAGTGGTACCGCGAGCGCGACCACCGCGACGAACTCGACCAGCACCTGCACGTCTACGGCTTCGTCGAGGCCTACCACCACCAACTCATCTGGGACAGCCGCCAGTCGCAGCGCGTCTACGACGCCTTCGTGGACGTGTGGGACTGCGAGGAGCTCTGGGTCACCCTCGACCGGCTCAACCTCAACCCGCCGAACGTCCGCAACCGCGACCGCGCACTCATCGAACCCACCGACAAGGGCTTCGACATCGAACTGCACTGGGACGTCGACACCACCCAGGGCATGCTGCCGCAGCGCGTCCAGGGCATCATCGCGCTCAACGACACCGCGCCCGACCGCGGCGGCTTCCAGTGCAACCCGGAGCTGTTCCGCCGCTTCAACGAGTGGCAGGCCGCCCAGCCCGCCGACCGTGACCCGATCCGCCCGGCCGTCGACCGCGACGAGTTCCCGGTGATCCGGCCCGAGTTGAAAGCCGGCGACCTGCTGATCTGGAACGGCCTGCTGGCCCACGGCGTCGCCCGCAACACCTCCGCCGACGGTGTGCGCGCGGTGCAGTACCTGTCGATGATGCCCGCCCTGGAGGAGGCCGAGCCGCTGCGCGGCTCCCGGGTTCGGTCCTGGCGCACGCTCAGCACCCCGGACTGGAACCGCACCCTGGTCGGAGACGCCGTCCAGCACGAGGCGCTGCGCTACGGGACCGCCGAACTGACCGAACTGGGGGAGAAGTTGCTGGGCCTGCGGTCCTGGACCGGCGCTGCCTGGGGGGAGCTCGCGGGGGAGCGGGAATGCGCGCCGTCTGCCTGACCCTGCCCACCAACCGGGAGTGCGCGGGCACCGTCACCGCGATCGGCGCCGAAGCCGCCCACGCCGCGCGGCGGTTCGGCGTGCAGGTGCACCTGCTGGTACTGGACTCCACCGACCCGCAGGCCTACCGGCTGCACGCCGAGGCCGTCACCGCGCTACCGCCCGCCGAGGGCGTGATCGTTCACCACCTCGACGAGCGGGCCCAACGCGCCTTCCTGCGCGAGGTGATCGAGCGAGCCGGCCTCGCCGGGCCGGACAAGCTGCTCGACCTGATGCTGCCCGACGCCGTCTCCTACGGCGCCTGCACCAACCGGGCCTTCCTGCTGGCCGCCGCGCTCGGCTGCACCTCGGTGCACCGCCGTGACTCCGACAGCCGCTACCAACTGCTCGACGGCGAGCCGGTGTTCCCGATCGAGCACGAGCTCGCGACGATCGGCCTCAAGGCCGCCGACGCGGCCGCCGCCGTCACCGAACACACCCTCGACCCGGCGCACGCCGACAAGCCGGTCGCCCTGGTCGGCGCCTCCTTCATCGGCGAACCCTCCGTCGACCTCGGGGAGATCCGCGAGCTCGACGCCGAGGTCCACCACGACGTGGTCGCGCTCTGGGCGCCCTCCGGAGCCACCGAGGAACAGCGGCGCGAACTCGTCGCCGAGTCCTTCATCGGCGCCGGCAGCGAGCCCTTCACCGCCGACCGCGCCGTGCTGGACCGGCCCGACATCTGGCGCATCGACATGTGCAACATCGCCCTCGACCACGAGGTGTACGAGCGCGTCCCGCTGCCGCCCGCCACCGACACCATCGGCAGCGACTACTTCCTGCACCACCTGGTGTACGACGCCACCCTGCCCGGCGTCACCCACAACCGGCACATCGTCAACTACTACACCCCCGAACGGCGCACCGGCTCCGGTTTCACCGCCTACCAGGAGCGCTACGCCAAGTTCCTGCTCTCCATGCTCTACCTCTACCAGGTCTACTCCGAGATGGAGTCGGCCGGCGACGCCCTGCTCGACCGGCAGCACCACGTGCGCCCCGAGGTGATCGCCGACTCCGCCCGCCGCAGCGCCGCGGCGGACCGCACCGAGAACCACCGCCGGCTCACCGAACTCGACCGCTGCTACCGGCGACTGGGCGGCAAGTACGCCGAGTTCGCCGACCACCTGGCGCCCCGCCGGGCGCGTCTGCTCGACGAGGCGCAGGCGGACATCGAGGACTTCGCGCTGCTGATCGACGCGTGGGGCCCGCTGGTGCGGGCGAGCAAGGCCACCGCCACCGAACGGCTGCCGCGTTAGCCGGACCGGGAGTTCATCCGTGATACGTCAGACCGCCGACCCGTACCGTACGACCGACGGGTGCAGAGCCGGTACCCAGGTCAACCACCGCGCCCCGACCGCCCGGGCCACCGTGCGCGCGGACACCGCGCCCCGCTGGGACCGGCACGACCACACCGCCCTGCGCGCCGCGCTCGCCGCCTCCGTCGAGGACACCATCGTCTACGACCTGGACGGCATCGGCCGCCAGTACGCCGCGCTGTGCGCCGAACTGCCCGGCGTCGCCGTCCGGTTCGCGATGAAGGCCTGCCCGGTCGACGAGGTGCTCGGCCACCTCGCCCGGCTCGGCTCCGGCTTCGACGCGGCCGGGCCTCAGGAGATCGCCCAGGCGCTGCGCACCGGGGTCGCCCCCGAACTGATCCACTACGGCAACACCGTCAAGTCCGACCGCAACATCGCCGAGGCCTACCGGCTGGGCGTGCGCGACTTCGCCACCGACAGCCTGGAGGACGTCGCCGCGATCGCCGAACACGCCCCCGGATCACGGGTGTTCTGCCGCCTGGCCACCACCGGCGAGGGCGCGCTGTGGGGCCTCAGCCACAAGTTCGGCTGCTCGCCCGAGGACGCCCTGCGAGTGCTCGGCGCCGCCCGCACCGCCGGGCTGGTGCCCTCCGGCCTGTCGGTGCACGTCGGCTCGCAGCAGATGACCGCCGAGGCCTGGGGTGCGGCCGTCGAGTCGCTGGCCGCCGTGCTGGAGGCGCTCAACTGGCTCGGCATCGTGCCGAATCGGATCAACCTGGGCGGCGGACTGCCCGCCCTCGGCGTGCTGGACCGGCAGGGCCGACCGCTCGAACCGCCGCTGGACAAGATGTTCGCGGTGATCCGCGAGGGCATGGAACGGTTGCGCGCCGTCAACGCCGCCCCGCTGGAGTTCCTGCTGGAACCCGGCCGCCACCTGGTCGCCGACCACGGCGCGATCCGCGCCCACGTCGCCCGGCTCTCCTCCCGCCACCGGCTCGACGGCACCCGCGAGGACTGGCTCTACCTGAGCTGCGGCAAGTTCAACGGCCTGTACGAGATGGACCAGCTGCAGTACCGGCTGGAGTTCCCCACCCATCCGGGCGGGCAGTTCGTCAACGCCGTGGTGGCCGGCCCGACCTGCGACAGCGACGACGCCTACGCCCAGGAGGGCGGCCTGGTCCGGGTCCCGCACGCCGTCGCCTCCGGCGACCCGGTGTGGATCCACTCCTGCGGCGCGTACTCCACCGCCTACGCCACGCGGGGGTTCAACGGCTTCGCACCGTTGCCGTCCACCTGCGTCGGCGGCGACGCCGGGGGAGGCGAGGCATGACCGACACCCGGATCCGGCCGCTCCACGAGGACGACTGGCCGGCCGTCATCGCGGCGGAGGAACGCGCCTACGCCGCGAGTGGGCTCTCCGAGGGCGGCGAGGCACTGCGCTCCCGGCACCGGGCCTCGCCCTCCACCTGCTTTGTCCTGGAGCACGCCGGCGACTTCGGCGGCTACCTGCTCGCGCTGCCGTACCCGCTGTTCCGCTGTCCGGACCTCAGCCTGGCGGAGTCCGCAGGCGTTTCCAGGGCCGGCAACCTGCACGCCCACGACCTGGTGATCGCCGAACGGGCCCGCGGCCGGGGCCTGGCCCACCGGATGCTGCGGCACCTGGAGGAGACCGGGCGGGCGGCCGGCTACCGGACCCTCTCGCTGGTCGCCGTCCGCGGTTCGCAGGTGCTGTGGACCCCGATCGGCTACCGTGCCCGGCCCGAGATCGGGCTGCCCCCGAGCTACGGCGCCGAGGCGGTCTACATGGTCAAGCCCCTGGAAGCCGCCGTCGCCGGCCCGTTGCCGCACTCCACCGATCCGACCCCCGGGTCCCCACCCAGAGCCGAAGTGGGCTGATACACATGTCCCCCGTACGCGACGAGTTCCGCCGGTCCCAACTGGCCATCGGCGCACTGTTCTTCGCCCTCGGATTCCAGTACGCGACCTGGGTCTCCCGGGTGCCCGCGCTCAAGGCCCGGCTCGACCTGGGCGAGGCCCAGATCGGCCTGCTGCTGATGACCTGCGGGATCGGCGCGGCGGTGTCCTTCCCGCTGGTCGCGGTGCTGATGCGGCGGCTCGGCTCCCGCCTGCTCTCGGTGCTGTCCACGCTCGCCCTCGGCGTCATCCTGCTCGCGCTGTCGTCGGTGCCCGACTACCCGGTCACCCTGCTGGTGCTGTTCTGCGACGGCGTCGCGGTCGGCTGCCTCAACGTCGCGATGAACGCCCAGGGCGCCGCGCTGGAGGCCCGCTTCGAGCGGACCACGATGTCCAGGCTGCACGCCGCCTTCAGCGCCGGCTCGCTGCTGGCCGCGCTGCTGGCCTCCGGCGTCAACGCCTTCACCGGCACCCTCGCCGTCCACTTCGGCCTGGCCGCGTTGCTGCTGGCCGTGCTGGTCGTCGCCGCCCGGCCCGGGCTGCTGGCCGACGGGCCGCAGGAAGCCGCGGAGGAGGTGACGGCGGAGGCGGCGAAACAGCGGCGCGGCTTCACCCTGCCCGCCGCGGCGACGCTCTGGATGGGTCTGGCGATGGTCTTCGGCACCGTCACCGAGGGCGCCATGAACGACTGGTCCGCGCTCTACCTCAAGGACGTGGTGCACGCCGGCGCCGGGCTCGCCCCGATGGGCATCGCCGTGGTCTCGGTGATGATGGTCTGCGCCCGGATCTTCGCCGACGGCTGGCGCACCCGCTTCGGCGACGGCTGTATCGTCCGCACCGGCAGCCTGCTGGCCGGCCTGGGCCTCGCCCTCGCCCTGCTGGTCGGCGGCGTCGTCCCCACCCTGCTCGGTTTCGCCTGCGTCGGCCTCGGCGTCGCCGCCGTCACCCCGTGCGTCTACGTCGCCGCCGCCCGCCAGGGCTCCGACGCCCTCTCCCTGGTCGCCGCCCTGGGCACCACCGGCTTGCTCGCCGGCCCCGCCGCCATCGGCTTCATCGCCGGCGCCACCAGCCTGGTCTGGGGCATGGCCGCGGTCGCCGTCTCCGCGGCCGTGGTATCCCTCTGCGCCACCCGCATCCGCTGGCCGCAGCCCGCTGCCGCCGTCGCTCAGCTCAGACCCGAGGCCGACTGATCCACCCTCAACCCTCGCCCGGCACACCCGCGTTCCCGTCACGGATGTGCCGCGCGAGCTTGTTTTTCAGTGCCGTCCGGTATGGTCCGAGACGTTGCTGATCTGGCTCTGGCTGGGGGGGGGTCGTGCGGAAGTTTGAGGAGCGTCCTGGGTTCGTTGTCCAGGCGTACCGTTTCGCGCTGGATCCGAACGTCGAGCAGGAGGCGGCTCTTCGGTCGCACTGTGGCGCGGCTCGGGCTGCGTACAACTGGGCGGTGTCGTGGGTCGAGGCGTCGTGGTGGCAGAGGAAGGCTGAGGAGTCCTATGGCATCCCCGAGGCCGAGCTGACCGAGTGGCGGCCGTGGTCGTTGCCCGCGCTGCGGAAGGTGTTCAACGAGGCGAAGAGGACCGATCCCCGGTTCGCCGATTGGTGGGAGGAGAACTCGAAGGAGGCGTACTCGACCGGTCTGGCGAACGCCGCCGCCGCGTTCGACAACTATGCCAAGTCCAAGCGCGGCCGCCGCAAGGGCAGGCAGGTGGGGATGCCGCGTCGAAAGTCGAAGCACAGGGCCAGCCTGTCGTGTCGGTTCACCACCGGCGCCATCCGCGTCGAGCCCGACCGCAGGCATGTGACGCTTCCCCGGATCGGGACGATCCGTACCCACGAGTCCACGCGCAAGCTCGAACGGCGGATCGGCAACGGCACGGCTCGCCTTCTGTCGGCGACCGTGCGGTATGAGCGCGGCCGCTGGTTCGTCTCGTTTCAGGTCGAGGTCAAAAAGACCGAACGCACTGCCGCACGCCCGAACACGGTGGTGGGCGTGGACCTGGGCGTGAAGTGCCTGGCGGTGATGGCCGACAGCGCCGGCGAGGTTCGGCACGTGCCGAACCCGGCGCACTACGACACCGCGCTCAAAAGGCTCAAGCGCCTCTCCCGCCGGGTCTCGCGCCGCCAGGGCCCGGATCGGCGAACCGGTCGGAACCCGTCCAAGCGGTGGCTGATCGCCGACGCCGAGCGCAACCGTGTGCACCACCGGGTGGCGAACCTGCGCGCCGATGCCCTGCACAAGCTCACCACCGGCATCGCCGCCGAGTACGGCACGGTGATGGTCGAAGACCTCAACGTGGCCGGCATGCTCAGGAACCACCGTCTGGCCCGCAGGATCCAGGACGCCGGGTTCGGCGAGATCCGCCGTCAGATCACCTACAAGACCGGCTGGGCCGGAGGCCGCACAGTAGTGGCGGACCGCTGGTACCCGTCCTCCAAGACCTGCTCGAACTGCAGGACAGTGAAAGCCAAACTGCCACTGCACGTCCGAGTGTTCATCTGCGACGCCTGCGGTCTGGTCATGGACCGGGACGAGAACGCGGCCCGCAACCTCGCCGACCTCGCGTCGGCCCGTACCACGGGTACCGGAGTGGCCGGAGACCCGGACGCGCGAGCGTCGAAACCGCGTGGAGCCGACCGGAAGACCCGCGCCACCACCCGCAGCCGCAAGGCTGCGGGTGGTGGCGCGGGTGGCGCGATCGTGCCGCACCAGCGGCCGGAGGAAGCGCGAGACCGTCATCAGGACACCACGGCGCTCACGCTGTGGTGACACCGCTACGGACCTTCCCGGCCGAAAGGCCGGGATTGCTGGTATTCGACTACGGAATCAGGAACGGAAGAGCAGCATGACCGAGCAGGCCCCCGAGCCCTTCGAGCACGTCGACGAGGACTGGCAGACCGCGGTGGCGATCGTCGCGCACCCCGACGACATGGAGTACGGCGGTGCCTCGGCCGTCGCCCGCTGGACCTCGCAGGGCAAGAAGGTGATCTATGTGATGGTCACCAGCGGCGAGGCCGGGATCGACTCGATGAGCCCCGAGGAGTGCGGGCCGCTGCGGGAGGCCGAGCAGATAGCCTCGGCGCGGGTGGTCGGGGTGGAGACCGTCGAGTTCCTCGGGTACCCGGACGGGGTGGTGGAGTACGGGCTGCCGCTGCGCCGGGACATCGCCCGGGTGGTTCGCCGGCACCGGCCGGACATCGTGATCACCGGCAACTTCCGGGAGACCTACGGCGGGGTGCTCCTCAACCAGGCCGACCACATCGCGGTCGGCCGGGCCGCCCTGGACGGGGTTCGGGACGCCGGGAACCGCTGGGTGTTCCGCGAGCTGCTGGACGAGGGGCACGAGCCGTGGAACGGGGTGCGGCAGATCTGGGCGGCGGCCTCGCCGGAGTCCCGGCACGCGGTGGACACCAGCGACCACTTCGACGTCGGCGTCGCCTCACTGGAGGAGCACAAGGCGTACCTGGCCGGGCTGGGCGGGGCGATGGCGGACGCCCGGGAGTTCCTGGAGGGCTTCGGGCGGGGCGCGGGCGCCCGGCTGGGGACGCGCTTCGCGGTGCCGTTCGAGGTGTTCCCGCTGCGCTGAGTCAGGACTCCTCATCGGAGTCCGAGCCGGAGTCCGATGAGGAGCCGGAGTCGGAGTCCGAGCCGGAGCCAGCGTCCGAGTCGGCGTCGGCGCCTTCGCGGCGCTGACGCCGGTAGCGCAGCACCTGCCGGAGCAGGAAGGCCGCGACCAGCAGCCCGAGGCCGATCGCGAACCACAGCTGGTAGCGGATCGCCGTCCGGTAGACCGTGCCGATGTTGGCCCCGGCGACATAGCCGACTGTGCCCCATACGCCGGTCCACAGCACGGCACCGATCAGGTTGAAGACGGAGAAGCGGCGCCAGGGCATCTCGGTGGTCCCGGCGATGATGCCGTTGTACTGGCGCAGCCCGTCCACGAAGCGGGCGACCGTGACCACCTTGCCGCCTTGGCGGGCGAAGAAGCCGTCCGCGCGTTCCATCCGGGCCGGGGTGAGCAGCACGTACCGGCCCCAGCGGTGGACGAAGGCGCGCCCGCCGGTGTGGCCGATCAGGTAGCCCAGGCTGTTACCGAGCGTGGCGGCGCAGGCCGCGATCAGCAGCACGGCGGCGAAGTCCAGGTGCCCGGTGCCGGCGTACACCGAGGCGAGCACCAGGATGGTCTGCCCGGGTACCGGGATGCCGCAGTTGTCCAGCAGTACGAGCAGCGCCACCGCGAGGTACCCGTAGTGGTCCAGCAGTGGCGTGAGCCCGGCGAGCGCCCCGGGCAGCGGGGGCGAGGGGGTGGACACCGTTCCTCACCACCTCGCCCCGGTGGTCGGGCACGGGGTGGTGGGGGAGTCGGTCAGCGTTCCGCCAGGCGCGGTTCGATGTTGCAGTCGGGGCCGGGGTAGATCAGGCCCTCGTGGCCGTCCTCGAAGCGGACGACGTACGGGGGCTCGCCGTTGGTGCCGCGCACCTCGATGATCTCGCCCTTCTGGTCCACCATGCCCACCGACCTGCTGTGGATGTGGAGCTGGTCACCTACCGCTGCGTGCATGGTCGTACTCCTCGGGTCGTGGAGGCCGCCTCCGCAGCCGTTCCGCTATCCACTGTGCTGCGGGCGCGCCGCGCTCGCAACGGCTCGGGCGGACGGGACGCGCCGGACCCGTGGGCCCCGCGTCAGAGGCCGGACGGCTGTTGCGCAAGGTAACCGCGCACCAGCCGCTTGCACTCGGCGATCAGCGCCGGATCGCCGTCCGGATCCCCCCGGAAGGCCAGCTTGAGCACCGCGTCGGCCGCCTCCAGGGCGACCCGCAGGGTGAGTGTGGTGGCCGCCGGGTCGCTCGCCGCGAACAGTTCGCCGCCCAGGGCCTGCAGACGCAGGGCGACGGCGGTGTTGTTGTCCACGCCCGCGTCCAGCAGGTGCTGCTCGTCCCGGACCCCGGTGGGCACCCCCGCCCCCGCCAGTCCGAAGTCCACCTGGCCGAAGCCGGGCACCGCGCGCTTCATCGCCACGAACTCCTCCACCGCGAGGTCGGTGAAGCCGGCCGGGCCCACCGGGGCGGACTCGGCCAGTCGGGCGTCCAGGCGCTGGAGGTACCGGTCCAGGTTGCGGGTGGCGAGCGCGGCCAGCAGGTCCTCCTTGCCGGCGAAGAACTGGTACAGGGTGCCGATCGGCACCTGGGCGCGCTGGGCGACCTCCTTGGTGGTGAGCGCGGTCGCCCCGACCTCGTCCAGCAGCCCGGCGCAGGCGTCCAGGATGCGGCCGTACCGCTCCTGGCTGCGCTGCTGGACCGGCCGGCGGCGGGTCGTTCCGGGGCTGTGGTGACTCCGCGTGTCCGAGCTCATGTGGCAACTCTGCCGCATCCGCTGTTCCGACGGCGAATCACCGGGACACGGCACGACCGGAGTTTCCCGTGGGGGAGGAATCGACTGGTGGCCGGAGCTGAACGGCACGGTGGCGGGAAGGTGTCCACGGGTTGGCTTTGGTCTTGTCGTGGACGCGAAGGCCGGTTCATACTCCTGAGGCGGATCACTTTGCGTGATCGCGGCATTCCTCTTCGTGGTGCCCGTGGATTCCGGTGGCCGCGAATCTCAGCTGTCCGTGGCGACGACGGGCGACACCGCCGCCACCTGAGGTCTGGATGAACCCGTGTGCCTCTTGGCTCGTGCCACATCCCCTTGCGCGTCCCGTCCCTGTGCGATCCCGTCGAACGGAAGGAGGGGGTCGGTTCGGTGACCTTGTACTCCGCTGGGCGTGAGGCCCTCGACACCGAGCACCGCCGCCAGTTCCTGGAATCCGGCTACCTGGTCCTGCCCGGACTGCTGCCCGAGGCGCTGCGCGAACGCCTCGTCCCCGAAGTGGACCGCTGGGTGGACGAGGGCCTGCGGGCCCGCTCGATCCAGGCCTGCACCCACCCCGACCGGCACGGGCCGCCCCCGCTGCTGGAACTGGAGCTCCCCGCCCACGGACAGCTGCTCGCCCACCCGCCGCTGCTGCGGGCGCTGACCGGACTGATCGGGCCCTCCTTCGTCTTCCACCACCTGCACAGCGACCGCCAGGCCCCGGGCATCCCCGGAAAGCCCTGGCACCACGACTGCGAGCCCAACGACGGCTCCGATCCGTCGCTGCTGATGGTCCACGCGCTGCACTACCTCGGCGGCCTGGACGGGAAGGTCGGCCGCCTGGCCGTGCTGCCCGGCTCGCACCGCAGCACCGTCGGCAAGACCGCCTACGCCCACCACGGCACCGCGGAACTGCCCGGCGAGGTGGTCATCGACCGGCTGCCGCCCGGCTCCACCGTGCTGCTCAACTCGGCGCTGTTCCACACCCGCAGACCGGCACCGGACGGGCCAGGCGGAGCCCGGTACTTCATCGACGCCTCCTACTGCCAGGTGGGAGCGCGCTGGCGCCCGGTGAAGCCCTACTGGCGGCAGATGCTCGCCCGGGCCCGCGAGCTGGACCTGGCCGACGGCCAGTGGCCCGAGCTGTTCGCGGAACACCACTTCACCGAGTACACCGGATCCGTCTGAGGAGCACTGCCGTGGAGATCGTCACCGCCGTCGCCTACCCCGAGGTCCACGACGCCTACCTGCGGGACCACCCGGTGGAGCGGGCTCACGAGGCGAACAGCAACCCGTACGGCGAGGAGAACATCGAACGCGCCGACCGGATCCCCGGCGGCTGGTGGCGGGTCCGGCTGAGCCGGGACGACATCCTCGGCGTCCTCCTGCCCTGGCACCTCAGCGAGGGCGGCGAGCTCGAACTCGTCCCGCGGACCGGGCTGACCGTGGCCCAGGCGGCCGAACGCGTCCGCTCCGGCGCAGCCGCCTGGGCGGCGGCCAACCCGGTCTGCGCGGCCAAGCTGCGGCTGCTGCGCTGGGCACCGTTCACGCCGCTCTTCCTCAGCACCGGGCCGGTCGACCACTCCGACTACTCGGACCTGCTGGTCCGGGAGGGACTGATCCACATCGACGGCCTGCACCGCATGCTGGCCTGGGAGTTGGCCGGGCGTCTGCCCGAACGGGCCGGGCTGGACGGGTACCTGGTGGGCGACCCCGGGGTGCTCGCCCAGCCGGTGGGAACGGCACGGACGGGGGACGAGTCGGCGTGACCTCCGCGACGCAGCACCTCCGGTCCACGTCCGCCACCGGCTCGCTGACCGCGCTCCTGTCGCACCTCGCCCGGTCCCACCCCGACCGGCCCGCCGTCACCGACGGCGTCCGCGCCTACGACTACCGCACGCTCGACACCGCCGCCGGGCGGATCGCCACCCGGCTGGCTGCCGACGGCACCGGCCCGGGCGACCGGGTCGCCCTGCTCGGGCCCCGGGACGCCCGGATGCTGGTGCTGCTGCACGGGGTGCTGCGCTCCGGCGCGGCGGCCGTGCCGGCCGACCCGGACTGGTCGGCGGCCGACCTCGCCCGGCGGCTCGCCGCCGTTCGGGTCGGACGGGTGCTCGCCACGGAGGGCGGGCTCGGCGGGGACGTGGTGGACGTCGAGGCGGCCGGTCCCTCGGGGCGGGGTGGGGAGGTGGGCGCCGAGGACCTCGCCTACCTGTCCTTCACCTCGGGGTCCAGCGGCGAGCCCAAGGCGGTGGCGGTCACCCACGCCAACGCCGTGCACTACGCGTTGTCGCTGGCCGCGCGGCTCGGCCTGACCTCGGCCGACGCGCCCCGCCTGGCGCACGTCACGACGCTGGCCGCCGACCTCGGCCACACCGCCTGGCTGCTCGCCCTGGCCACCGGGGGCTCGGTACACGTCGTCCCGGACCGGGAGGTGCGTGACCCGGAGGCCTTCTGGGCCTCGCTGCGCCGGGTCGGGGTCGACACGCTGAAGACCACCCCCTCGCATCTGACCGCCCTGCTGGAGGGCCGCCCGACCGACACCGCACCGCTGCGCACCCTGCTGCTGGGCGGCGAGGCGCTGCCGCGCCCGTTGGCGGCCGCACTGCTGGACGGCGGGGTCACCGAGCGGCTGGTCAACCACTACGGGCCGACGGAGACCACGGTCGGGGCGACCTGCTTCCTCGCCACCGCCGCACATGAGCTGCCCGTCGGGGAGCCGACCGTGCCGATCGGCAGCGGTATCGGGGAGGCGCTGCTCGCCGTGGTGGACGGGGAGGGGCGGGCCGCGCCGGAGGGCGAGCTGCTGATCGGCGGGCGGGGCGTCAGCGCCGGCTACTTCGGCCGGCCGGACGAGACCGCGCGCAGCTTCGTCCGGCGCGGTGGGCACCTGATGTACCGCACCGGTGACCTGTGCCGTCGACGGGCGGACGGTCACCTGGTCTTCCTCGGACGGGTGGACCGGCAGGTGAAGGTCCGGGGCTACCGGGTCGACCTCTCCGAGGTCGAGCGGGCCATGGACGGCTACCCCGGCGTGGCGGGTTCGGCGGCGCTGCTGCGCGAGACCGGGGTGGGAAACCAACTGCTGGGCGCGGTGCGACTGTTGGACGGCTCGGGTGTCGACGGCCTCGGCGCGTACCTGCGCGACCGGCTGCCCGGCTACTCGGTGCCACAGCCGATCCTGGTGCTGCCGGAGTTCCCGGTCGGGCCGAACGGCAAGCTGGACCGGCGGCGGCTGGGCACTCTGGTGTCCGAACTGGTCGAGGCCCGAGCGGAGCCGTCGGGCACGGCCGGCGACGGCCTGGCCGGGGAGATCGCCCGGTTCTGGGCCGACGCGCTCGGACTGTCCGGCGTCGGACCGCAGGCGGACGTGCTCGGCCTCGGCGGGGACTCCATCCTCGCCATGCGCACCATCGCCTTCCTGCGGCGCTCCGGACTGCGGGTCGCCTACGAGGACTTCTACCGGCACCCGACGGCAGCCGGGCTGGCTTCGGTGGCCGAGCCGGTGGTTCCCGCCGTTCCGGTACCGCGTCGCGGCGACAGCGGAGGCCGACTCGCGCCCGCCCAGCGCTGGTTGTTCCGGCAGCGGTCCGTCGAGGACCTGCGGCACTGGAACCAGTCCGTGCTGCTGCGCTGCCGCACCGCCGTCGACCCGGCCGCACTCTCGGCGGCGGTCGGGGCCGTACTGGAACGCCACCCGGCACTGCGGCGCCCCGTCTCGCCGGAGGGGTACGGCGAACCCAGGGCGGTGGCCGACCTCGACCCGCTCTCCCACTCCCGCATCCCGCGCGCGGCGGGCGCGATCGCCGACACCGTCGCCGGGGTCTGCACCGCACTCCACCGCAGCCTCGACCCGCTGGCCGGACGGCTCCTGCGCGCCCACCTGTTCACCGGGCCGCCCGGCACCGACGACCGGCTGGCGCTGATCGCCCACCACCTGGTGGTGGACGGGCTGTCCTGGCGGATCCTGCTGGACGACCTCGCCCACGCCTACCGTGCGGTGCTCGACCGGACTGTGCTCGATCGACGACCGGCCGACCTGCCGCCCACGCCCGACTTCTACCAGTGGGCGGCGGCCGCCCCGCCGACACCTGCGCCGGAAACCTCCGAGCCCGTTCCGCCTTCCCGACCGGCCGCGCTCAGCTGGGCCCTGGACGAGGAACCCACCGCCCGACTGATCGCACGACACGGCGGCGGGGCCGACCTGGAGGCCGCCCTGCTCGCCGCCTTCACCGGGGCCGTCGCGCAGTGGCGGGGCGAGCCCCGGCTCGCCGTGGAGGTGGAGACCCACGGTCGGGACACCGCCGGCGACCCGGGCGAATTCCTGGACACCGTCGGCTGGTTCACCGCCGTCAAGCACGTCGAGCTGGAACCGGCGGCGGGCGCGCAGGCCGTGGCGCAGCGGCTGCGGGAGGCGCCCGTCCGGGCGATGGACACGTCCGGCGAGCGCCCGACCGTCGGGTTCAACTTCCTCGGCACCTTCCGGCTGCCCGAGGAACCCGCGCTGGACTGGACCGTCGCCGACGAGCAGGCGGGCGTGGCCCGCTGCGCCGGGGGCGACCCGATCTACCGACTGCGGCTCACGGCCAGGGTGGTGGAGCAGCGCCTGGTCGCCGACCTGGTGTACGGGTGGCCCGCTGTGGCGCACCCCGCCGCCGAGCGGATCGTCACCCGGTTCGCCCAGGCGCTCGCCGGACCGTCGGCGGAGCGGCCCGTGCGGGCGCCGCTGTCCACCTCCGGGCAACTGCTGCACGCCCGGGTGCCGCGCACCGCCCGGGTGAGCGTCCGGGAGCCGGCCCGGGTGCTGCTCACCGGCGCCACCGGCTACCTCGGCCGCCACCTGCTGTACGCCTTCCTGCGGCGCGGAGCCGAGGTCACCTGCCTGGTCCGGGCCGCCGACGAGGCGGAGGCCTTACGGCGCCTGGCAGTCGGCCGGGCCCGGGCCGTCGCAGGGGACATCGGCCGGGACGGCCTCGGCCTCTCCCCGGCCGGGCTGGAGCACGCCCGGACCGCCCGGATCGTGGTGCACGCGGCGGCGGACGTCCGACTGGTCGCCTCGCCCGACGAGCTGGAGCGCACCAACCACGCGGCGGTGCGCCGGCTGCTCGGATGGGTCGAGGAGCACACCCCGGCCGCCGCGGTCCACCACGTCTCCACCCTCGCCGTCTCCGGCGGGGTGGACGGCCCGTCGCGCCGCTTCAGCGAGGCGGACCTGTGGATCGGCCAGCACTTCCGCACCCCGTACGAGCGCACCAAGTACCGGGCCGAGCAGGCCGTTCGGGCCTGGGCGGCCACCGGGCACGCCGCCTACCTGTACCGCAGCGGCCACATCGCGGCGCACAGCCGGACCGGGGCGTTCCAGGCCAACATCGGCGACAACCGGATCTACCAGCTCATCCGCGGCTACCTGTTGGCGGGCGCCGCCCCCAGCCGGCCGGACACCGCCTTCGCGTTCTCGCACGTGGACACGGTGGCCGCCGGGATCGCCGCGATCGCGCTGGACCCGTACGCCGCACCCGGCGCGTACCACGTCGAGAACCCCCACCTGACACCGCACGACGAACTCGTGGGCCGGCTCGCCGAGTTCGGCTACCCCGTCCGGATCACCGACGACGGGACCTTCGCGGCCGCCATCGCCCGGGCCGAGCACCGGCACCCGACAGCCGCCCGCCTGGCCGCCGCCTGGGCCCAGCAGGAGGAGCGCAACGTCCGGGTGGACTGCGCCTACACCACCTCCGTGCTCGACCGGCTGGGCGTCCGCTTCACCGCGCCGACCCCGCAGTGGTGGTCGGCCGCGCTCACCTGGGCCGCCGAGGCCGGCTACCTGCCGCCCCGCTGACCCGTCCCCTCCAGAAGAAGGCAGACTCCGTTGTCCCAGCTCTCCCCGGTGCTCAAGCAGGCCACCCCGGTCGTCGCCGTCCGCGGCGAAGGCCTCCACCTCTACGACGCCGACGGCCGCCGCTACCTCGACTTCACCTCCGGCGTGGGGGTGACCAGTACCGGCCACTGCCACCCGCGCGTGGTCGAGGCGGTCCGCGAGCAGGCCGGCCGGCTGATCCACGGCCAGTACACCACCGTCCTGCACGACCGACTGCTCACCCTCACCGAGCGGTTGGGCGACGTTCTGCCGCCCGGCCTGGACTCGCTGTGCTACGCCACCGCCGGGACGGAGGCGGTGGAGGCGGCGCTGCGGCTGGCCCGGCACGCCACCGGGCGGCAGAACGTGATCGTCTTCGAGGGCTCCTTCCACGGCCGCACCATGGGTGCGGCCTCGCTCACCACCGCCGGGACCCGCTTCCGGGCGGGCATCGGCCCGCTGGTGCCCGGCGTCGCGGTGGCGCCCTTCCCGGCCGCCTTCCGGCTGGGGCTGTCGGACCAGGAGGCCGTGGCGCACGCCCTGCGCGGGCTTGACGAGGTGCTGGCCACCGTCTCCGCGCCCGCCGAGACGGCGGCCATGTTCGTCGAGCCGGTGCTCGGCGAGGGCGGCTACGTCCCCGCCCCGGCCGGATTCCTGGCCGGACTGCGCGAGCGGGCCGACCGGCACGGCATCCTGCTCGTGGTGGACGAGGTGCAGAGCGGCTTCGGCCGCACCGGCCGGTTCTGGGCCCACCAGTACGAGGACGGGGTGGTGCCCGATGTGCTGATCACCGCCAAGGGCCTGGCCAGCGGCTTCCCGCTGTCCGCGATCGCCGCGCCGACCGAGCTGATGCGGCGCGCCTGGCCCGGCTCGCAGGGCGGCACCTACGGCGGGAACCCGGTGGCCTGCGCCGCCGCCCTGGCCACCCTGGACGTGCTACGCGAGGAACGGCTGGTCGAGAACGCGGCCGAGCAGGGCGTGCGGCTGCTGGACGGACTGCGGACGGTCGCCGCCGAGGCGCCCGGCATCGCCGACGTCCGCGGCCTCGGGCTGATGGCGGCCAGCGAGTTCTGCCGCCCGGACGGCACACCGGACCCGGACGCCGCCCGGCGGGCCCAGCAGGCCGCGGCCGACCTCGGTCTGCTGCTCCTGCTCTGCGGGATCCACCTCAACGTGGTCCGGATGATCCCCGCGCTGGTCGTCACGGCCGGGCAGATCGACGAGGCACTGGCGCTCTGGTCCAAGGCCGTCGCGGCCGGGGCCCGGTAGAAGGAGGCATCATGAGTGAGCACACGGTGGCCGAGATCGGCTGGAGCAGCCTGGAGTTGGAGGCCCGACGGGAGCTGTGGTCGCTGCCGCTGGGGGACGAGGAGCGGCGGCTGCTCTGGGCCGACGCGCGGGCCGAGCGCTGGGGCGTGGCCGAGCCGGTGCGCCGGCGGCTGCGCGGCTTCGTCCGGGACGGCCTCGCCTCGGTCGGCCTCGCCCACGTCGGCCGGCTGGTCGACCCGGCGCAGCCGGAACGGGAGATCGCCGAGGCGCTCTCCTTCCTGCTGCGGGACTTCGGCCGGATCGTGCCGCAGAACGGGCGCGGCGACCTCACCTCGGTGCTGCGCGACCAGGACGGCGACGGCAACACCGAACTCGGCTTCCACTGCGACACCTGCGACCTGCTCGTCCTGCTCTGCATCCAACCCGCCTACCACGGGGGAGGATTGACCAAGCTGGCGAGCGCCCGGCACGTCCACGACCTGATCGGGCAGGAACGGCCGGACGCGCTGGCCACCCTCGGTGAGGACTGGACCTTCGACCGGACCGGCCGGGCGGGCCCGCAGGTCGTGGTCACCCCGATCCTGTATCCGCAGAAGGACGGGACCATCGGTTGCTACTACCAGACCCGCACCGTCCGTTCCTCCCCCGACCGGGGCGCACCGGAACTGACGGACCGTCAGTGGGAGGCGCTGGGCGTGCTGGACGAGGTGCTGTACCGGCCGGAGATCGCCTTCGGGCTGCCGATGGCCGCCGGAGACCTACTGGTCATCCGCAACAGCCGGGTGCTGCACGGGCGTTCACCGTACGTGGACGAACCCGGTCCGCACGCCCGGCGGATGCTGCGGATCTGGCTGAACGAGGGGGAGGCATGGACACTCTGAACGGAAGGATCGCCCTGGTCACCGGCGGCGGCAGCGGGCTCGGCCGGGCCTCCTCGCTGGCCCTGCTGGAGGCGGGCTGGACGGTGGTGCTCGCCGGGCGGCGCAAGGACGCCCTGGAGGAGACCGCGGCGCTCTCGGAGGTCGACCCGGCACGGGTGTTGACCGTCCCGACCGACATCCGCAGCCCCGAGGAGGTCGCCCGGCTCTTCGACGCCGTCCGCGACCGGTACGGCCGCCTCGACCTGCTGTTCAACAACGCGGGTGCGGCCGCCCCGCGTCGGCCGATCGTCGAGACCCCGTTCGAGGACTGGAACCGGGTGCTGGACACCATCGCCACCGGCAGCTTCCTGTGCGCCCGGGAGGCCTTCCGGCTGATGAGCGCCCAGTCCCCGCAGGGCGGCAGGATCATCAACAACGGCGCGCCCTCGGCGTACGTGCCGCGCCCCAACTCCCTGGCGTACACGGCCGCCAAGCACGCCGTCCTCGGCCTCACCAAGGTGCTCGCCCTGGACGGCCGTCCGTACGGCATCTCCTGCGGGCAGATCGACGTCGGCAACGTCACCCCGCTGGACGGTGGCCCGCAGCCCGCCGCGATGCAGGCCGACGGGACGATGGCGGTGGAGGCGACCATCCCGGTGGAGCGCTTCACCGAGGCCCTGCTGCTGATGGCCTCGCAGCCGCCGGACACCACCATCCAGTCCCTGGTGGTGCTGCCGAGCACCATGCCGTTCGTCGGGCGGGGGTGAGCCGTGCTGGTCAGCGCCCGTTCCTTCGCGGAGTACCGGGCGATGTTCGCGCTCACCGACCGGGACTTGGCGCAGCGCATCCTGGACTGCCCGGGCGGCGCGGCGAGCTTCGTGGCCGAAGCGGGGCAGCGCGGCATCGACGCGGTGGCGGTGGACCGTGAATACGCCTCGCACCGAGAGAAGCTGGGGCTGCTGGTCGAGCGGGAGACCCTCTTCAAACGCGGGCAGCTGATGCGGGAGGCCGCGGACTTCGTCTGGTCCTGGTACGGCGACCCGGCCGGCCTGCTCCGGGAGCGGATCGGCAGCGCCCGGCTGTTCCGCTCCGACATCACCGCCCGGCCGGAGCGCTACCTGGCCGGGGCGCTGCCGCAACTCCCCTTCGCCGACGGATCCTTCGACCTGGTGCTCAGCTCACACCTGCTGTTCTCCTACGGCAATCGGCTCGGCGGGGACTTCCACCGGGCGGCGCTGCTGGAACTCGCCCGGGTGGCGCGGCGGGAGGTCCGGATCTTCCCGGTCGTGGTGTACGACACCGGGGAGCGGTACGACGGGCTGGAACGGCTGCGGGAGGACTTGGCCGGGGTCGGGATCGGGAGCCGGGTGGAGAGGGTGGCGTACGAATTCCAGCCCGGGGGCGACGAGATGCTGGTGCTCTCGTGCGGTGGGTACCGGGCGCAGGCCTCGTCGGAACCCCGGGTGACCGCCTTCGATCCGGTGCGATGGCGACACCGGGAGGGGGTATCCCGGAGAATCGCTTGATCAACTGCGGCCTCACGGGTCATGGTTGACGATATGAACACGCATCAGCTAAGCACGGCGACGCGGTCCACACGGCCGAGTTCACCGCGGTGGCCGTCGACTGAGGACGGCCACCGCGGTTACTGTCGGGAGCGGGCTCGTCGCCCTGGTGCCGCGAGGCCTGATTCCGATCCGCCACCGTCGGCTCCCTGTTCGAGGTGTCGTCCGGCTGCCGGGGTGGGCGGGGAGTGTGGCCGAGGCGGATGGCGAGCATGTGTCATGTCCGGGGCATGGACAATTCCCTGGGGCGCCGCGGAGGCGGACCGCTACGGTGACGATCATGGTGAATTTCGTACTGGTGGCGGGCGCGCGGCTCGGGGCATGGGCGTGGGGCGACGTGGTGCCGCACCTGCGGGCGGCCGGACACGGCGTCCACCCGCTGACCCTCTCCGGCCTCGCCGACAAGCAGGGCGTGCCGGCCGGGCAGCAGACCCACGTCCAGGACATCGTGGCTGCGATCGAGCGACTGGACCTGCGCGAGGTCGTCCTGGTCGGCCACAGCTACGGGGGGATCCCGGTCGGCCAGGCCGCGGCCCGGATCGGCGACCGGCTGGCCCACGTGGTCTTCGTCGACTCCGGCGTCCCGGTCGACGGCCGGTCCTTCGCCGCGAGTTGGCCGGACGGCGGAGCGGCGCTGACGGCGGCGATCACCGGGAACGACGGCTTCTGGCCGCGCGCCTCCGCCGCCCACTTCGAGGGGCACGACCTCACCGACGAGCAGATCGCCCGCATCGTCACCGGCTCCACTCCGCACCCGGGCGCCACCCTGACCGAGCCCGCCGTCCTGACCCGCCCCCTCGGCGAGCTGCCCGCGACGTACCTGCGGTGCCTGCTCGCGGGGGAGGAGCCCGACGAGGACGTGGCCGCGCTGGTGGCGGGTGGGCAGTGGCGCCTGGTCGAACTGGCCACCGGACACTGGCCGATGTTCTCCCGGCCCGCCGAACTGGCCCGGATCCTGCTGGACGCCGCCGGGGAGTAACGGACGTCATCAGCCTGGCCGTGGACGCCGTGGACGCCGTGGACGCCGTGGACGCCGTGCAGCCCCGGCCTGGAGGGCCGGGGCTGCGTGGCGCTGGAGCGTGGTCAGTCGAGGCCGGCGAGCGCCATCCGGATCAGCTCGTCGGTGTCGGCCTCCTGGATGGAGGCGCTGCGGTCCTCCGGGGCCGGCGCAGGTTCGGCCGTCCGGCCAAGGCGCAGCAGCGGTTCGATCAGCCCGGACGCCCGTAGGACGTCCAGCGGGATGGCGGCCAGGGCCTGGCGGATCGTCGCCTCGTCGGCGGTGTCGGCACCGTCGTCCGCGCCGCCGCCGTCGCCGAGGCCGAGGCGGGCGTCCAGCTCCTGGGCCATGGCGACGGGTGTGGGGTAGTCGAAGACGAAGGTGCTCGGCAGCCGCAGACCGGTGAGCCGGCCCAGGCTGTTGCGCAGCTCGACGGCCATCAGGGAGTCGAAGCCGAGGTCCATCAGGCCGCGGTCCGGGCCGACCGCGCGCGGGCTGTCGTGGCCAAGGATCTCGGCGATCCTGGTACGCGCGAGGTCCAGCAGGGCGTCGAGCCGTTCGGCGGCGCTGAGCACCGCCAACCGCTCGCGCAGCACCGGCTCGTCGGCCGTCCGGGTGGACCCGGAGACCGCGTGGGCCGCCGGGCGGACCAGCGAGCGGAAGAGCGGCGGCACCGTCTCGGCGCTGCGCAGTGCCGCCGTGTCGACCCTGGCGGGCACGAGCACCGGCCGGTCCGTGAGGAGCGCCCGGTCGAACAGGGCGAGCGCGTACCCGGCGGACATCGGCGCGATGCCCGAGCGGCGCAGTCGGGCCTGGTCCTGGGTGTCCAGGGTGCCCGCCATGCCGCCCGGCTGGGCCCAGAGGCCCCAGGCGAGGGAGTGGGCGGGTAGGCCGTGGGCGTGGCGGTGGGTGGCGAGGGCGTCGAGGTAGGCGTTGGCGGCGGCGTAGTTGGCCTGTCCGGGGCTGCCGACGGTGCCGGCGATGGAGGAGTAGAGGACGAAGGCGCGGAGGTCGAGGTGTTCGGTGGCCCGGTGGAGGTGCCAGGCGGCGTCGATCTTGGGCTGGAGGACGGTGTGGAGTTGGTGGGCGGTGAGGGTGGTGAGGGTGGCGTCGTCGAGGAGACCGGCGGTGTGGATGACGGCGGTGAGGGGGTGTTCGGTGGGGATGCCGGCGAGCAGGGTGTTCACGGCGTCGGGGTCGGTGGTGTCGCAGGCGGTGACGGTGACGGTGGTGCCCAGTTCCCGGAGCTCGTCCATGAGTTGGGCGGCTCCCGGGGTGTGGGGGCCGCGTCGGCTGGTGAGCATCAGGTGCCGCACACCGTGAGTGGTGACGAGGTGGTGGGCGAGGAGGGTGCCGAGGGTGCCGGTGCCGCCGGTGACCAGGACGGTCCCGTTCGGGTCCAGCGGGCGCGGCTCGGCCAGGTCCTCGGACGCGCCGACGGCGGCCAGGCGCGGAGCCAGGAGCTGCCCGTCGCGCAGGGCGACCTGCTCCTCCTCGACGGCGAGCGCGGTCGGCAGGGCCAGCCAGGAGGCGTCGCTGCCGTCGTGGTCGACCAGCGCGAACCGGCCGGGGTGTTCCGAGAGCGCCGCGCGGACCAGGCCCCAGGCGGGCGAACCCGCCAGCGCCGGGACGTCGTCGCCCGGGCGGGCCGCCACGGCGCCCCGCGTCACCACCACCAGTCGGCTGTCGGCGAGCCGCTCGTCGGCGACGAAGTCCTGAACGGCCGTGAGAACGGCCTCCGCGGTCTGGTGGGCGGCCGCCACCGGGTCGGGCCCGTGGTCGGTGTCGGCCTCGGTGGGCAGGACGAGGAGCACGTCGGTCGGCGGGGCGTCGGCCGTCTTCTCGGCGAGGGTCTCAAGGTCCGGGTGGACGTCGAGGGGCAGGCCTGAGGGCACCTTCGGAAGGGTGCCGAGTGCGGCGAGACGGACCGACTCCGAGGCCGACCGGGCCACGGTGACCCAGTCGAGTCCGTACAGCGGGGCGGCGGTGCCTGCGCGGTGGAACGTCGCCGGGTCGACCGGGCGTACAGCCAGGGACTCGACGGAGGCCACCAGCGCGCCGGTCACCGGCTCGGTGAGGGTGAGGGCGAGGCCGTCCGCGCCGAGGCGGGACATCCGCACGCGCAGTGCGGTCCCCGCGCTGCTCCGGAGGCTGACGCCCTGCCACGCGAAGGGCAGCTGGAGGCCGTCGTCGGCGCCGGACCAGACCAGCAGCGGGTGCAGGGCGGCGTCGAGCAGCGCCGGGTGGAGGGCGAACCCGTCCGTCGCGGTGCCCTCGGGGAGGGCGACCTCGGCGTAGAGGTCCGTCCCGTGCCGCCAGGCGGACCGCAGGCCGCGGAAGAGTGGACCGTAGTCGACGCCGACTGCGGCGACCTGCGCGTACAGGGGCTCGACCGGCACCGGCTCGGCGCCCGCCGGCGGCCAGGCCTCCGGCCGGGGCGCAGCGGGGGACGGCGTGCTCACGGCGAGCCGGCCGGAGGCGTTGCCGACCCACTCCTGGGCTGCCTCGTGGTCGGTGGGGCGCGGGCGGGAGCGGAAGTCGATGGGGCGGGCCCCCGACTCGTCCGCCGGGCCGACGAACACCTGGAACTCGACCTCGCCCCGCTCGGGAAGCACCAACGGGTGCTCGAGGGCGAGGTCGTCCAGCCGGCCGAGGCCGAGCCGATCACCGAGTGTCAGCGCGATGTCCGCGAACGCGGCGCCCGGCAGTACCGGAACACCCAGGACGGCGTGCCCGTCCAGCCATGCGTGGTGCTGAAGGGCGAGGACACCGGTGAACAGGTGACCGCCGTCCGGGAGTTCGATCGCGATGTCGAGCAGCGGGTGGCCGCCCGAGACGAGACCGGTGGAGCCGGAGGCCGTGCTGGGGGTGGGGTGGAGCCAGTAGCGCTCGCGTTGGAAGGGGTAGGTGGGCAGGTCGGCGGGGTGGGTGGCGATGCCGTCGAGGTGGGGCCAGGTGACGGGGTGGCCGTGGGTGTGGAGGGTGGCGAGGGCTGTTGTGGTGGTGCGGGTTTCGGGGTGGC